>DXGC01000104.1 GCA_019114135.1 Candidatus Corynebacterium avicola
TCAAGCCGGCGAACATCATGATCACCAACACCGGCGCGGTGAAGGTGATGGACTTCGGCATCGCCCGTGCCCTGTCGGACACGACCTCGGCGATGACCCAGACCGCCGCGGTCATCGGCACCGCCCAGTACCTCTCCCCCGAGCAGGCACGCGGTCGTTCCGCCGAGGGACGCTCCGACATCTACGCCGCCGGTTGCGTCTTCTACGAGGTCGTCACCGGTCGTCCGCCGTTCTCCGGCGAGTCGCCGTTCTCGGTGGCCTTCCAGCACGTGCAGGACGCACCGGTGCCGCCGTCGCAGGTCCCGGGCATGGACCTCGACGCCAACGCCTCCCTGGCGCTGGACGCGGTGACACTCACCGCGATGGCGAAGGACCCTGCCGACCGCTACGACTCCGCCGACGGCATGGCACTGGACCTGCAGCGTATCGCTGACGGACGGATGCCCCTGGCCGCCGCGGCCTACGCCGACCTGGAGAACGTCGAGCGGGACGTGCAGACCACGCAGATGCCGTCCGCCGGCGCCGCCGCGGCGGGTGCTGCCGCGGGTGCCGGTCTCGGTGCCGCCGGTGCCGCTGCCGCCGGCTCCGGTGGTGCGCACGCGGCAGGGAACGGCGCTGGCGACGCTGCCGGCAACGGTGCCGGCGCGTCCGGCGACCGGAGCTACTCCGACGACTACGACGACCACGAAGAGGACGAACGACGCAGCCACAAGAAGCGCCGCTGGGTCACCCCGCTGGCGATCATCGCCGTGCTCGCCCTGCTGGGCGGCGGCGTCGCCGTGGCGTGGAACTGGCTCAACAACGACGATGACGACACCGAGCAGGTCGCCGAGCAGGTGGCGGTCCCCGATGTCGCCGGCAAGCCCCGCGCCGAGGCCGAGAACCTGCTCGAGGACGCCGGTTTCGAGGTCAACGTCGAGGACCAGGCCGACCCGGAGGTCCCGCGGGACTCCGCCATCGGCACCGATCCGGGCGAGGGCTCGTCGATGCCGACCGGCTCGCAGATCACCCTGCTGATCTCCAGTGGCCAGGCCGTGACCGAGGTCCCCGACCTCTCCGACCTGACCACCGAGCAGGCCCGCGAGGCCCTGGAGGACGCCGGACTGAGACTGCGTTCCAATGTCGCGGAGAGCGCCAGCGCGGACGTCGAGGCCGGCAAGGTCATCGAGCAGACCCACCCCTCGGGCTCCCAGGTGACCGAGGGCACCGAGGTCGGCATCACCGTGTCCTCCGGACCGGAGGATGTCCGCGTGCCCACCGTCGTCGGCCAGACGATGGAGGAGGCCATCGCCAACCTGGAGGGCGCCGGCTTCGAGGTCGAGACCAACATGGTCGACTCCACCGAGGAGGAGAACCAGGTGCTGTCCGCCTCCAACGAGGGTGGACGCCAGGAGCGCGGCTCCACGGTGACCCTCGAGGTGTCCAAGGGCAACCAGTTCACCATGCCGAACCTGGTCGGCTCGGACTACGACGAGGTCGCGGGCAAGCTGCAACGCGCCGGTTGGCGCGGCTCCCCCGACCAGATCAACCGCAACGACGTCGACCAGCTGGACCCGACGAAGGTGGACCGGGTCGTCGGCCAGTCCGAGAACGAGGGCCAGACGGTCTCGAACGACGCGGACATCACCGTCCGCGTGAACGTCCTGGGCCTTCCCAATTGAAGGATTCCGGCTCCGGACCTTGGCCGTGACCTCGGCCTTGGCTAGGGGTCACTCCTCGATGATCTGCTTCATCGGGGAGGTCTCCAGCAGTGCCGCCGGGTCCCACTGAAGCTCGCCGTCGGCGATCCGGGCGGCCAACCGGTCGATCCAGGCGATCTCGGCGTCGACCAGGGCACGCTCCAGGTCGTTCTCCACGAAGAGGATCTCGGGCAGCCCCGGGGGCGGGGTGCCGAGGGACTCCAGTTCCGTCCGCGTGGCCACCAGTTCCACACGACGCTGCCCGCACAGATCCACCACGTCCTGGGGCTCCAGGAACGCCAGCAGTGAGGCGGCGACCGGGAAGGAGGGGAACTCCCGGCGGGGATGGGCGACCATGTCGCGCAGGGCCTCGGTGAAGCTTGTGCTGCCGAAGGGGGTGATGCGGTAGATCGTGCGGGCGGGGCCGCTGTCCTGCTGGACGTCGTCGACCTCGATGAATCCACCGCGCTTCAACCGGTCCACGGCCTGCCGGACGCTGTTGCGGTGCTGGACGTTGACGTGCCGGTCGAGCCCTCTGTCGCGGATCAGACGGTGCAGACCGTAGATGTGCATCGGGTGCTCCCGCAGCAGGGCGAGGACCAGCAGTGACAGTCCGGAGAGCGAAGCGGACGGAGCGGCGGACGGGGATTCGGATGAGACCATGTAGACATTATATGCCTAATCCTGCTACCGTACCTAGACACATTATGTCTACTGGTCGCCATGTCGACCCCGAGCTCATCTAAGGAGCACTCGTGAGCACCCCGAGTTCCACCCATTCACCCACCCCGACCGTCCATACCCCGACCCTCCCGTCGGCCACGATCCGCCAGCGGCGCGCTGCCGCGGCCCTCCTGATCCTCGGCGTGATCGCCTACATCCTGCCCACCGCCCTGCACGGCAACCCGCCGATCGACGATGCCGCGGCCACCCTCGACTATGTCCGGGACCGTGGCCTGTGGACCATCGCCCACTTCGCCAACGTCGGCGCGGTGATGATGTGGGCGGCCGCCGTCGCCCTGCTGAAGACCTCAGGCATGCTGGGCCAGGGACGCGGCGCCGTCGCCCAGGTCGCCTGGGGCATCGCCGGCGGAGCCTTCGCGATCTACTACGGCATCCACGCCGTGGGCCTGTGGTCCGCCGCCAACCAGCTCGACACCGTCGCCCGGGACCTCGTGCTGGAGCGCACTGAGTCGCTCCTGCTGATCCTGGGCAGCTCGGCCTTCGTCGCCCAGGCGGTGCTGGGTGTGGCCGTGGCCCTGTTCGGCCTTGCTCTGATCGGCACGACGCGGGCGTCCCGGATCCTGGGGGCCGTCGGCATCGTCACCGGCACCGGCTGGTGCGTCGGCGCGCTGCTGATCAACTTCGGGATCATCGTGCCGTTCACGACCCTGGGCTGGGCCTGGGCCGTGGCGGTCGCCCTGGTCGTCTTCCGCGCGGCGCGCCACAGCGCCTAGAGAACCCCCGACGGCAGACCCGCGCGGAGGAACCTACTGCGCGACGGCGGCGGTGGCCCCGGCCAACGTGTCGGCGTGCCGGGCGGCCAGCCGGGTCAGCTCACCCTCGTCGAGGGTGCGTCCGGCGTCCTGCAGCCAGTTGGCGAGGATGCGGTGACCGTGGCCGGTCATCACCGACTCCGGGTGGAACTGCACCGAATGCAGCGGCAGCTCGGCGTGCCGCATCGCCATGATCATCCCGGAGGCGACGTGCCCGGTGACGATCAGTTCGTCCGGAACGGTCGCCGGGTCCACGGTCAGCGAGTGGTAACGGGCGACGGTGAACGGCGAGGGGAGTCCGGCGAGCACGCCGGTGCCGTCGTGGGTCACCGGACTGGTCTTGCCGTGGTAGATCTCCCCGGCACGGACCACGTCGGCGCCGAAGTACTGGCCCAGCGCCTGGTGGCCGAGGCACACACCCAGCAGCGGGATGCGGTTCTCAGCGCAGTGGGCGATGATGTCCAGCGTCCTGCCCGCGGAAGAGGGCTCGCCGGGCCCGGGGGAGATCAGCACGGCGTCGAAAGTGTCCAGCACACCGGCCAGGTCTGCGGTGGTCTCACCGAGTTCATCCGCGTCATTCCGCCACACGGTGCAGTCCTCGCCGAGTTCACCCAGGTACTGGACCAGGTTGTAGACGAAGCTGTCGTAGTTGTCGATGACGAGGATGCGCATGCCGTTCATCCTATCCCCCGCTGGTAGAGTTAGGGCGTTCGCACACGTCTCCACGTCAGTGAGGGTTAACCAGATGCCGAAGTCACGGATCTCCGATTCACCGGAGGACAGCTCCGCCAGCAGCCTCAACGGGTCCTCCGTCGACCGCCGCACGCCAGTCAAGCTGAACTCGACGGGTACGTCGCGCTGGTACATCGTGCTGATGCTCGGCCTGATGCTGCTCGGCCTGGCCTGGCTGGTGGTCAACTACATCGCCGGCACCAGCATCCCGTTCATGGCTGACCTGAACGCCTGGAACTACCTCATCGGTTTCGGTCTGTTCATCGCGGGACTGTTGATGACGATGGGCTGGAAGTAGCAGCCACTCCCCCTTCACGGCAGGACGTCCTGCCGTCGGGACGCGCCACTGTGCCAGTGCGCACCAGTGCCCGGACGCTTCTGCGTCCGGGCACTGGTGTTTTCGGATGTCAGGACGCCAGGGCTCGCCGCCCGCGCAGGTAAAGCACCAGCGCGATGACGGCGCCGACGGCCAGCCCGCCGAGGTGGCCGGACAGGGACACCCCTCCGACGAAGACGGTGTAGACGACGTTGACGACGATCAGCGCGATGGGTGCCCGGATGTCGGTCCCCCGGCTCACCGCCAGGCCCACCAGCATGGCGAACATGCCGTAGCCGATGGTGGACGCACCGCCGACCACGGTGCCCGGTTCCATCCACACCACAGCCAGCCCGCCGCCGACGGCGCAGAGCGCCATCGACACGGTCATGGTCAGTGTCCCGTACGCACGCTCGAGTTCACGGCCGATGAAGGCGATGACAAGGAGGTTCATCACCAGGTGCCCGATGTTGAGGTGCACCAGGGCTCCGGTGGCCAGCCGCCAGTACTCGTGGCGGTTGACGACGGCCGTGGGGTTGATCATCAACTGCCACGCCAGCTCGTTGCCGCCGATGGTGCTGGCGGTCGGGTCGGTCAGCGACCGGCCGTCGACGGCGGTCGCGAGATAGGTCACCAGGCACGCCAGAATCAGCGTGACGGTGGCGGTGGCACCGGCGAAGAACCGCCGTAGCGCCCCGAAGAACGATCCGGCAGGTTGTCCTGCGGGACCGGTGTAGCCGGTTGGCTCAGGCAACTGGCTTAGACGACCTCGACGGACTCGATGACGACGTCCTCGTCCGGGCGGTCCATGCGGTTGGTGGAGACGCGGGAGATCTTGGCGACGACCTTCTGGGACTCCTTGTCGGTGACCTCACCGAAGATGGTGTAGCCG
>DXGC01000105.1 GCA_019114135.1 Candidatus Corynebacterium avicola
ATGCTCCTCGCCCAGGCACTTGGGGAGGCCCCTGCAGGCATGTCCGTGTGGCCTCCTGCCGTCGCGCTTCTCGTACCGGCACTCGGCCTGGCGGGCGCGGGGCTATGTGCCCATGTCCGACGGGACTCGGCATGATGAGCACGACTGCGGCGTGCGAGCGCCGAGCACAAATCGAGGCGTTCCTCGACGACCTCCACCACACGATCGGCGATGTGGTGGACGAGGTCTGAGTTCGATCAGAGATCTCGTCGGGGAAAGCTCCATGAGACGCGAAGAGTGAGCCTTCAGCCGTTCAGCCTGGGGCTCACCCGAGGCCTCGGCATGCGCCATCGGTGCGGCGGCATGGTTTCACCTGCGCCAATGCGGCCACTTCGGCATCCCGGCTCCCCTCCACGTCTCGACCAGCGCCGCGACCCAGCGGACGGAGGCGAAGAGGGCGTAGCCGGCCCCGGCGAGGCCCACGGCGACCGCGAGCCAGCGCCCGATGCCGAGCCACACGCTCCCCTCCACGTCCAGCGCCCACTGAGCTCCCGTGATGAGCCCTGCGACGGCCATCCACACACCGGCGACGACCACGGCCACCGGCAGGAGGGCGAGGCACATCGCGGCGGCAGCGGACCAGAGCTGACGGGCCTCGATCTTCGCCGTGGCGGCGGTGACCTTCTCGGCGCGGTCGTTCGAGGCGTCGAGGTTCGCCGTCATCGTGGCGGCGGCCTCCCCGGCGACCTGCTCGACGGCCTTCTCGACCCGCTCCTCTGTGCGCTTCTCGATCCGCTGCACGGCTCCGCCGACGCGACTCACGAACTCCTGGTTCGCCTTGGCCTGCGCCTGGAGCTTCTCAGTCGCCGAGGCCGTAGCCGCGTGATTCCTCTGCGCCTCGGCGACCAAACTCTGCGAGGCGGCACTCAGCCTCTTCCCGTCGAGACTCTTCGCGAACTCGCTGAGCGTGCTCTCGATCTCGCTCAGCCTGCTCTCGACGCCCTCGATCTGCTGCGACGTGCTCGCGGAGGGCTGCGAGGTCGCTGCCCGGTCGATCCGCTTCGTCAGCTCCTCGTCCATGATCTTCTGATGCCCGGTGAGCTCCTTCACGGCCTTCGTCAGTGTCGTGAGCTGCTGCTCGACGGCGGCGTGCTTCGAGGCCAACGTCTCCAGCATCTCCGAACTGCGCTCCTGCTCGTCGGCGGCCCTGGCCTTGTCCATCAATCCCATGATCCCGCTCCATCCTCTTCCGGTTGTGCTCGAACATCGCTTGCGCCTGGTCCGGCGCGAACTCCGGCGAGAGTCTCGTCACCGCGTGCCGCAGCTCGGCCCGCTTCGCCTCGTCTCGGTCGTCTTCGATGTAGAGAGTCCAGCGCTCCTTACCCGCGTTCTTGCCCTTCTTCGCCGTCGTCGAGTGCAGCCGCATCCGTGGCACCCGATCGCCGTACTCGTCGGCCTGATCGTTCTGCTCGGCGATGACCTCGCGCAGGCCCTCGACATCGACCGAGCGCTTGTCGAGCAGAGCGACCTCGAACCGGTCGCCCATCTGCTGGGACAGCGATCCCTCGGCGAACTCCTCCCGGCGCATGTCCCAGTCCTTCGCGGCGAGCTTCCGCTCGCGTGCGATGGTCAGCCCGTGCTCGGTCATCAACTCGTCGTTGACCGACTGGACACCGCGCTGCTGACCCTGGTCCGGACGGTCCTTGAACGTGCGGTAGTCCGACAGCGCCCGGCCCGTCTCGTTGTCGTGGTTGGTGATCAGAATGTGGTTGTGCGGCTTGCGACCTCGACCGTCCGTGTGGGTGACCACGAGGGCGTCGGCGTGCGGGTGCATCCTCTTCCCCAGCTGGTAGCCGAGATCGTTCACCCGCTGCACGTCCTCGGCGCTGTCGGGGTCGAACTCGGCGGCGTCGAAGGACTGCCGATAGTGCAAGGCCTCGACCTCACGGTCATTCGCTGCCGCCAGGGCCTCGGCCCGTCGCGAGAACGCCCCGGGGCCGCCAGGAACGTCGCAGGTGACGGCGACGCCTCGCTCGTCGGCCAGGCCGCGGACATAGCGCTCCGACGACGCCGCCGACCGGCTGGGCGCGTAGTGAGTCGTGCTCATCGGACCGCGACCCGATCACCGAGCAGCTCCCGGACATCGCGGAGCACCTCGACCAGCTCGGACACCTCGTCCGAGAGCGTCACCGCCTGACCGGCGAGGGCCTTCGCCGCCAGGGTGTTGACGTTGACCGCGAGCGGGCGCACCTGGGCGGCAAGAGCGCGAGCATCCGCATGAGCCTGCGCCGTGCGCTCGGCCTCGATCTGCGCGGTCCGCATCACCGCCTCCAGCTCGTTCGACCGACGCGCATCAAGGGCGTCGAGCATCACATCGCGACCCCAGCGACTCGGCTTCACGCCGAGGCGCTGGGCACGTCGGCGGATCGCTTCGCGCTCCGTCTCCGTGAGCCGCACATCCAACGAGACCCGGCGTCGCTCGGGGGCGGTCTCGTCGGCTGCGCGGCTGTCGCTCACCGGTCCCTGTACGGTGGAGTTCGCGACGACGCAAGCAGTAGCCGTGTCGGACATTTCGCTGACGCTCATGTCCTCCCCGGCTGCTTGCGAGGGGACTGCATCCCCCTCGACCCCCTGGAAGCGCCCATCGAGTTCGGTGCTCATAGCGCACCTCCTTCGACCAGCAGACCGCCGTTCGCCCGGAGGCGCTCGACCTTCGCATCGAGCGCCTTCTGCTTGGCGTCGGCCCGGCGCTGACGCTCCTCCTCGGAGAGCGCGGGGCAGTCGTCGCAGTGACGCGCGTAGGTGCCCGACTGCGGCGTCGAACAGGTGCAGAGCCTCAGCTCACGGTTGTGCTCCTCCAGCTCGGCAAGCCGCTTGCGCTGCTGCTCCTCGACGATCCCGCGGTCACGCCTGGCCGCCTCCTCTGCGGCGGCGATCTCCTCAGCGCTCGGCTGGATCGGCTGGCCGACCCCCGCGAACTCCGCGAACAGATCATCTCCGTCGATAGCGTCCAGCTCCGGACGGGCGATCCGATCGTGGTGCTCGACGATCGGCGCGACCGTACGCCCCTCGATCTCACCGCGCACGCGCTCGCGCTCCGCCTTGTCCTTGATCGCCTTGCACCTGCGCGCCAGCAACTCCAGGTCCTGACGCATGTGCTCGTACCGCTCGTAGCTCTGGTACTCGCGGGTGCCGTTGAGCACGCCGGAGTTCACGAAGATCGAGAACTCACGCTCGGCGACCGGAATGATCACCGGGAAGCGGCGGAACCCCTGCCCGAGGTTCTCCGCCTGGTGCTGGATCCGCACACCGCCCTGCATCGACTCGTACTCGCCCGCCAGACCCCGGAGGAACTCCTCATAGCCTTCCGGCCCCGTTACGATGTTCACCCGGTTGAGCAGCTGGGTCTTCGATCCCTTGATGTTCACGATCGGCTTCTCGTCCCGCTCGCGCCACGGGCCGAGGATGCGGAAGAGCATGCCGCGACTCTTCGCCGTGCGGATCATGTCACCGACGCGCATGTCCTCCCAGATCACAACCGGCTCGCCGTCGTACCCCTCCCACGAGACGTTCTCGCCGCCCACCTTGAAGTACGGCTTGTCCGCATCCGGGGCCAGAGCGCGAGCGAGCGCCTTCGCGAGCAGATCCTTACCCGTGCCGCCCTCGCCGAACACGTAGAAGTTCATGACCGACTCCGGCGCGTCCCGGTGCGAGAGGAAGTCGCCGCGCAGCTTCTGGAAGTGCGCCAGGTTACCCTTCGCGAAGTAGATCGCGGGCTCCTGATCGCGGACCTGCCTCAGCGTGAGCGAACCCTTGCCCACGGCCTGAAAGAGCTTGCTGAGCTTGGCACCGCCGCCGCCCTCCGCCGCACTGCGGCGCATCGCCATGTGCGCGTCCAGCTCCCCGCCGAAGTCGAAGTTGGTGACGATGCGCCCACGGCCGTACTGGTACTTGCCGGGCTTGCCCGCCTGCGTCTTGTCCACGAGATAGTGGCGATCCGACTGGTGGACGCCGGGGACAGCGTCCTTCCCGCGCGACTCGTGCGGCAAGTACTCGCTGAGGTCGAAGAAGGCCTTCGGCGCGGCATCGCGGCCCTTGTGCTCGGCTCCGTCCTCAGCGGTTTCCTTTGGCGGTTTCACTCGCGCCGAGGGGATCGAGAACGCATCGGAGACTGTGCGGATCGTGGGTCGTGCGTCACCGTCGAACCACAGAACCATGTGCACGTGGAGCCCCTTGAATCCAATGCAACGGTGTTCTCCGGTCCCCTCATCAACCTCGACCAGGCGATCATAGGGGTGCCACACGTAGGCCCAACGATGCAAGGCATAGCGATCGCCCATCGCCGCGAGGCCCTCGTCGATCTGCTCCTGCGTGAGCATGACCTCGCCGGTCTCCGGGTGCTCGCGGTACTGCATCACCGAGAACACCCGCGACTGCATCCGGGCGCGCTGCGCCTGCTCCGTGCTCTCTGCGGCCTTCGCCGTGGTGAAGAACGCCTTTGCCTCGGCGACCTGCGCGGGCGTGGAGTCGACGACGAACGGTTCCATGTCATCGATGGGATCGGCCCCCGGCACGTCCAGGTCTGCGAACTCCACGACTGCAACCGAGGTAGGCGCTTGTGCAGCCGTTTCCGAAACGGATGCGCGGCCACCCAAGGAGGGCCGCGCATGCTGATCGGCGTTAGTTCCCAGGTCAGAGGTGAAATCAGCGGTCGTGTTGGGGTCGTCGGACTTGATCGGTGCAGCCGTATAGCCGTTTCCTTCGAGATCGTCCTCGGCTGCACGGACGTGGTTCTCGTCGTTCGGATCGACGACGGGCACCTCGGCTTCGCCGAGTGCCTCCGTGGTCCCTCCGGGCGGGGTCAGGTCGGTGGGATTGCTACTGAGGTCGCGGGCGTCGGCGTGCATCAGAGACCACCGCCCTTGCGGTAACGCTTGATGACAGCCTGATGCGTGACGCCGAGAGCGTCCCCGATCCTGGCCCAGGTCACGCCCTCGGCGCGGGCTTCGGCGACGGCGATCTCGACAGCCTCCTCCAGCACGGAGCGGAGCATGCCGAGGTCGTAGAGACGGGCCTCAGTGTCAGCGAGGGAGGAATCACCCTGTCGCCAGCGGAATCCGGCGACGTGATCGAACGCGGCGGAATTGGCGCTCATCGGGCACCACCGCCCATCACGGAGGCGACCACGGCGCACTGACGCGGGGTCAAGGGCGTGCGAACGAGGCGCTCACCGGCCAAGCGGCCCGCGGCACGCGCGGCGGCGATGACGGGGTCGTGGCCCTCTTCGAGAGAGGACAGCTTCTCGCTCTGATCGAGGTCAGGAAGGACAGCGAGATCGTTGGTGCGGTGGTCGTCGAGGACGACAGTAGACATGACGGAAAACCTCACGAATGAGTTTTTCCGGATCCCGTCGAGAGCTTACGACCTTGTTTACCGGCTGATTATCGGGGGCTCGTGCCGAGTTACTACCTCGGACCCCGGGGGATTCTCTAAGTCTGCAACTATTCTCCCACGACTCAACTCACCATTGCAATGACGAGTCGGGTCGTGAGTCAGTTGCTACGCGGCTCGATCCGGATGAGGCCGGGGTCGAACTTCACGTGACCTGGGTTGATGGGCTCGATAGTCACCGTCATCAGCTCGACTACGAGCATCCGACAGCGGTCCATGTCGAGGGCTTCCCACTTGCGCTCCACAGCCTTCCGGCGCTGCTCACTGCCGACCGGGTCGTCGATGTCGGCCATGAAGTCCGCTGTCTGCGACGCCGAGCGATCGACGAGAGCTTCGTCGATCTCGACGACGCGGGCCTGAGCGAGAGCAAGTCCCTCGGTGATCTTCCCCGGCGGCTGGCGGATGTCCGCGAGCAGCGGGGTCAGCACCTCGATCCGCTCCACCAGCGCTTTCCGCTCCGTCAGCAGCGCTTCGCGGTCCACCCCGGCGTCCTCCTGTGGCATGACCAGCTGGTGCACGTCTCCGGCGGACAGCCTAGTGAGCACCGCCTCGGTGACCATCGCGTCGACGGGAGCGCGTTGGCGTGAAAGATGGAAGTGCTCGCCGCACTTGTACGTGCCAACGCCTCGGCTGTTAGTCCCGGAAACGAGAGTGGCCCCGCATTTGCCGCACAGGCCAACCGACGACAGCAGGTACTTCGGCTGGTTGCCCTGCCTCGCCGCTCGCCTCACGTTGTCCTCCAGCTTCGCCACCGCGGCCCGCCAAGTCTGTTCGCTGACAATGGGCTGGAAGGCATTGCCCTGGACTGGGAACAGCTCACCTGTGGAGTACTTCTTGATGTATCCAGCGTAAAGCGAATTCCCCAGCAAGTAGCGAACCGCGTCCGTCGAGAACTCCGATCCCCGGGCCGTACGGTGGCCGTCCGCATTGAGGTCCTCGCGGATGCGGCGAATTGACAGTGACGGCTCGCCGAGAAAGGCGTCGAACGCCCTGCGGACCGCCGCCGCTTGCTCAGGGACGACCTTGCCGTCCTTCGTCCAGCCGAACGACGGCCAGGCCGAGGCAGGCATACCCTCGGCACGCCGACGTTCGTTCGACCTGAGCTGGCGCTCGGACTTCCGCCGAGTCTCAAACCGCGCCATGAGTGCGAGGAACCCGGCGCGCACCTCTCCGTCAGCTGTCGAGAGGTCGATCTCGCCATCGACGGTCGCCACATTGATGCCGGTGTCCATCAACGTGTTCATGTCCCGCGTCGAGCGCAGCAGTCGGTCGATGTCCACGGCGACGACCAGCTCGAACAGTCCCGCTTCGGCGTCGACAAGCATCCGGGCCCAGTCGGACTTGGGCCCGCGGGGCTTCGTGGCGGAGACGTCGTTATCCTCGTACCAGTCGAAGATCTTCCAGTCGCGTGCGCTGCACAGCTCCGCGATCTTTCGGCGCTGTGTCTCGACACCCCACCGTTCGCCTGTTGCGTCCATCGAGATACGTACGTAAGCGGCGACCTTCTTCATCTGACCAATGTTACAACCCCGACATGCACTACGAGAACCCGCTGCACCTCGCCGAAGAGGCCGCGCAGCTGGACCTGCTCTCCGACGGCCGGGTCGCTCTCGGCGTCTCCCGGGGATCACCCGAGCCCGTCGACCGCGGCTACGAGGCCTTCGGATACTCCACCGAGCCGTCCGACCCGCAGGGCGCCGAGATGGCGCGGGAGAAGTTCGACCGGCTGATGGCCGCCGTCGACGGCGAGGGCCTGGCCACCTCCCTGCCCTCCGAAGAGCAGTACCCGAGGATGTACCAGCCGAATGTGCCGGTGCCGGTCATGCCCACCTCCCTGTCCCTGCGCAAGCACATCTGGTGGGGTGCAGGCTCAGGCAGCACCGCCGTCTGGGCCGCGCAGAAGGGCGTGAACCTGATGAGCTCCACCCTGCTCACCGAGGCCAACGGCGAGGAGTTCAGCGAGCTGCAGGCCAACCAGATCCGCGCCTACCGTGCAGCATGGAAGGAGGCCGGACATACCTGGACGCCGCGGGTGTCCGTGTCCCGCTCGATCTTCCCGATCCTGTCGCAGGAGGACCGGATGCGCTTCGGTCGCCGTGACTCCGGTGGCATCGGCTACATCGACGGCGGCGCGGCCACCTTCGGACGCACCTACGCCGACGAGCCGGACGTGCTCATCGAGGAGCTCAAGGAGGACGCTGCGGTGATGGAGGCCGACACCCTCATGCTGACCATCCCCAGCCAGCTGGGAGTGGACGCCAACGTGCGGCTCCTGCAGAACTTCGCCGAGCACGTCGCCCCGGCACTCGGCTGGGAGCCGAACACCAAGGGCCCGGTCAGCGGCTACCCGATCTCCTGACCGGAGCCTCTCTCAGAGCAGCCGTGCTGCCTCCGTCACGAGTTCGGGCAGATTCTCCGGGAAGTATTCGACATCGGCGGAATCAAGCTCCCCGGCAGACCACCAGCGCCAGGAGGTCATCGCCTTTCCCTCCAGTGCCGTCCAGCCGCCCTGGGACAAGGTGACTTCGGTGGTTCGCGCCGCATAGTAGTGCTCAACCTGGTGCAGCGGCTCCCCATGGTTGAGGAAGTCGACCTCACGTCGGTGGAACGGCCCCACCAGGACAAGCCCCTTCTGCCCTGTCTCCTCGAGGATTTCCCTCTCCGCAGCTTCACCGAGGGATTCACCGTCATCAACCCCTCCTCCCGCGGTGAACCAGAAGCGGCGAGTGTCGGTGGCATCCGACAGGTCCCTGCCTTCGAAAAGCAGAACGCGGTTATCCGCGTCAAGCAACACCACCCGGACGGCGATACGGATCTCCTCGGCCATCATTCAGCCTTCCGATAGTGCAGCGCGACAGCGCCGCTGCTGAGCACCCCGTCCGGCGTCCGGTCCTTGAGTCCAGCCACCGTCGTCCGCAGGTCACCGTCAAGGTGCCTGGTATTGACCCACGGGAAGTCCTCCCGCGTCGTGGACGCGACCCATTTCGGTTTCGCCTCCAGTTTCAGTGCCCACTCGCGCATCGCCGGTGGCGCGTCAACGTCGCCTCGGGCGACCGCCGGCCAGTAGCTCTCCATCATCTCGTAGTTGACCCGCCCGAAGAGCAACGCACCGCTGTCGTCCATGAGCCGGGTGAACCGGGCGTGCGTTTCCTCGTCCGCGATGCCTTCCTCGTGGTCCACGCAACCGTCGAGGGTGACGTTGTAGCTGAAGGTGAGAAGACCCATGTGCCGACTCCTCTACTCCCGGAGGGTTTCCCATTTGAAAGTAAGGGGCTCGCAACACCCCGTCAACCAGACGCCGGGCCGGACGCCGCAGCGTCCTACGTCCACGACAGCAACGCTGCCACGGTGCCGACGGCGCCGAGCGCGACGAGCACGAGGGCGACCGCCTGCAACCCGATCGCCCCGCCGAGCGCACCTGCCACCGGGTAGGCGACGAGGAAGCAGGCGTGGGAGAGCGAGAACTGCGCGGCGAACACCGCCGGGCGGTCCTCCTCGGAACTGTTGCGGCGCAACAGTCGCGCCGACGGTGTGAGGATGCCCGACGTCGCCGCACCGAGCAGCACCCACAGCACCATCAGGGCACCCCATTGGACGGTGGCGTCCAACCATCCGATCACCACGGACACGATGAGCAACAGCATCGGCAGAGCTACACCCGCAGCGAGCATCACCAGACGGTCCGGCAGTCGGTCCAGCAGCACGGGCATGCCCAGCGCGACCACCATCGACCCACCGCCGTAGGCGGCGAGCAGCAGAGCCACATCTGTCTGCGACCGGCTGAGGTCGTTCTGGACCAGTACCACCGTGTTCACGATGACCATCGAGGACACTGCGGCGACCGCGAGGTTCAGCCCCATGAGTCCGCGGAGTTCCGTCAGGTGGACGAACACCCGCACACCGCGGGTCAGCCGGTCCCGGAACGGTTGCTCGTCCGGCACCTTGATCTGCGGAAGCCGGGTGGACACCACCAGCACTGCGGAAACCAGGAAGCCGGCCACCGTACCGGCGAAGAGATTGTGGAAACTCATCACCGTCAGCAGTGCGGTGGCGAGCATCGGACTGACCAGGGACTCCAGGTCATAGGCCAGGCGGGACAACGACAGCGCCCGGGTGTACTCCTCCTCCTTCGGCAGGACCGAGGGGATCACCGCCTGGAAGGTGGGGGTGAACGTCGCCGAGGCGGACTGCAGAAGCAGGATCAGCACGTAGATCTGCCATGCCTCGGTGACGAAGGGCAGCGAGACAGCGACGCCCGCCCGGATGAGGTCGGCGGTGACGAGCACGGTCTTTCGCGGGAGTCGCGCCACCAATGCGGTCGCGACCGGGGACACCGCGACATAGGCGACCATCTTGATCGTCATCGCCACACCCAGCACCACACCGGCATCTCCACCGGCGATGTCGACGGTGAGCAGGCCCAGTGCCACGGTGAGCAGACCGGTCCCGAGCAGCGCGACGACCTGCGCGGCGAACAACGTCGCGTAGGTGCGGTTCTTCAGGACGCTCAACACGGGCGGCTGGCTCCTTTGAGGACGGTCAGGACTCCGGGTTATCCCAGACGGTAGTCCACGACCACCGGCGCGTGGTCGGAAATCCGAACCCCCTCGAAATCCCGGTCGACCTCGGCGCCTACCGCCGTGCCCGCCAGTCCGGGCGAGGCCAGGTGGTAGTCGATCCGCCAGCCGACGTCCCTGGCGAAGGACTGCCCCGCCCAGGACCACCAGGAATAGGGCCCGTCGGTGTCCGGGTTCAGGGTCCGCACCACATCGACGAGGGTGCGGGGCGACAACTGCTGTCCGAACCATTCACGTTCCTCGGGCAGGAAACCGTCGTGCTTCTGGTTGCGCCGCCAATGCGTGAGGTCGTGGCGGGTATGTGCGATGTTCATGTCGCCCACCAGCAGGAATTCACGTCCGGACGCTGCCGCCGCCCGGCGCGTGGCGGTGAGGTAGCGTCCGAACCCGGCGAGGAAGTCCATCTTGCGCTGGTAGCGAGCCCCGCCGTCGGGCGCCTCGCGCATGCCGCCAGGACGCTGCAGCTCGGCCGGCAGGCCGCCCTTGGGAAGGTAGAGGTTGGCGAGAGTCACCGGTGCGTCGGCGAGGTCGACCTCGATGTATCGCCCCTGGGTGGCGAAGGGTCGCAGCTTCCGGACCAGTGGGACGTGGTCGCCGGCGGGCGCCTCCACGAGGTCCGCCCGTGTCGCTTTCGGACCGCCGAGCAGGGCCGTCCCGCTCCACGTGCGCACCGCTGCCGGCGCGGTGCGGGTGAGCACGGCGACGCCGTTGCGTCCCGGGATATCGCCGGTCTCCAGGGCGACGTGGTAGTCACCGAAGGCGTGGTCGGGAAGTTTGTCCACCTGCGCGCGGACCTCCTGGAGCGCGAGGACATCGCAGTCGCGTCCGGCCAACCAGCCGTCGAACCCCCGTCGCTGCGCAGCTCGGATTCCGTTGACGTTGGCGGTGGCGATTCGCAGCATGACCGTGAGACTACCGGGTGAGTGTCAGGACGTCCGGAGTCACTGCCGCCAACGCTTCTACGGACGGATCTGCAGTTCATCGGTCGCTTCCGGCGGAACGTCCACTCCGGCATCCTCATGGCCCCACCGAGGAAGTGGTCGTGGTCACGGAGTAACTACGACCATCTCCGCGGGAAACCGTGGACACCCCTTGACGGGCACCACACCTCGACGTAATGTGAAACCAAATGGTTTCACGAATTGCCCACCGCACCGCCCGGAGTCACCGATGAAGACGCTCGACGAAGACAGCACCGACCGGATCTTCAAGGCGCTCGCCGACCGGACCCGGAGGGACATCGTGCGCCGCACCCTCACCGAGGAGGCATCACTGACAGCTCTTGCCGACGACTACGACATGTCCTTCGCCGCCGTCCAGAAACACGTCCGCGTCCTGGAGGCCGCCGACCTGGTGGAGCGTATCCCCCAGGGTCGGGAGCGGATCATCCGCGGTAACCCGGCCGCCGTCCGGCGTGCGCAGGAACTCCTGAGCCACTACGAACAGATCTGGCGGGCCCGCGTCGACCGACTGGACGCCCTGCTCGCTGAAGACCCTGAATCGCCATAACCACCGAAAGGTCACCACCATGCCTGTCACCTCAGTCACCACCAACACCGACGACCCCCAGTCCCCGACACTCACCATCGTCGCCGACTTCACCGCCAGCCTCCGCCGGCTGTGGGACGCCTACACCGACCCGCGCCAGATCGAGAAGTTCTGGGGGCCGCCCACCTGCCCCGCCACCTTCACCCGGCACGACGCCTACCCCGGCGGCCTCAGCACCTACCACATGCCCGGCGCAGAGGGCGACCACAGCAACGCGTACTGGGAGTGGATCGAGGTTGAGGCCCCCCACCGCTTCGTCGTGAAGGACGGCTTCGCCAACGACGACGGCACCCCGAGCACCGAACTGCCGTCGGTTCAGATGACCTTCGAATTCGTCGAGACCGCCCTCGGCGCCCGGGTCACCACCGTGAGCACCTTCAACTCCCTGGCGGAACTCGAGCAGCTCACCGAGATGGGCATGATCGAGGGCACGAAGGAGGCCATGTCCCAGATTGACGACGTCCTGACCGACCTGGCGTCCTTCGCCGCAGGACGAGCCACCGAGCTACAGCTCGTCGGCGACAACCAGGCGCGGGTGTCCCGCGTCGTCCGCGGCAGCCTGGACCAGGTCTGGGCCGCTCACACCGAAGCCGAGCTGCTGAAGAAGTGGCAGCTCGGACCCGACGGCTGGTCCATGCCGGTCTGCATCACCGGGGACAAGGTCGGCGACACCTACCGCTCGGAGTGGCAGAACGACGAGACCGGGGAACGCTTCGGTTTCACCGGTGAGGTCACCGAGATCTCCGCCCCGAACCGCCTGGTCACCACCGAGAAGATGATCTCCCCCGACAACCCCGAGGGCACCGGGAGCCCAGAGACCCTCAACGAACTCACCCTCACCCCGGTCGAGGGCGGCACGCTGGTCAGCTACATCATCACCTACCCGGACGCCGGGGTCCGCGACCAGGTCCTCGCCACCGGCATGGTCGAGGGCATGGAGGGCAGCTTCGCCCGACTGGAGAGCGTGGTCCTCTGAGGGCTTGACCCTGACGTCGCGTCAGTCTCTAGCGTGAGGTCATCGCACCGAACAAGCGGTGCGAACGGGACACAGAAAGGAGAAGACGATGTCCCACACCTTCGACCACACGCAGTACAAGGACGAGGTGGAGCAGCGCTGGGGCGCCGACGCCTACGCCGCGGGCGACCAGTGGTGGCGCTCGCTCGGCAAGGACGGGCAGGACGCCTTCCGCGCCACCACCGACCAACTCATCAACGACTGGATCGCCGCCGCCGAGAGCGGTGACGACCCGACCTCCGAGAGCGCCCAGGAGGTGGCACAGCGCCACGTCGAGTGGTTGTGCTCCGTCCCCGGGACCCCTGCACACCGTGCCGGGAGCGAGAAGGACGGCACGCTGGACGGCTACCTCCGCGGACTCGGTGAGATGTACGTCGCCGACGACCGCTTCGCCGCCAACTACGGCGGAAACGAGGGAGCGTCCTTCGTCCGCGATGCACTGGCGCACTACGCCGACACGCAGCTCGGTTAAGGTGCCGCGAGCTGTCCGACCGAGGCGGCCATGGCGTTCACGAACGCCGTGGCCGTCTCTTCGTCGACCCGATCGAGGGAGAGGTACGGGTTGAGATCCTCGAGCTCGACGAGCAGCAGCTCGCCCCCGCGGGCACCGCAGGCGTCCACCCGCTGGATGCCGTGCTCGATGTCGTTCCAGTCGATGAACCTGCGGGCGAACTCCAGGTCTGACTCCGTCGCCTCATAGGGCTGCAGATCCCACCGACGGTCCGGATCCGGCGCATACAGCGCGTACTGGAAGTCATGGTCAACGAAGTAGAAGGACACCTCGTGGAGGAAGTCGATGCGCGGCTGGACCAGCATGCCCTCCCAGTCCGCGGCGTCCAACGCCAGCACCTCATCACGGGCGAGGAACCGTAGGCCCACCGAGTCCGCGCCGAATTTGGGTTTCACCGCGTACTGCGCGACCCGGGGCAGCCGGTGGACCTGGTCCGGGTCGTCCACCGTCGGGATGACCGGATAGCCGGCAGTGAAGAGGTCCGGCAGGTACTGCTTGCCGACCTGGTCGGCCTTGCCGCGCAGCTCTGTGAACACCTTCGCCCCGGTGTCGCGCGCATGGGCGACAAACTCGTCGAACTGCTCGGCGTAGTGGATCACCGGCCCACTGTTGCGCACCACGACGACGTCGAAGTCGTCCATCAACGCCACCGCGTCCAACGGGTGGCACAGTGCGATGTCGAAGTGTTCCCGCAGGCGGGAGGTCAGGACGATGTCCTCGTCGCAGTAGCGTCGGCCGCGGGCCGGGTACGCGAGGTCCGTGACGTACAAGACGCTGCTTCTGGGCTTCTTCACAGACCAGAACTGTACCCGGACATGACAAAAGCCCCGCGCCGTGTGGCGTGGGGCTCCCTCTCTCCACCTTTATACTGCCCGCCCCTCCAGAGAATTGTCAAGTCGTCGCAGCACCGTCGTAGCATTGTCGCAGGTAGTCTGCGGAAGCATGCACCCCGACAACGTCATCGCCTTCCGTCTCGCCCGTCACGGACTGCTCCAGCGGGACGGGGGCGAAGACCTGGAGGATGCGGTCGCACGCTGCGGGCTTCAGAACAGCCCGCCGGGATCCGCCGCGCTCGCACTGAATGCACGTATCGACGGGCTGGCCCCGGAGATACTCGACAAGGAACTCACCGAACGGAAGTCCCTGGTACTGACCTGGGCCATGCGCGGGGCACCGTTCCTCATCCCGGTGTCCGACGCCGCGGTGTTCACCACCGGCGTGCTGCCGCCAACCGAAACTGGACGCCTGCACCTCATCCGCGGCGTCGAGCACGCCCTCACCGAACTCTCCCTCGGCCTCAACGAAGTCACCGACCTCATCCGACGGACGTCGTGGACGCGCTGACCGGCCGCCACCTCGATGTCAACGAGCTCGGCAAGGTCGTCGCACCACGGACCTCCGAGCGCTTGAGCGATGCGGCGCAACGTACCTGGCTGGCGGAAGGCCCCTACGCCGCTGGCCAGCCACTGGGCGAAGACGTCGTCCACTTCGTCCTGCGCCTGCTCGCCCTGGAGGGGCTGATCTGCATCGTCCCCTCATACAGCGGAAGCCCCTTCGCCCTGGTCGAAGAGTGGCTCGGCGGCCCCTTCGCCCCGATGGAGCCGGAATCAGCACGAGCCGAACTGCTCCGCCGCTACCTGCGCAGTTACGGACCGTCGACACGAGCACAGTTCGCCGCCTGGCTCGGCGTCACCGCCGGGGACGCGAAAGCCTGGTGGGAGCTGCTCTCGGACGAGTTGACCGAGGTCACCGTGGACCAGTCCGACGGTTCCACCCGGCGCGCATGGATCCTTGCCGAAGACGCGGAGTTGCTCGAGCAGGCGCTTGAGATGCCAGGCTCCACCAGCGAACCCGAGGTCCGTTTCCTCCCGGTCAGCGACCCGTACACGCAGTGCCGCGACCGGGGGACCATCGTCGCGAAGGAACGTCACCGTACAATGTGGAAGACCGTCGGATCCCCGGGGACGCTGCTGGTCAACGGACGCATCGTGGGGACGTGGCGTCCGAAGAAGAAGGGCAGGACGCTGACCGTGACCGTTGAGCCGTTCGTCCCGCTGTCGTCCGGTGCCCACGACGTGATGGGGTCGGAAGCCGAACGACTCGGCCCGGTCCGCGGCGCGAGCAACGGCGAGCTCGTCGTCAGGGAGGTATGACGAGGAATGAAACAGCGGCACTTCCGGTAGGACTTGAGGCATGAATCTCACGACCTCCAGCACCCGCCGGCACGGCCACACCGTCAAGGAGCACGTCCTCACCGCGCCGCTGGTCCACGGCGGCGGCAACAGCGCAGACACCCGCACCATCGACATCTACGCCCGCGAGTACGTCCCGGACGGCGGCGAGAACCTCCCGGCGCTGCTGTTCCTGCAGGGCGGTCCCGGCCACGGCAGTCCCCGACCGCAGGCCAACGGCGACGGCGGCGAGCTGTCCGGATGGCTGGGCGAGGCACTGAAGAACTACCGGGTGATCCTCTTCGACCAGCGCGGCACCGGACGCTCCACCCCGGTCGACGCCGCCGTCCCGGAGGCACTGGGCCCCAGCCCGGCCGACCAGGCCGAGTATCTCACCCACCTGCGCGCCGACAGCATCGTCGCCGACGCTGAACTGCTCCGCGATGCCCTGGGTGAAGATCCCTGGACACTCCTCGGGCAGTCCTTCGGCGGATTCTGCATCACCACCTACCTCTCGCAGCGTCCCGAGGGCGTCGCCGAGGCCTTCTTCACCGGCGGACTACCCGGATACGTCGGTGCGTCCGACACCCGCGTCGACGACGTCTACCGCACGACCTACACGAAGACGGCCATCCGCAACGACCGCTTCAACGCCCGCTTCCCGTGGGCGCAGCAGCGCATCGCCGAGATTTGCCGGCACCTCGACGACACCGAGGAGACGCTACCGACGGGCGAGCGACTGACCTCGCGACGGTTCCGCACCATCGGCATGAACCTGGGCCGTACCGGCGGCTTCGACACCCTCTCCTACCTGCTGGAGGACCCGTTCCGCGCTGTCCCCGGCAGCCCCGGCACCGCCGGACGACGACACCTGCGCACCCCCTTCCTCACCGAGCTGGCGAGCCACCTCAGCGTCGCGGACGCCCCGCTGTACGCGGTGGTCCACGAGACGATCTACGGCGTCCGGGGCGCGACGAACTGGTCGGCGCACCGGATCCGTGAGGAGGTCCCCGGCTTCGCCGAGGAGGACGGCCACTACCTCACCGGCGAGCACTTCTTCCCCTGGCAGTTCGACGAGGATCCGGCGCTGCGCCCGTGGAAGGCCGTCGCCGACCTGCTCGCCGACAAGGACGACTGGACGCCGCTGTACGACGCCGACCAGCTGCGCAGCACCGAGGTTCCCACCGCCGCAGCGGTGTATCTCGACGACATCTTCGTCCCCTTCGAGCTGTCGATGGAGACCGCCTCGACGATCCGGGGATTGCGTCCGCACGTCACCAACCGGTGGGAGCACAACGGCATCTCGCAGGACGGTGCGTCGATCTTCAGGCACCTGCGGGAACTGACCCACGACCACTGATGCATGTATAATGCATGCATGGCTGTCAACATGCAGATCCGCAACGTCCCGGAAGACGTCCGCGACCGCATCGCAGAGCGCGCCGCGGCGAAGGGTCAGAGCATCCAGGCCTACCTGCTGGACATGGTGGAGCGTGAGGCGCGCTTCGCCGGTAACGCAGCCACCTTCGAGATCACCTCGGACCTGCGAACACCCATCACAGTCGATGACGTGGTTGACATGGTGCGCGAAAGTCGCGACAACGGGGCCGAGGTCGACCGTTGATCGTCGTCGACGCCAGCGTGTGGGCACTCGCCCTCACCGTTGACTCGGCGGAGGCGTCCGCCGCCCGGCGACTGCTCGCGGACGACACCCACTGGGCAATGCCAACCCACGGACCCTTGGAGACCCTCCGGACGATCCGTCGTTTCGAGGCCACCGGGCCTCTCTCACCTGAGCTGGCCACCGCCGCCATCGACGCCATGTGCGCAACCGAGCTCGAGCTCGCGGAACCTTCGGCGTCGATGCTGCGGGACGTCTGGGCGCTGAGGCATCGCATCAGCCCTTACGACGCGGCCTATGTCGCCCTCGCCGCCCGCCACGAACGTCCTCTGGTCACCTTCGACAAGCGCCTCGCCCGGGCTGCGTCCGACACCGGGGTCACCGCAATAGTCCCGACTGACCACTAGGGAGAATCCCCACCGGTGGGATATCCTCATTCCCCGTGAATGCAACCCAGGACAGCAAAGACACCGTCCGCCTCCCCGTCCTGATCTCCCTGATCCTCGGCGCCTGCATCGGCTCCGGCATCTTCGCCCTGCCGCAGAACGTCGCCAACGTGGCCTCTCCGGGTGCCGCTATCATCGGCTGGGCGATCACGGGCGTGGGCATGCTGTGCATCGCCTTCGTCTTCCAGTCGCTCGCCCAGCGAAAACCGCACCTGGACTCCGGCGTGTACAGCTACGTGCGCGCGGGCCTCGGCGACTTCGTCGGTTTCGCCTCCGGTTGGGGTTACTGGCTGGCATCGATCATCGCGCAGGTCGGCTACGCCACGCTGTTCTTCAGCTCGCTGGCCTACTTCGTCCCGGTCTTCGACGGACGCAACCTGCTGCTCAACGCCATCTGCGTCTCAGTGCTGAACTGGGTGATCTTCGCGGTGCTGGCCCGTGGTGTGCGGCAGGCCGCGGTGATGAACCTCATCACCACCACGGCCAAGCTACTGCCGATCGCCGCCTTCCTCATCCTGGTGGCCTTCCTCGGTTTCAACACCGAGGTCTTCACCGCGGACTTCTGGGGACAGGCGCTGACCTTCGGTGACAACGGTGACGAGGCCGCGAGCCTGTCCACCCAGGTCAAGGGAATGATGCTTTTCACCGTCTGGGCCTTCATCGGTGTGGAGGGCGCCTCAGCGTACTCCCGGCGAGCCAAGACCCGGCGTGACGTCTCCCTGGCGACCCTTCTCGGCTTCCTCGCGGTGTTCGTCCTGCTGCTGCTGGTGAGCTTCCTGTCCTACGGTGTGGCGTCCCGCGAGGACCTCGCGGCGATGGGCGACAACTCCATGGCCGAGGTCCTGAAGCTGGTCGTCGGCCCGTGGGGCGGTGGACTGATCTCCGCCGGCCTGTGCATCTCCGTGCTCGGCGCCTACGTCTCCTGGCAGATGCTCTGTGCCGAACCGTTGACGCTGATGGCGCAGGACAAGCTGCTCCCGCAGAAGCTGGGACGCGTCAACCCCGCCGGTGCCCCGGTCTCCGCACAGCTGCTGTCCGCCGTGGTCATCCAGCTGTTCATCGTGATCTTCTTCCTCAACGAGTCCGCCTACACCACGATGGTGCAGCTGGCGACCTCGCTCTACCTGATCCCCTACCTCTTCGGTGCGCTCTACCTGGTCTTCCTCGCCACCCGCGGTGAGGGCATCCGGCACCCCGAGGCCGGACGCTCGATCAATCTCGACGGACCGGAGGTCGACCGGAAGACCAACCGCCTGCACCTGCTGATCGCGGTGGTCGCGTTCATCTACTCGGTGTGGCTGTTCTACGCCGCCGACCCGAAGTTCGTGCTCCTGGGCATGGTGCTGGTGGTCCCGGGCATGATCGTCTACGCCATCACCCAGATCCAGGGCGGACGCCGCGTCTTCAACGCCTTCGAGTGGTTCGTCGCCGCCGTGGTGGTCGCTGCCGCGGTGACCGCCGTAGTCCTCTGGACGCAGGGCACCATCGACCTCTCGTAGAACGGGGCAATCACCTGACCTGTTGGGGCTCGACGGCCGAATTCGGGTCCGGGTCCCATCCGGTTCATCTCTGCGTCATCAGACCGTGCACACCGTCATCGGAGAATGTCGCTCAGACTGCCCAGAACGACATTCTCCGATGACGGTGTGCACACTTCAATGACTCCTTGCCCACTCTCCATAGTGCGGGACATTCCGATGCACCGGCAGCACTGGCCTCCTAGACTCGCCACCATGAGTACCCGCCCCTTCGCACAGGTCGACGTCTTCTCCCCCACGCCCTACCTCGGCAATCCCCTGGCGGTGATCCTGGACGCCACCGGGCTGTCTGACGAGCAGATGCAGGACGTCGCCCGGTGGACGAACCTCTCGGAGACGACCTTCGTCCTGCCTCCGACCAGTCAGGACGCCGACTACCGCGTCCGGATCTTCACTCCCGGCGGCGAGGTCCCCTTCGCCGGCCACCCCACGCTCGGCACCGCCCATGCGTGGCTGGAGAACGGTGGGACGCCACGACAGGACGGTGTGGTTGTCCAGGAATGCGGCGTGGGCCTGGTGGAGATCGCCGTGGGCAGCGGTGACACAGCCGGCGAGCTGGCCTTCACCGCTCCCCCGACCGTCCGGTCCGGGGCGGTGTCGGACGCTGACCTGGAGCGCTTCTGCGCCGCCCTCGGCATCGAGCGGGACAAGGTGGTCGACCACCAGTGGGGAGTCAACGGGCCGGAGTGGGCGGTGGTTAAGCTGCCGAGCGCACAGGACGTCCTGGATCTGAGGCCCGACTTCACCGACCACCCGGACCTGATGATCGGTGTGGTCGGTTTCTACGGGGACGGCAATGCAGACGGCGCTGACGTCGAGGTCCGCGCCTTCGCACCGGTCGCCGGGATCGACGAGGATCCCGTGACCGGATCACTCAACGCCTCGATCGGCCAGTGGCTGCTGCGCTCCGGCCAGGTCACCGGGACTTACACCGCCTCCCAGGGCACCGTCATGGGACGCACCGGCCGGGTCACCGTGACCCCCACCGAGGATGGCGGGAACGTGCTTATCGGAGGACCCGTGACGACCCTGATCAAGGGCAGCATCGAGGCCTGATTCCGGTCCTCCGGGAGCCCACCGGGGTCTAGCCCGGAGGTGTCTGCGTCGACTACTATTCAGTGAACTGCACCACACACCACCACCTGCACGTTTCTCCCCCGCCGCGTCGCCTTGGGAGGCGTCATGACCGTGATCCTCTGGACCATCAACATCATCCTGGCCGTCAGTTTCGTCGGTTCCGGGTTGATGAAGCTCGGCCGCGCGAAGGACACATTGGTCGACTCCGGCCTGGAATGGGCCGACGACTACGGCGAAAACACCGTGAAGCTCATCGGCGGAGTGGAGTTCCTCGGCGCACTCGGGCTGATCCTGCCCCGTGCCCTCGACATCCTCCCGGTCCTCTCGGTCATCGCCGCTGCCTGCGTGACGCTGGTGATGGTGGGCGCGGTGACCACCCACGTCCGACGCGGTGAGTTCCCCGGCGCGACCGGCTCCCCGGCGCTTGCGCTGGGGGTACTCGCCGCCGTCAGCACGGTCCTGGGAGCCGTCACACTCTAGGCAGCGGTACCCCGGGCGGATACGCTCACTCCCATGAGCGTTTCTTCCCCCGAACAGGTCGCCGTCGTCCACCGACGGACGTTGAAGGTGGTGATCCTCAGCCAGGTCCTCGGCGGTGCCGGACTGGCCGCGGGGATCTCGGTCGGTGCGCTGCTCGCCGCCGACATGCTGGAGTCCGACGGCCTCGCCGGACTGCCCACCGGCCTGTTCACCCTCGGCTCGGCGCTGACCGCCTACCTGGTGGGACGCTCCACACTTCTCTTCGGCCGGCGCCTCGGCCTCGCCGCCGGGTTCGCCGCCGGCGGTCTCGGGGCGCTCGGCATCATCCTCGCCGCCACCGTTGACAACGTCCCGCTGCTGTTCATCTCACTGTTCGTCTACGGTGCCGGCACGGCGACGAACCTGCAGGCCCGCTACGCCGGTGCCGATCTCGCCACGGAGGACCAGCGCGGCCACGGCACCTCGATGGCGATGGTCGCCACGACCATCGGCGCGGTCGCCGGACCGAACCTCATCGAACCGATGGGCCAGGTCGCGGACGCCCTCGGCATCCCCACCCTCGCCGGGCCGTTCATCCTCGCCGCGGCGGCCTACCTCAGCGCCGGTGCGGTGCTGTTCGCCCTGCTGCGTCCGGACCCCTACCTGCTGGCACGACAGCTGGCGGAGACGGTGGAGCCGGTGGAAACCGTGGATTCCCCGGAGAACACCGACACACCACCTCCGCGCGGCACATCCACCATCCCACCCGTCGGAGCCGGTGCCTGGCTCGGTGCGACGGTCATGATCCTCACCCAGATCACCATGGTCGCGATCATGACCATGACCCCGATCCACATGTCCGCCCACGGTCACGGCATGGGTGCGGTCGGCCTGGTCATCGGACTGCACGTCGGTGCGATGTGGTTGCCGTCGTTGGTGACCGGACGCATCGTCGACAAGGTCGGACGCATTCCTGTCGCCGTCGCTGCGGGGGCCACCCTGCTGGCCACGGGGGCACTCGCCGCCCTGGCCCCGGGCGACAACCTGATCTTGCTGATCATCGCCCTGATACTGCTCGGACTGGGCTGGAACCTCGGTCTGGTGTCCGGCACGGCGATGGTCGTCGACGCCACCGTGCCGGAGAACCGCCCTCAGACCCAGGGCACCATCGACGTCGGTGTGGCACTGGCCGGCGCGGTCTCTGGCCTGGGCTCGGGCGCGGTGATGACTGCGACGAGCTTCCAGACGCTGGCGATCATCGGCGGCGTCCTGTCACTGCTGATCGTGCCGGCCCTGGTGCGGGAACGCCGCTCCCGCGCCTGACCATCCCGGACCAGTCGCCCCGGAGCGGGGAGTTGAGGATCGCCGCGACAATTAGCACATTCATCACCGGAGCGAGACCAGCTGAAACGCCCTGACCTGCAGGTCTCACAATGAGAGAATTGCAGGAGGTGCTAGATCCTCCGCACCTACGGCGTCCTGAGATGCATCACACCTGGATCGTTTTTCCTCAGAGGATCACAAGTCCCTGACCTGCAGGTCTCACAATGCGGAAACTGCGGAAGGTGTGATCGATGACCGGTGGGACCGGGCGGCTAGTTGTCCGGACGCTCCTGTCCGCGGCGCCGCTGCTCCCACAGCACCACCGCGGTGGAGCGGGGCACGTGAACGATCTCGCCATGGCGGCGGGTCGCTCCGGCGGCCCCGTCCGCGCGTCGCTCGGCCGCAGCCAGGCGACGGCGCAGCACGGCCGCCTCGTCCTCTAGGTCGCGGACCCGGTTCTGCAGTTCGATGATCGCCTTGATCCCGGCGAGGTTCACCCCGTCGTCATGGCTGAGCCGCTGGATCTCCTGGAGCTGCTCGATGTCGTCCTGGGAGTACCGGCGTCCGCCACCGCGGGTGCGTTCCGGGGACACCAGGCCCATCCGGTCGTAGGTGCGCAGGGTCTGCGCGTGCATGCCGGTGATCTCCGCAGCCACGGAGATCACGAACACCTCCCGCTCGGTGCGCCCTGTGCGGCCACTGTGCTCGCCGCGCTCACTGTGCTCGCCGTGCTCGCCGCGCACGTCACCGTTGTTGCTCTCGTCCGACCCTTTCTGCTCCGCCATACTCGATCACCTCATCAGTTCCCGGACCAGTCCGCACGGGGGTCGAACCCGGCCCGCTTCTCTTCCTCGGCGTAGTGACGCAGGGCGCTGGCGGCGCCCTCGTCCAATGTCTTCGGCACCGCGACCTTCACGGTGACCAGCAGGTCACCGGAGTTGCCGTTGCGCTTGGTCACTCCCCGGCCCCGGACCCTCAGGGTGGTGCCGTCGGCGGTTCCGGCCGGGATCTTCACCCGCACCTTGGTGTCCAGCGTCGGGACGGTGACCGTCCCGCCGAGGGCCAGCTCGGTGAAGCTCACCGGGACGGTCACCTTCAGGTCGTCGCCGCTACGGGTGAACAGGTCGTCCGACGTGACGTGGACGGTGACGAAGAGGTCGCCGGCGGGGCGTCCCCGCTCCCCGGCCTCGCCCTGACCGGCGAGACGGACCTTCTGTCCGTCGACGACACCGGCGGGCACCCGGACGGTGATCGTGCGGGTGCGCGTGACGCGGCCGGTGCCGGCGCAGTCGTCGCAGGGGTCCTCGATGCGGGTGCCGGTGCCGTTGCAGTCGGCGCAGGGACGCGAGAACCCGAAGGCGCCGCGGTTCTCCGACACCATGCCGGTGCCGGCACACGTCCCGCACTTCGGTGCGGAGGTCCCCGGGGTCGCCCCGGAGCCGTGGCAGGTGGTGCAGGCCGCCGGGCTGGTCAGCCGGATCGGGACGGTGACGCCCTTGGTCGCCTCCCGGAACTCCAGGGTGATCTCGGTCTCGACATCCGCCCCTCGGGTGCGGCGGGTGCGGGTGGCGCGGGAGCTGTCGCGTCCTGCCCCACCGCTGAACATGTCGCCGAAGACGTCACTGAAACCGCCGCCGCCGGAGCGTCCTGCCCGGTTGAAGAGGTCACCCAGGTCGAAGCCCTCGGACGTCCCCCCACCGAAGCCACCGGTGCCGGCACCGCCGCCGGTGCCGAAACCGCTGAAGCCGCCGTAGCCGCCCAGGCCACCGCTGGCGACCATCTGCTTCAGCTCGTCGTACTCCTTGCGCTTGTCCTTGTCTCCGAGCACGGAGTACGCCTCGGACGCGGTCTTGAAGCGGCCTTCGGCGGCGGTGTCGCCGGGGTGGGCGTCCGGGTGGTTGTCCCGGGCGATCTTGCGGTACGCCTTCTTGATCTCGTCGGCATCGGCTGTGGATGACACGCCGAGGTCAGCGTAGTAGTCCTTGTCGATCCACTCCTTCTGAGCCACCGTCGTCCTCTCTGTCTGGTCGGTTCTGGTTTCCGTCAACGTCGCGTGAAACTTGAGTCTATCACGCTAAGGTCTACCTCCTGCAACGCACACCGGGCACCCCACATTCCCGGCTGTTAGGATGTGGATCCATGTTCTTCCGAGGCCGGCGCCGACGGCGCGCCACACAGCAGATCCCGCAGGACGACCTGCAGCCTCGGCCTGACCACGACACCGATGCCCCGGACGAGATGTTCCCCCACCTCACCGCCGAGCAGGGAAACCTGCTGCGTGAGGAGGCGATGCGGACCCTGCACGACGAAGGCTTCGACACCGTCTGGCGTCCCGACGGCTACATCGCCGCAACCCCGGAGAACCGCCCGAACACTCCCCCGCGACTGGTGGGTCTCGACAACCTGTCGCTGCGCATCGCGCAGGAACCCCGGGACACCCCGGACGCCGACATCGCCAAGTTCGTCCGCACCTTCGTCCGCACAGTGGTCACAGACGCCAACGTCGACATCGACGCCCTGTCGGACGCCGACTTCCTGCGCAACCTCAAGGTCCGGCTGATGCCGACCGACCTGCTGCAGTCGACCCCGGAGAACGCCGGTGGCGCCGGGGACGGCAACCCGAACTTCAAGGACGGCGCACGCGAGGTCGCCGGCGACGTGTCGTCCGCCCTGGTCCTCGACACCGACTCCGCGATCCACACCCTCAGCGACAGCCGCCTGGCCGCCCACGGTGGGGACACCGCCGACGGTCTCGCCGACCTGCACCGCGTCGGCCACCGCAACACCTGGCAGGAACTCGTCGACACCCCCGTGAACGTCACCCCCGTCTCCGGTGACGACCCCGGCGCGAGGTTCTGGGCCGTGGAGTCGGAGAGCTACTTCCTGGCCACCGCGCCGCTGTTCCTCGACGGCTTCCTGACCCGCTACATCCCGGGACTCGACACCTCCGAGGGCGTGCTCCTCGCCGTGCCGCACCGCCACCTGATGCTGGTCCGCGAGGTCAGCACAGGCACGGACCTGCTGGAGGGCATCAACGCGATGACCTCGGCCGCGGTGCACCAGTACACCGAGAACCCCGGCGCGGTGTCGCCCCGGCTGTACCTCGACCACGACGGGGACCTGCTCTCCTTCACCGACGTGACCTCCAAGGAAGACGGCCAGCAGGTGCTGCAGGTCTACCCGAACGAGCACCTGATGCGTCGGCTCAACGAGGGCGACGGCATCGGGGACGCCGGCACCGGAGACGGCGGCGCGAACGGTCCGAGTGATCCGGACGGAGACGGCGCTTGAGGGGTCCGGGACGACAGGTCAGCCGGCGCACCTTCCTCGTCGGCGCAGGAGCCGTCGGAGTCGGTGCCGCCGCCGTCGGCGGCGCAGTATGGCTCGGCGGGCAGGACGGCTCGGACGACGAAAGCCCGGACAGCGGTTCCGACCTTCCTGCGCTCGACCCCGGACCACTGCAGTTGCAGGTCAACGATGCCGACCACCCGGGGCGGGTCACCGTCCTGACCGCGGACGGACTCGAGTTGGTGCACTTCGACGGCTACCGGCTGACCTCGTCGATCGGTACACGGGCTGCCACGGTGGACGACCCGTCTGCCGGGGAGCCGGGCCCTGGCCCGGTGCGCGTGGAGTTCGAGGTGACCGACCCCGACTACACCGCGGCGGTGACCTACTCAGTGGACGGGTCGACCGTCAGCGCCGACTGGGAGTTCGGCGTCCCGGGCACCGGTTACGCCGGCGGCGAGGAGGGTGAGGAGGGCTCCGCGCTGCTGCGCTCCGGGCGGATCTACCGCACCCTCGTCGACGCCGCCAGCACCATCGAGGGCTCCGATGTCTCGGACGGTGCCGACGGTGCGTCAGGCATCCACATCCCCGCCACCCGCTGGAACCGCGACCCCGGCGGCGGCGTCCCGGTGCTCGAACGGGTCACGGAGATGCACTTCAGCGACTGGATCGTGAGCGACGGAGAAGGCTCGGCTGGCGGAGAGTCACGGATCTGCGGCTGCCTCAGCGCCGAGAACTCCCGCTCCCGCAACGCGACCGGCGTGCACGCCCCGCCGAACCCGCCCGAGGAAGGCGCCGACGGTGCAGACGGCCTCTGGCGCGCCCACGTCGAGTTCCGCGCCGACACCATCGTCGCCGACGCCCGTGACCTGCTGGACAGCGGACGCACACTGCTCGCCGGTGGCGTCCTGGGCCACCCGGCCCTGCCGGAGCGCACCGTGGACGTCACCGGACCGGGGACCTACAACGTCCTCACCGAAGACGGCGGGCACACCTTCACCGTCGGCGTCGCCGGGGCAGGTCAGACCGACGTCGAGGTGATCGCCCGCAGCTTCACCGGCGACGAGGTGCACCGCTCCACCCACACCGTGGAGGTCCCCGAGGGCACCGCCTACGTCGACACCGAGGTCACGATCGACCTGCCCGGACCACGCTCCTGGACATCGGTGGAGGTCACCTGCCCCGACTCCTTCGCCCGCACCGCCGCCGCCGTGTGGCCGGAGTACGACTACGGCGAGGCCGACGGGTCCATCGTCGGGCTCAGCGGATTCTCCGCCCAGGCGTCCGGATCGCAGTCCCCCTCACTGGAGTCCACCGAGGAGGAGAAGGAACTGTGGCGGCGCATCGGCGTCGCGCACCTGCGCAACCCCTGGCTCACCGCCGAGGAATCAGCGGACCTTGGTATCAGCAATGCGCTGCAACCTGCTGGTTCACCCGGACAGTTCACCGACGAGCGCCTCGACAGCGGCGGACAGACCTTCACCGAATGGGCCACCGAGAACATCGACCGTGGTGAAGAGGCCGACGTCTCCCACTACGAACTACTCAACGAGTGGAACGTCGACGGTACCGACAAGACCGCGCGCGCCAAGGAGTACACCAGCGACTGGCTGATCCCCTTCCGGCAGGAGCTCGACCGCCGCGGCTCCTCGGCGAAGCTCATCGCCATGGCGTTGGCCGGGTGGGACGCGTCCTTCCTCGACACCATCGACGACGGTGGCGGGTGGGACGCCCTCGACGGCATCGCCGAGCACGCCGGACGCGGCAACTACGTCCCCGACTACGACGCCGGACGCTGGAACTTCCTCGGCCAGGTCCGCACCGCCCGCGCCTACCTCGACGGACGCTCCGAGCGCGGCGGCAAGGCCGAGGAACTGTGGCTCACCGAGTGCTACGCCTGCACCCGGCCGAACGCCTGGTGGTACGACGATGAACGCACCGCCGCGGACTCCGTCCTGCTGTCGCTGATGCTCGCCAAGGCCGAGGGCGCGACCGGTACGCACTGGTTCCAGCTCACCGACGGACTGTGGCACGACAAGCACGGCGCCGACCCGGTGGAGAGCGAGTACCACTACGGACTGCTGCACGTCGACCGGTCGCCGAAGCCGTCGCTGCCGGCTTTCGCCCACGCCGCGGAGTGGTTGGACGGCGCGGCCTTCCTGGGCTGGATCGAGTCGCCGCACCCGGACCTGCGCGGACTGCGGTTCCGTAAGGGCGGCGACGGCGGTGCTGACGGCGCTGACGGCGCTGTGTTCTGGGTACTGTGGAACCGCCACGACGGCTACCTGCACAACGCCGACCACGGGGCGGACAGCGCCTTCCCCCACCCGGAACCGTGGGTCGTCCCGGACGGTCACACCCTGAACGTGACCGTCCCCGGGGCCGACGCGGCCGTCGACGTGCTCGGCGCGGAGGTGTCACTCGAGGACGACGGCAGGGTGAAGGTCGGGACGTCCCCCGTCATCGTCAGCGGTGACCTCGATCCCGAGTTGGCCGGACCCGAGACCGTCACCGGGGAGAAGCGGATCGACCTCACGGAGGTGACCGTGCGGCGTGCGGACGACTCCGACTCCTCACTGGTCATCGAGGGTGTCAACGGCACCGGGTCGCGGCTGGGACTGCGCATCATGGGGCGACAGGAGGGCGGCGCGGTCGACGAGAAGTCGATCGTCGTCCCGTCCGGGGACTTCTCCCGGACCGTGGACATGGGCGAGGCGATGCCCCTGGATGACGACACTCCGGCGGCCTCGATCGCCGGCTCCACCGACGGGATGCGTCCGCAGGTCCGGGTGCTGGCCCAGAAGCGGGAGCGCACCGTCCCCGAGGCGGCGGAGACGCAGGTCTACCGCGCGGAGTTCTACCGCAGCGTGTGACCGGCGCCTGCACCTTGGCCTGCCGCCCTCACTCGGCCCTCCCGACCCCATTGCGAAATTCCCATGGCTGGAGGTACGCAGTGAGAGGTGAATGCGTACCTCCAGTCATGGGAATTTCTCCGGTTAAGGTGAAAGTGCGGCGCCAGGGGCTTGCATCACGCTTAGATGGACGTCATGGGGACATTCGGGGGACACCTGTGGATCAATGCTGAGCGGCAAGGGCGCATCAGACCGGGTCGTGGACCGTACTTCACGCGCCGCGTCTACCCCTCGCGCGCTCCCCGGAGACGCCGCGACCTACTGGCCGACGGCACCCCACGCAGGAAAGTCGATTCCTGGGAACGCCTCGCAAGTGGAATCGTCCTCCCTCCGGCTCCTCGAGGAGCGAGCAGCCTGCCGCCCGGACACCGGCTCGGCCCCGGCGGATGGAGTGCCGAGGATCCTGGAAGGTTGGCCTGGGACATCCTCACCCGGCTCCGGGCGCACTGGTTGTCCACACCGGACAGCGTCGGTGCAGGCTGGTGCGCAATCGCCGCTCACGGAATGCCCTACTGGGCAGACAGCGAGCCGGTCCTCCTTCTGTCGGAAAGACGTCGTCGAAACAGGACGGGCGCAGGTACGGCGACCCATCGTCAGTTGGCGGATGGCACCCGGACGGTGGCCATCGACCCTCTCTTCCCCAGCCTGGAGGTGGTGGACGCCGGGACAGCGGTCGCTCAATGTGTCGCGACCATCCGTGCGGGAAAGAAGACATGGTGGGTACCTGAGGTACCGGGGCTCGACGACCGCGAGGTGCGCGCAATCCAGTTCATCGACGCTGCGTACCAGTGCACGCACCTGGACACCGACAGCATCCGGAGCCGCGCACGGAACATCGTGGACCGTCGGACACTGGACGGTCTCCTTGGGCTCTGTGACTTGGGGGCACAGTCCCCGATGGAGACCATCACCCGGCTGGTCCTGCGCGATGAACTGCCGGCCGGTCATTCATGGACCTCGCAGGTGACCATCTCCCTCGACAACGGGACGGTCCGGCGACAGTCAGCTCCCGGCGACAATGTCACCACGCCTGACCTGGCGTGTACGTCGTTGAGAGTGGCGGTCTACTACGACGGCAACCACCATTCCAGCGAGGAGCAGAAGCTGAGGGACTTCCGGCTCTACCAGCGACTCAAGAGCCTCGGGTGGGAGGCGGTGCGGATCGACAAAGAGCTGCTGAGGGACCGGAGGGAGATGCTGGAGCAGGTCGGATATGCGATCCAGGTCGCCAGACGCAATGCAACGTGAAATACCCATGGCTGGAGGTACGTGAACCGGGTGGTTCGTGTACCTCCAGCCATGGGTATTTGGCGAAGAAGGCGCAGATGGGCTGCTGCAGCTGGCCCAGGCGAGCCCTACGCCTGACGGTCGGCGATGACGACCATGGCGGTGCGCATCACGCGGTCTCCCAGGCGGTAGCCCTTACGAAGGACGGTTCCGACAGCCTTGTCGTCGCCGGTGGACATGTCCTGCACGGCCTCGTGCTGCGACGGGTCGAACTCGTCGCCCTCGGCACCGAAGGTCTCGACCTTCAGCGAGGTGAACAGGGAGTCCAGCTTGTCGGCCACGGCCTTCAGCGGTCCGGTGAGGTCACCGTGCTGCTCGGCCAGGTCCAGGTCGTCCCGGATCGGCAGCAGGCCGGCGACGGTGTCAGCCTTGGCGGACTCCCGGATCGCCACCCGGTCGCGCTCGGTGCGCTTGCGGTAGTTGGCGTACTCCGCGGTGACGCGCTGCAGGTCGGCGGTGCGCTCGGCGAGCTCGACCTCGACCGGGGACGCCTCGGGGGCGGCCTCGGCCTCGGCGACGTCCTCTTCGGCGGCGTCGGCGGCGGCATCAGCGGCGGCGGTGGCCTCGGTGACGGTCGCGGCCTCCTCGGCGAGGGTGTCCTCGGCGAGAGCGTCGGTCACCTCACCGTCGATCACCTCGTCACCCGTGGTGTCAGCGGTGTCAGCAGCATCGGCGGCGATGACGGCGTCCTCCTCCGGGGTGGTCTCGGCCAGGTCGGGGGCGGTGTACTCCTCGTCGGTCGCGGCGGGGTCACCGGGGTCGGCGGAGTTGGGGTGGGTCACTTGTCCTCACCCTTGTCAGCGCTGCCGGCCTCGTCCTCGTCGACGACCTCGGCGTCGACGACGTCGTCCTCGGCACCGGCGGCTGCACCCTCGGCGCCCTCGGCACCCTCGGCACCGGCTTCGGCGGCCTCAGCCTCGTAGATGGACTTGCCCATCTCCTGGCTCTCGGCCGACAGCTTCTCGACGGAGTCCTTGACGGCCTCGATGTCGTCGCCCTTGAGGGCCTCGTCGACGGCGTCGGCGGCCTCGGTGACCTTGGTCTTGGTGTCCTCGGAGACCTTCTCCTCGTTCTCGGAGAGGAACTTGCGGGTCTGGTAGACCATGGACTCGGCGGAGTTGCGGACCTCCTGCTCCTCGCGGCGCTTCTTGTCCTCGTCGGCGTGGGCCTCGGCGTCCTTCACCATCTGGTCGATCTCCTCCTGGGACAGACCGGAGCCTTCCTGGATGGTGATCGAGGTTTCCTTGCCGGTGCCCTTGTCCTTGGCGGTGACGTGGACGATGCCGTTGGCGTCGATGTCGAAGGTGACCTCGATCTGCGGCACACCGCGCGGGGCCGGGGCGATGCCGCCGAGCTCGAAGGAGCCGAGCAGCTTGTTCTGCTGGGCCATCTCGCGCTCACCCTGGAAGACCTGGATCTGCACGGAGGGCTGGGAGTCCTCGGCGGTGGTGAAGGTCTCGGACCGCTTGGTCGGGATGGTGGTGTTGCGCTCGATGAGCTTGGTCATCACGCCACCCTTGGTCTCGATACCGAGGGACAGCGGGGTGACGTCGAGGAGCAGGACGTCCTTGACCTCACCGCGCAGGACGCCGGCCTGCAGGGCGGCACCGACGGCGACGACCTCGTCCGGGTTGACGCCCTTGTTGGGCTCCT
>DXGC01000106.1 GCA_019114135.1 Candidatus Corynebacterium avicola
GACTCGGTGCGTGCCTACCTCAAGCAGATCGGTAAGGTCGCACTGCTCAACGCCGAGCAGGAGGTGTCGCTGGCCAAGCGTATTGAGGCCGGCCTCTACGCCCACCACAAGCTCGACGAGATCCTCAACTCCGAGGAGAAGATCTCGCCGATGCAGAAGCGCGACCTGCGCGAGATCGACCGCGACGGTCGAAAGGCCAAGAACCACCTGCTGGAGGCGAACCTCCGTCTGGTCGTCTCACTGGCCAAGCGCTACACCGGCCGCGGCATGGCGTTCCTGGACCTGATCCAGGAGGGCAACCTCGGCCTTATCCGCGCCGTCGAGAAGTTCGACTACACCAAGGGCTACAAGTTCTCGACCTACGCCACCTGGTGGATCCGCCAGGCCATCACCCGCGCTATGGCCGACCAGGCCCGCACCATCCGTATCCCGGTACACATGGTGGAGGTCATCAACAAGCTCGGCCGCATCCAGCGTGAGCTGCTCCAGGACCTGGGCCGCGAGCCCACCCCGGACGAGCTGGCCCGCGAGATGGACATCACCGTGGACAAGGTGCTGGAGATCCAGCAGTACGCGCGCGAGCCGATCTCCCTGGACCAGACCATCGGTGACGAGGGTGACAGCCAGCTCGGTGACTTCATCGAAGACTCCGAGGCCGTCATCGCCGTCGACGCGGTGAGCTTCACCCTGCTGCAGGACCAGCTGCAGGATGTGCTGCACACCCTCTCCGAGCGTGAGGCCGGCGTGGTCAAGCTGCGCTTCGGACTGACCGACGGCATGCCGCGCACCCTCGACGAGATCGGCCAGGTGTACGGGGTCACCCGTGAGCGCATCCGCCAGATCGAGTCGAAGACGATGTCCAAGCTGCGCCACCCCTCGCGCTCCCAGGTGCTGCGGGACTACCTGGAGTAGTCACCCCCTTCATCCCCGACCCCCACCCGCCGGTGCAGCCCCCTGCTGCCCGGCGGGTCAGTTGTTGTTGCGCCCGTCCTCCAGGCACTGTTCGAGCTCGTCCTGATCCTGGGGACCGCACTCATCCAACTGCTTCACCGTGCCGTTGGTGACGATGCCGGCCAGTGCAACGGCGGCGACGGCGACCACGACCGCGGCCATCGGGTAACCACGGCTGATGTCCTGTGACCGCAAGGTCCTGATCAACGCAATCAGGGCGACGGTCAGCACGACCACGGCCACCACCAGACCCAACCAGGGGAAAAGCGCGGCGGGGACGGCGAGCACCGCCAGCACCAGCGCGGCGATGCTCAGCCGACTCTGCCTGCGATTGCGGTCGGAGGCGTCGCGCCCCGCCGGAATGTTGTTCTGGGCCATGGTGCTGGCGTCGCCTCTCCGCCGCACGGGCTACCGTGACCGGCTGAATTCAGGTAATAAATCACCGCCCAGGGTATCCCAGCGGTTGTGGCGCCGTCACACCGTGCAGGACGGCCAGGGGTGGGCCGTCACCAGTCGCGCAGGTAGGCGATCCGGTCCTGGAGCTGCTGGGCACTGCACAGTGCCGTGGGCGGACCGCCGCAGTTGCGTCGGACCTCGTTGTGGATCGCACCGTGGGGACGCCCGGTGCGCGCCGATTTCGCTCCGACCAGTGCGTTGAGCTTCTTGCGCAGGGCCGGGAGCTGTTCGCTGGCGACCTTGTCCTCGGCTGCACCGTCCGAGGTGGCAGTGGTGGTCGCGTGCTCCTTCTGTTCGGCAGCGGCGGTCTTCGCGGCCTTCTCCCGGTTGTCCAGCTGTGTCGTCTGCCGCTGGCGCAGCAAGGTGCGCATCTGCTCGGCGTCGAGCAGACCGGGCAGCCCCAGGTACTCCTGCTCCTCCTCGGTGCCGGCGACGGTGGTGCCGTAGCTGGAACCGTCGAAGATCAGGTGGTCGAGCTCGGCGTTCGCGCCGAGTGTCTCGTAACCGTTCAGTTCGTCCGGTTCGTCCTCCTGCTTGTTGGCCTGCGCCAGCAGCTCATCGTCCCAGCCCTCGTTCGGACGGTCAGGCTTGCCGAGGACGTGGTTGCGCTGGCGTTCCATGTTGGACGCCAGGTCCAGCAGCACCGGCACGCTCGGCAGGAAGACACTCGCCGACTCGCCAGGACGCCGCGAACGCACGAAACGTCCGATGGCCTGGGCGAAGAACAGTGGTGTCGACGCCGAGGTCGCGTAGACGCCGACGGCGAGACGCGGAACGTCCACACCTTCGGACACCATGCGCACGGCGACCATCCACGGGTCGGTGGAATCGGAGAACTGCTTGATCCTGTCACTGGCGCCGACCTCGTCGGACAACACCACGGTCACCTTCGTGCCGCTGATGCGTTCCAGGATCACCGCGTAGGCACGGGCCGTGGTGGTGTCGGTGGCGATGACAAGGCCGCCGGCGTCGGGGATGCTCTGCCGCATCTGCATCAGACGGGTGTGCGCCGAGGACAGCACCGCCGGGATCCACTCCCCCTTCGGGTCCAGCGCGGTCTTCCACGCCCGGGCGGTCTGCTCGGCGTTCAGCGGTGAGCCGAGGCGTGCCTCGTACTCCTCACCGGCGCTGTCGCGCCACCGCGCCTCACCCGAGTAGGCCATGAAGACCACCGGGCGGACGACTCCGTCAGCGAGGGCGTCGGAGTAGCCGTAGGTGTAGTCGGACCGGGAGACCATCGCGCCGTCGATCTCCTGGTAGCCGACGAAAGGGATGGCCGAGTCGTCCGACCGGAACGGGGTACCGGTCAGCGCCAGACGTCGTTCCGCCTGGTCGTAGGCGAAGCGCACACCGTCGCCCCAGCTCTTGGCGTCACCAGCGTGGTGGATCTCGTCGAGGATCACCAGGGTCTTCTGGGCGGTCGCCACCTGGTAGTGCTTGGTCGGTTTCATGCCGACTTGGGCGTAGGTGACCGCCACACCCTGGTGGGCGTGGTTGACCGCCGAGGAGTTGGTGAACTCGGCGTCGATCGAGATCCCCTGGCGTGCCGCCGCCTGCGACCACTGGGTCTTCAGGTGTTCGGTGGGCACGACGATGACCACGCGTTGGACGGTCCGGTTGTCCAGCAACATGCGGGCGACCGTCAGGGCGAAGGTCGTCTTACCCGCCCCGGGGGTCGCGACCGCGAGGAAATCCTGGGGAGCCTGGTCGATGTACTGGCGCAGGGCTGCCTGCTGCCAGGCACGCAGGGTGCCGTACGACGTTGGCAGACTCACTTCCGGCGGAGCCCCTGGTAGATCTTCTCGCAGTCCGGGCACACCGGTGAGCCCGGCTTCGCCTGCTTCGTGACCGGGAACGTCTCGCCGCAGAGGGCGACAACCATCCTGCCGTTCACCGCGGAGTCGACGATCTGGTCCTTCTTGACGTAGTGGAAGAACTTCGGGGTGTCGTCCGACGTCTGGTCGTCCGTGCGGACGTCCGGGCGCTCAATCGTTGTCGTTGATGGAGTAGTCACAGCCACAATCATGCCCCTCGTGCCCGTCGTTTTCCAGCCATGCACCTCGATCGGCTGATTGTGCTGTGTCGGCCTGCGTCGTGCTGTGTCGTGTCGTACCCGCGGCTCCCCGACGGTTGTGCCGTGGCCACGCAGGACTACGGTGGACGACATGCCAGACAACGAGGACGCCACCGAGCGGCACGACGACGGCCGCGACACCGGGCGTCCACAGCAGTCGCACCACTCCCGTCAGTCCGACGGTGACTCGGGTGACGCGGTGTCTCTGATCACCACGGCGAAGAAGCCGCGGTTGGACGACTGGCGTCACCGCAAGCGCGTCTATGCGGGACTGCAGCTGGCCAGGATCCCGTTGCTTGTCTTCGCGGTGATCGCCTACGCGTGGCTGCACAGTCCGGTGTTGGCCGCACTGATCGCCGTGATCTCCCTGCCGCTGCCGTGGATCGCGGTGCTGCTGGCCAACGAGAAGGCATCGGACACGGAGAAGGGCCAGCCGAAGGTGTACAAGCCGGCACTGGTCCGCCAACAGAACCAGGCGATGCAGGCATCGTTGGAGTCGGACGCCGGTGCCCGACGGGCCCAGCTCAACGAAGGTGACTCGACGGCACATACCCCGGAGGTCATCGACGCCGAAGAACCAGAAGATACTGACAGCACTGAAGTCACTGAAGACACTGAAGACACTGAAGACACAGCCAGGAACGAGAACTCAGATGAGCGCTGACGCCCAGTCCCCCGCCCTCGGCGACCTGGTTCAGGCACTGACCGCGCTGGACTACGGCACCAGCCTGGTGCTCGGCGCGCTGGGGCGTGAGGGGCACGCCGAGGCGATGTCCGGGAACCCCGGTGCCGCGGTCTGGCACCTGGACCGTCGGACCGCCTCCGGTGCCGCCGATTCCCGGTCTGCCACCCTGACCGCCGCCTTCTTCCTCCGGGAGCCGGTGGAGTTCAGCACCGTCGCCAGGGTACTCGGCGACGACCTGGCCGATGAGCTGGTTGCTGCCGGGATCCTGGAAGCTGTCCCGGAGACACTGGTGCGTTCCCAGATCGACGTCCGACCGGTGTCCCACGACCGTCATGGCGACACCCGACCCGTTCTGGTCGCCTCGGACCCAGACGCCTCGGCATCTACTGCACCTACTGCGTCTTCTGTGCCGACCGCGACCCGGCGCAGCGACCACGTGCCCGGGGTCGGCCAGGCCCCGCTGACCCTGCTGAACCAGGTCCCGGCGTCCCCGACCGAAAGCCTGCTGGACCTCGGCACCGGCTCGGGAGTACTGGCCTTGCTGCTGCCGGCGGCACACACCGTCGCCACCGACGTCAACACCCGGGCCCTGGACTACGCACGCGCCTCCGAACGCAGCGTCCCCGGCAGTGCCGACGGAGACGCCACCCCGGTGGACTTCCGCGAGGGCTCCTGGTTCGAGCCGGTCGCCGGTGAGAGCTTCAGCCGGATCGTGTCGAATCCCCCCTTCGTCGTCGGGCCGGCGGAGGACGGCCAGATCTACCGTGACTCCGGCCTGGAGCTCGACGGAGCGTCCCGCACCGTTGTCGAGGGGGCCGCGGAACACCTCGCACCAGGCGGCACCGCACACCTGCTCGGCGCCTGGGTGACCAGCCTGACGGAGTCCCCGGCGAACCGGGTGGCGTCCTGGATCCCGTCCGAGGGCATCCGCGCCTGGGTCGTCCAGCGTGACGAGGTCACCCCCTCCGTGTACGTACGTACCTGGTTGTCGGACGGCTCGGTGGACCTGCGGTCGCCCGAGGGACGACGGCGTTGCTCGCGCTGGCTCGACTACCTGCAGGAGAACGACGTGGCCCGGATCGGGATGGGCTATGTACACCTGGAGCGCATCGACGGACCGTCCGAGGTGACCTTCGAGGTGCTGGACACCCCGGACCTGGAATTCTTCGGCGATGAGGTGGAGGAGCACTTCACCCGCGCCGCCTGGTTGGCGGGCACCGACGCCGAGAGGCTGCTGGACGCGCGGTTCCAGGTTCGTCCCGGGTTGGCGCGGGAGACCGTGGAGCTGGCGACGATCGGCACCGAGGACATTCCGACCATCGGCTTCCACCCGGAGGTACTGCGGCTGACCCGGACCGAGGGGCCGCGCTACAGCCACGAGATCGACGCCCCCTTGTCCGCGGTCGTCGCCGGGTTGTCCCCGCAGGGACTGAGCCTGCGTGACACCGCGGAGCTCTACTGCGCGGTCAACGGCCTCGACGAGGAGGAGTTCACCACCGCCCTGGTGCCGCTGATCGTCGACCTGGTGCGCCACGGGCTGGTACTTCCCGCGGAATTGATCGAGAACAACAGCGCAGACAGCGCAGACGGCGCAGACGGCGCAGACGGCGAGGATGAACTGTGAGGGCCGTGGTCAGTACCGTGGCGACCGCGTCGGTGGTCGTCGACGGCGAGGTGGTCGGTCAGGTCGACGCCGACCGGGACGGTGCCGGACGCGGCGCGCTGCTCGCGCTCGTCGGGGCAGGACGCGACGATGACCCGGATGCGTGGGCCACTGTCGCCCGGAAGATCGCCGAGCTGCGGATCCTGCCGCCGGCCGGAGAATCCTGGGAGGGTGGACGTGACGTCAGTGCCCAGGACAATGGCGCAGAAGTCCTCGTGGTCAGCCAGTTCACGTTGATGGGCGCCACGGCGAAAGGCCGGCGTCCTTCCTGGTCCCCTGCCGCACCGGGCGACCAGGCCGAAGAGGTGATCGAGAAGATCGTCGCCGAGCTCCGCTCCAGAGGTCTGCACGTGGAGACCGGTCGGTTCGGGGCGATGATGGAGGTCTCCTCGAACAATCTCGGGCCGTACACCCTCATCGTCGAGGCATGATTCCGAACACCACCCCCACATTGGTGTAACTCCCCCGGGGCTCCCACGTGAGCCAGGGAACAAAACTATCGGCTGCCCCGTTGGGGTGGTCAGAGCTTCAGACACCCCAACCCAGGAGGTCAGCCAGATGGGCAACCGTAGTACCAAGGGCGCCGGCACAGCGGCGGAGAACGACATTCTGGAGACGACCACCACGGACCGGGATATCCCTGCAGACGTCGATGACCTCGACGAAAGCTCGGTGAACGACACCTCCGACGGTGACAACGACAGCTCCGACCCGGCCGATGCCGCGGATGCTTCCGAGTCCTCCGACGGCGAGGACAACGACGGCGAGCGCGGTGCAGCCGAGGACAAGGGGCGCCGTCGTGGCAACAACGACAACCCCTCTGCCGACCTGGTGAGGGTCTACCTCAACGGCATCGGCAAGACCGCCCTGCTGACCGCAGAGGACGAGGTCGAGCTGTCCAAGCAGATCGAGGTCGGCCTTTACGCCGAGCACATCCTGGAGAGCGGTGAGAAGCTGACCCGCGCCACCAAGCGCGACATGAAGGTTCTCGCCCGCGAGGGTCGTGCCGCCCGCACCCACCTGCTGGAGGCGAACCTGCGTCTGGTGGTGTCCCTGGCCAAGCGCTACACCGGCCGTGGCATGCCGCTGCTGGACCTGATCCAGGAGGGCAACCTGGGTCTGATCCGCGCGATGGAGAAGTTCGACTACGCCAAGGGCTTCAAGTTCTCCACCTACGCGACCTGGTGGATCCGTCAGGCGATCACCCGTGGCATGGCCGACCAGTCGCGCACCATCCGACTGCCTGTGCACCTGGTGGAGCAGGTCAACAAGCTCTCGCGGATCAAGCGTGAGATGTACCAGCACCTGGGTCGCGAGGCCACCAACGAGGAGCTGGCCGAAGAGTCCGGCATCGACGAGTCGAAGATCGAGATGCTGCTGAAGCAGTCCCGTGACCCGGTGAGCCTGGACATGCCGGTCGGCTCCGACGAGGAGGCCCCGCTGGGCGACTTCATCGAGGACTCGGAGGCCACCGACGCCGAGGCCGCCGTGGTCGCTTCGCTACGCCACTCGGATGTCCGCGCGGTGCTCGACACCCTCGAGGAGCGCGAGCAGGACGTCATCAAGCTGCGCTACGGCCTCGATGACGGAATGCCCCGCACCCTCGACCAGATCGGTCGCTGCTTCGGGCTGTCCCGCGAGCGTGTCCGCCAGATAGAGCGTGAGGTCATGTCGAAGCTTCGTGAGGGCGACCGTGCCGCCCGGCTGCGCGAATACGCCGGCTAGAACAACGGAACATCACTGTCTCCGGCGGAAAGGGTATGCAACCATCAGTCTCGGACTGGCGGAAAAACGTGTACCTTATGAATTACCGCTGTGTGAATAGTTCCCTCACATCGCCCGTCCCCGTTGACGGGCCCGTGTTTCAGAGAAAGGTAATGGCCGAGTGAAGGACCTCGTCGATACCACCGAGATGTACCTCCGGACTATCTATGAACTGGAGGAGGAGGGCATTCCACCGCTGCGTGCCCGCATCGCCGAGCGGCTCGAGCAGTCCGGCCCGACAGTGAGCCAGACCGTCGCCCGCATGGAGCGCGACGGTCTCCTCTGGATCGCCGACGACCGTTCCCTGAAGCTCACCGAGGAGGGGCGCGACCACGCGACCGCGGTGATGCGTAAGCACCGGTTGGCCGAGCGCCTGCTGGTCGACGTCATCGGCCTTCCCTGGGAGTCCGTCCACGACGAGGCCTGCCGCTGGGAGCACGTCATGGGCCTCGAGGTGGAGAAGCGCCTGCTCAGCGTGCTGGAGGACCACGGAACCTCGCCCTTCGGAAACCCCGTCCCGGGCCTGGACAAGCTCGGCGAGGCTGCCGCGGCCGACCAGGAAGGTTCCCACCGCGCCGCCGACGTCGACCTGAGCGCACCGACCAAGGCCACGATCGTGAGCCTCAACGAGATCGTCCAGGTCGAGCGCAAGGTCATCAGCCAGCTTGGTTCCAACGGCATCCTCCCGGGTGTCACGGTGACCATCCAGGACACCCCTGAGGGTCTGAACATCACCACCGAGGACGGTTCGGTCGTCGTCGTGCCCGAGGATCTCGGCCACGCGATCCGCATCGTCATCGAGAAGTAGGGCCGCGTATGGCACCGGCCGCACCGGGCACCTCCTCCCCCGCCGGCGACCACGTTCTGGTCACCGGCGGTGCCGGTTACGTCGGCAGCGTCTGCGCCACCGTGCTGGTGGAGCAGGGCTACCGCGTCTCCGTCATCGACGACCTCTCGACCGGTAACCGGGACGCCGTCCCCGCCGGTGCCGCCTTCCACGAGGGCGACGTCCTCGACCATGCCTCGGACGTCCTGGCGGACGACTGCACGGCGGTCTTCCACTTCGCCGCGAAGTCCCTGGTCGGCGAGTCGGTCACCGCGCCCGACATCTACTGGCACGGCAACGTCGTCACCACCCTGGAACTGCTCGACCTGATGCGTTCCCACGGGGTCGACAACCTGGTCTTCTCCTCGACCGCGGCCTGTTACGGCGAGCCGGAGGTCGTGCCGATCACCGAGGACATGCCGACCGCCCCGACGAACCCCTACGGGGCCTCGAAGTTGTCGATCGACCAGATCATCACCTCCTACGCCCGGGCCTACGGACTCGGCGCGACGAGCCTGCGATACTTCAACGTCGCCGGCGCCTACGGCCCGGTCGGTGAGAACCGCGAGATCGAGACCCACCTGATCCCGCTGGTGCTGCAGGTGGCCCTGGACGCCCGCGAGAAGATCATGGTCTTCGGTGACGACTGGCCCACCCCGGACGGCACCTGCGTGCGTGACTACATCCACATCCGCGACCTGGCGGACGCCCACCTGCTCGCATCGGCGTCCAACACCCCGGGCACCCACCGGATCTTCAACCTCGGCTCCGGCGACGGCTACAGCGTGCAGCAGGTCATCGACACCTGCCGTACGGTCACCGGCCACCCCATCCCGGCCGAGGTCGCTCCGCGACGCGACGGAGACCCGGCGACGCTGATCGCCTCCTCCGCCCGTGCCGTCGAGGAACTGGGCTGGACACCCACCCGCTCCGACCTGGACACGATCGTCTCCGATGCGTGGGCGTTCACGTCGCAGCTCGGCGAGCGAGCGCGGTTCGCACAGCGCTGACCGCCGCCAGGTCGAGCACCCCGGCCACCTGAGGCTCCCCCGCGAGCCCGTCCTCCAGGTGCCGGGCCCCTTTCTCCAGGATCTCCAGGACCAAGGGCGCCGCCGACCCATCGCACATCCCGGTGACGATCGCCTCCGCGATACTGCCCGACGTCGCCTCGGCAACCACCAACGAGAGGAACTCGGCCGCAGTGATCTCGCCCGGTTCCTCGAGGCCCCCTATGTCGTCGGGATCGCTGCCGTCTCCGCTGTCCCTGCTCGCCAGGCACAGCCTCGCCGCCTGCAGCCCCAGGGCGCCGTTGCGCCCACACATCCCCAGCACCGCGATCAACGCCAGGGCGCGACGCCGCAGCACCGGACCAGCCAGCGAGACGATCTCCAGCAACAGCGCCTCCACGGCGAGGCTGCCGGTCCCCAACGCCAGCACCACCAGGCCGGGGAACAGCTCGGGGGACATGCACATGTCGAAGACGGCCTGAGCGAGTGTCGGATCGGCCAGGCGACGGCGCATCTCCGACCGGGCGATCTCCAGGTCCGCCCCGCACCCCGCCGGGAAGTCTTCAGGCGACGAATCGTCCCCCTGCCCGGGATCAACGACCGCCGCAACATCCAGCAGGAGGGCTGAGATCGACGCTGCAGCTGATCCCGTGCGCTCATGACCCGTTCCCCTGGCTCCCGCCTCCCAGTCCCCCACTGAACTGGCTACCCCCGTGCGCCAGCACTCCGGTAACCCGGGTGCCGACCGTGGCGCCGGATCGTCCGGCTCCAGCAACCTCGCGAACTCCCCGGCCGACAACGACCCGTCGAACTCCCCTTGTTTCAGTGCCCCCCGGACCGGATTGTCTCGCGCCGCCCCCAGCGTCCCCTGGTGCAAGGTCCACCATCTCCCGTCAGGGCCGTGGCGTTCCACCACCCGCCACCGGCGGCCAGCCTCCACCGCGTCGATGACGAGGGTCTCGGTGACCGGGATCCCTCTGCGGCCGAGCCTACGGTTCGCCGTCACCAGCAGATCGTCGACATGGCCCCGGACCGGCCAGGACGCGGGGTCGATGACGATGGCGACCACAGTGGGGTCCTTGGAACCCACCATGGCCCGTCCCAGCGCATTGATCCCCTGGCGTAGGGCCGCATCGTCGAGATCGACGCGCACCACCGGCCCGACCCGTCGGGCCCCGGCCTCGTCACGCATGCCGACCAGAACCAGACTGGCCCGGGGACGGAACCCCAGGAGAGCCGGAACGGCGGTGATCAGGAGTCCTGGATCGGCCCCCAACGAGATGGCGTCGTCGGGGTCAGGAATGTCGTCGGGAATGTCATCGTCCGGCGTGGTGTTGTACGGCATGAAGGTCATGGGTCGATCTTCCCCGCAGACCGCGGGGGCGACCGTCGTGTCGAGGGCGTCCGCCGACGAACATGTGGATAACCCGACCCCTGTGGATAACACGATTCCTACCGCCTGACCTCCCACGATGGCGTGGATGGCGGCTGGTAGGCTTGGAACATGCGCGAGTTGCGACAGTGAAGGGAGTTTCGCACCGATGCCGAAGGACAACCACATGTACGAGCTGGAGTACCCGGGTCCCTCGTTGGACACCGACACCTCCGGTGACGGTGGTGACGGCCTGTCCCTGGTCATCGCACTCCAGGGATACGCCGACGCCGGACACGGCGTCCAGCAGGCCGGCCAGCACCTGCTGCAGGCACTCAACCACTCCGCGGTGGCGAACTTCAACGTCGACGAGCTGATCGACTACCGGTCGCGTCGTCCCGGCATCACCATCGACTCCGGGAAGGTCGTCGACCGGGAGGACATGTCGATCACGCTGCACCGTGTCGAGGACACCGACGGACGCCCCTTCCTGCTGCTCACCGGCCCCGAGCCGGACCTGCGGTGGGAGGCGTTCGCCAAGGCCGTCGCCGAACTCGCCGCGCGCACCAACGTGGAGCGCACCATCACCCTGTACGCTGCGCCGATGACGGTGCCGCACACCCGCCCGCTGGTGATCTCGGCACACAGTTCCGACCCCTCGCTGACGAAGGACCTGAGGGACTGGAACTCCAGGATGATCATCCCGGGTGCCGCGTCCCTGGACATCGAACTACTGCTGGGCCGACGCGGGAAGACCACCGTGGGTCTCACCGCCCACGTCCCGCACTACATCGCGGCGTCCGACTACCCGGAAGCCACCTACGGTCTGCTGCACTCCGTGGAGAAGGTCGCCGAGCTGTCCCTGCCGCTGCGTGCACTGCAGGCGGACATGGAGAAGGTGCGTCAGCAGCTGGCCGAGCAGGTCGACGACTCCGCAGAGATCGCCTCGGTCGTCGGTGCCCTGGAACGCCAGTACGACGACGAGATGGCGCGGATCCGCCGGAAGTCCGAGAACTCCCTCCTCGCCCCGGGCGAGCAGATCCCCTCCGGTGACGAGATCGGGGCCGAGTTCGAGCAGTTCCTCGCCGAGGCCGCTGAAACTGACGACACCGACGGTGCCGAAGACCCCGGCGCTGACACCGATACCGACACCGACTCCGACAGGTAACCACTTACGTGACCAACGCCGACCAGACCCTGGCCGACCTCCTCCCCGATCTCGCTGAAGTCCCCGAGAGCCTCGTCGACGACGCCGTCCTGGAGTCCTTCCTGGCGTGGACACGGGACCGCGGTTTCAGCCTCTACCCCGCCCAGGAGGAGGCCGCCACGGCGCTCGCTGCAGGTGACAACGTCATCCTGGCGACACCGACCGGGTCGGGAAAGTCGATGGTCGCCACGGCGGCACACTTCATCGCCCTGGCCCGCGGGAAGCGGACCTTCTACACCGCACCGATCAAGGCGTTGGTCAGCGAGAAGTTCTTCTCGATGTGCGAGATCTTCGGTGCTGCCAACGTCGGCATGATGACCGGCGACGCCACCGTCAACGGTTCCGCGCCGGTCATCTGCGCGACCGCCGAGGTGGTGGCGAACATCGCCCTGCGCGACGGTGCCGCCGCCGACATCGACCAGGTGGTGATGGACGAATTCCACTACTACTCCGAGCCCGACCGTGGTTGGGCCTGGCAGGTTCCCCTGCTGGAGCTGCCGCGGGCACAGTTCCTGCTGATGAGCGCCACCCTGGGTGACACCTCCTGGCTGGAGAAGGACCTCACCGATCGGACGGGACGCACCACCACCCCGGTGACCGGGACGGTGCGTCCTGTCCCACTCGACTTCTCCTACGTCTACACCCCGGTGCACGAGACGCTGGAGGAACTCGTCGACAACGGCAAGGCCCCGGTGTACATCGTGCACTTCTCCCAGCGTGAGGCGGTTGAACGCGCCCAGGCGCTGACCAGCATGACCTTCGCCGACAAGGGGCGTAAGGCGGCCATCGCCGAGGCCATCGGGGACTTCCGGTTCACTTCCGCCTTCGGCAAGACCCTGTCCGGCCTGCTGCGCCGGGGCATCGGCGTGCACCACGCCGGCATGCTGCCGAAGTACCGCCGCCTGGTGGAGAAACTCGCCCAGCAGGGTCTGCTCACGGTCATCTCCGGCACCGACACCCTCGGTGTCGGCATCAACGTGCCGATCCGGACCGTGTTGATGACCGGGCTGGCGAAGTACGACGGCATCAAGCACCGCGTCCTGAAATCGCGGGAGTTCCACCAGATCGCGGGACGCGCCGGACGCGCCGGCTACGACACCGAGGGCACCGTGGTCGTGGAGGCCCCGGAGCACGAGATCGAGAACTTCAGGCTGCGTCAGCGCGCCGGCAGCGACCCGAAGAAGCTCAAGAAGATGCGGAAGAAGTCCGCGCCGGAGGGACGCGCCACCTGGTCGCAGTCGACCTTCGACCGGCTGACCACCGCTGAGCCGGAAGAGCTGGTCAGTCAGTTCCGGATGAGCAACTCGATGCTGATCAACGTCATCGCCCGCGACCAGTGGACCTACGAGGCGTTGAAGGGGCTGCTGCGCGGTAATCACGACACCCGCACCAAGCAGAACCGCGACATCCGCACCACCCTCTCCCTGTACCAGGGACTGCTGCGGTCCGGGATCGTGGAGGAGATCGAGGCCGACACCCCGTCCGGCAAGGACGCCCACCTCACCCAGGAGTTGCAGCGTGATTTCGCGCTGAACCAGCCGCTGTCCCCCTTCGCCCTGGCGGCACTGGACCTGCTCGACCCGGAGTCGGACACGTACACGCTCGACATCATCAGCACCATCGAGGCGATCCTGGACAACCCGAACCAGATCCTCGCCGCCCAGCAGCGGGAACGCCGCGGCGAGGAGATCGCCGCACTGAAGGCTGAGGGCGTGGACTACACCGAGCGCATGGCGATCGTGGAGGACATCACCTGGCCGAAGCCGCTGGAGGAGGAGCTGGAGCAGGCCTACGACATCTTCTGTGAGTCCAACCCGTGGGCCAAGGAGTTCGACCTGGCACCGAAGTCGGTGGTGCGCGACATGATCGAGAAGGCGATGACCTTCTCCGACCTGGTCGCCACCTACACCTTGGCACGCTCAGAGGGTGTGGTGCTGCGCTACCTCACCGACGCCTGGCGCACCCTCTCGCATACCGTCCCACCGGAGCACCGCACCGAGGAGCTGGAGGACATCATCGTCTGGCTCGGCGAGCTGATCCGGCAGGTGGACTCCTCCCTCGTCGACGAATGGGCGGCGATGTCCGACCCGGACGCACCGGTCACCGAGCAGCAGGTCGCCGAGCAGGCATTCGCCGTCGACGACCCGTCCCTGCTCAGTGCGAACCCGCGGGCGCTGCGCCGTATGGTACGCAACCACTTCTTCCGCCATGTCGAGCTCTTCGCCTTCGAGCGGGAGAAAGAGCTCGACCAGCTCGACGACTACCTGGACGACGCCCCGGACTGGCCGGAGGAGCTGGACGCCTACTTCGACGAGTACGCCGACATCGGGGTGGACGCCGCCGCGCGCTCGCCGCAGCTGGTGCTCATCACCGAAGAGGGCAGCCAGTGGCGGGTCCGGCAGATCCTCGACGACCCCGAGGGCGACCACGGCTGGGCCTTCGAGGGGACCGTCGACCTCGACGCGACCGACGAGGCCGGCGAGGTGCGGCTCAGCGAGCTGACCGTCGTACGGGGCTGAGCCCTGCAGTTGTCAGGCGGATCGGCCCAGGGACTCAGCGGAGCGTGTCGAGCAGCCTCTGACCGTCGCGCAGCGACTCCTGGTACGCCGCAATGACGGCGTCGGCGAGGACGCTGAAGTCCTCACCGCGGTGGGAACTCGTGCGGTAGGCCAGGGAGACGGTGCGTCCGGCACTCCGCGCCCCACCGGCGAACCGTGCCAGGCCCAGGCCCGGGCGGTCGCATTCTGCGGTCACCGCGCTCATCGGCACCAGGGTGCAGCCCAATCCGCCGATGACACACTGCACGATCGTCGAGAGCGACGCCGCCCGGGTCACCGAACTGGCCGGTTCCACGGTCAGCGACGACGACCGGCACAGGTCGAGGACCTGGTCACGCAGGCAGTGTCCGTCGTCGAGAAGCAACAGCTCCAGACCGTCGAGGTCTTCGACGGTGAGGTCGGTGCGTCCGGCGTAGTCGTGGTCGGCCGGGACGACCAGGACGAATTCCTCGTGGTAGAGGTCGATGTGCGAGAGCCCGGAGCCGTCCTCGGGTGAGGCGAGGACCGCGGCGTCCAGCCCGCCGTGACGGAGAGACTCCACCAGGTTGGCGGTCTTCTCCTCGACGATGCGGGGTTCCATGTCGGGCGCGAGTCCCGGCAGTGACCGCAGCAGCGAGGGCAGGATGAAGGGGGCGATGGTGGGGATCATCCCGATGCTCACCGGGCCGCTGAGGTGTCCTTGTGCGCCCTTGGCGTGGCTGACGAAGGCGTCCAGCGAATCCACGGTCGCCTGGGCGAACGGGAGCAACGAGCTACCGACCGGGGTGACGATCACCCGGCGGGTCGAGCGTTCGATCAGCTGGACGCCGAGGCCGTTCTCCAGTGCGGCGAGGGCCTGGGACAGGGAGGGCTGCGAGATCCCCAGTCGCTGTGCGGCCGCACCGAAGTGCCCGTGCTCCGCGATGGTGACGAAGGTACGCAGCTGGGAGATCGTCGGACGATACGGCTTATTGACCATACCTATGAGAATACACTAGTGAAACCTTATGAACCTATACTCACCGTAATATAGGTCCACCTTATCGCACGGGGGTAAATATAAAGGTTTATCTTTTGCACTATCGGCAGCTCCGTGGCATACTTGGTGATGGTTCCAGAAGCACTTCGGTGCTTGATGAAGATCTCTCAAGGAGGCATTTACAGTGTCCATTCTCACCGTCGGCGACCAGTTCCCCGAGTTCGCCCTCACCGCCCTCAAGGGTGGCGACCTGCACGAGGCTAACGCCCAGCAGCCGGACGACTACTTCGAGGAGGTCAGCCTCGACAAGTACCAGGGCCAGTGGAAGGTCGTCTTCTTCTACCCGAAGGACTTCACGTTCGTCTGCCCGACCGAGATCGCCGCCTTCGGCAAGCTCGACGAGGAGTTCCAGGACCGCGACACCCAGATCCTCGGCGGCTCCACCGACAACGAGTTCGCCCACTTCAACTGGCGTGCCACCCACCCGGAGCTCAAGGGTGTCCCCTTCCCGATGTTCGCTGACGTGCGCCACGACCTGATCCGCGCCCTCGGCGTCGAGAACGCCGACGGTGTCGCTGACCGTGCGACCTTCATCGTCGACCCGGACAACGTGATCCAGTTCGTCTCCGTCACCCCGGACGCCGTCGGCCGCAACGTCGACGAGGTCCTGCGTGTCCTCGACGCCCTGCAGTCCGAAGAGGTCTGCGCCTGCAACTGGCAGGCCAACGACCCGACCAAGAACATCAACAAGATGGACGTCGTCCAGGAGGCCCTGCAGTAACATGTCGATCGACAACCTGAAGTCCGCTCTGCCCGAGTACGCCAAGGACCTGAAGCTCAACCTCGGAACGCTGACCCGTTCCACCGAGCTGTCCGAACAGCAGCTGTGGGGCACCTTCGTCGCCACCGCCGCCGCCTCCCGCAACGACCAGGTCCTGTCGGAGATCTCTGACGAGGCCAAGGAGCACCTGTCCGACGAGGCCTACAACGCCGCACTCGCCGCCGCCTCCATCATGGCGATGAACAACGTGGCGTACCGCGCCCGCGGCTGGCTCGGCGACGACTACGCCCAGGTCCGCATGGGTCTGCGCATGAACGTCATCGGCAAGCCCGGCATCGAGAAGGTCGACTTCGAGCTCTTCTCCCTGGCCGTCTCGACCGTCAACGGTTGTGAGCACTGCACCATCGCCCACGAGAAGACCGTGCGCGATGAGGGACTGACCAAGGAGCAGGTCTTCGAGGCCGTCAAGGTCGCCGCCGTGGTCCAGGGCGTCGCCCAGACCATCGAGATCGAGGACGCACGCTAGACTGCGCTTCTCCTGCGTCACTGCGTCTACCGCGCCTCGCACTCCGCTCAGCCCCCGCAGCCGCCTTTCACGAGGTGGCGGCGGGGGTTCAGTGCGTCCCGGGACCTCGGTGACTTCTGCCCCGGTGGTAGAATCGCCGGGTGGTTTCCAAGGACACGAATCGGCCCCAGTCCCAGGGACAGGCACGTCAGAACGGTCAGGACGGCCAGGACGGCCGGAGTGACAAGGACCGTCAGGGCGGACAGTCGGCGAAGCGTCGGCGCTCACGTGGCGGACGGTCGGGTCGGTCGGGCCGGTCGGCTCGGGGCGGGGCCCGCGGAGCGGGCCGCAACCGCACGGTGCGCACCGGACTGGACCGTAACCTCTCCTTCCCCACCTCCCTGCCGGTCTCTGCCCGCCGTGACGACATCATGGAGGCGATCCGTGACCACCAGGTGGTGATCGTGGCCGGAGAGACCGGCTCCGGTAAGACCACCCAGCTGCCGAAGATGTGCCTGGCCCTGGGCCGAGGCACCAGAGGGCGGATCGGCCACACCCAGCCCCGGCGTATCGCCGCACGCAGTGTCGCCGACCGCATCGCCGAGGAACTCGGCGAGAAGGCCGGCGAGCCCGGCGGACGGGTCGGCTACAAGATCCGATTCGACGACCACGTCTCCGACTCCACCGCGGTCAAGCTGATGACCGACGGCATCCTGCTGGCCGAGATCCAGCGAGACCGTCTGCTCCGTGGCTACGACACGATCATCGTGGACGAGGCTCACGAGCGCAGTCTCAACATCGACTTCCTGCTCGGCTATCTGCGGGAGATCCTGCCGAAGCGTCCCGACCTCAAGGTGATCATCACCTCGGCCACCATCGACCCGGAGTCCTTCGCCGAGCATTTCAAGGCCGCCGACGGCACCCCCGCCCCCATCGTCGAGGTCTCCGGACGCACCTACCCCGTCGAGGTGCGTTACCGTCCGCTGACCCGCCTCGAGGAGGCTCCCAACGGGACCACCCGGGAGATCGAGACCGATCCCCTGGATGGACTGCTCGACGCCACCGCCGAGTTGATCGCCGAGGGACCCGGCGACATCCTCTGCTTCTTCTCCGGCGAGCGCGAGATCCGCGACGCCGCGGACGCCCTGAGCGCCCGGAAGTTCCGGAACCTCGACATCCTTCCCCTGTTCGGACGTCTCTCCGCCGCCGAACAGCACCGGGTGTTCTCCACCGGACCTCGGCGACGGATCATCCTGGCGACCAACATCGCCGAAACCTCGCTGACGGTCCCGGGAATCAAATACGTCATCGACACCGGTTACGCCCGGATCTCGCGGTACTCCCACCGCACCAAGGTGCAGCGGCTGCCCGTCGAGGAGATCAGCCAGGCCTCGGCCAAACAGCGTTCCGGACGATGCGGCCGTGTCTCCGAGGGCGTCGCGGTGCGCCTGTACTCCGAGGAGAACTTCGAGGCCCGCCCCGAGTTCACCGATCCGGAGATCCTGCGCACCCACCTGTCCAGCGTCATCCTGTCGATGACCGCCCTGGGCCTCGGCGACATCGCCGAGTTCCCCTTCCTGCAGCCGCCGGACTCCAAGTCGGTGCGTGACGGCGTCCTGCTGCTCAGGGAACTCGGAGCGCTCGGCGACGATTCGGATGCCGGCCTGTCGCTCACTCCGGTTGGGCGTGACATGGCCCGGATCCCGACCGATCCGCGCTTGGCCCGTATGCTGTCGGCCGCCCACGAGCTCAACGTCCTGGAACAGGTGGCGGTGATCGTCAGTGCGTTGAGCATCCAGGATGTGCGCGAACGTCCGATGGAGAAGCAGGCACAGGCCGACCAACTGCACGCCAGGTTCAAGGCGGACTCCGACTTCATCAGTGTGCTGAAGCTGTGGAACTACCTGCAGGACCAGCGGCGGGAGCTCTCCGGGAACAAGTTCCGGAAGCTCTGCCAGGCCGAGTTCATCCATTATGTGCGTGTGCTGGAGTGGATGGACCTGGTACGTCAGCTGCTCGGCGTCATCCAGGACCTGCGGTGGAAGATCCCGGATGTCCGGCACTTCCGCGACCTGCACTTCGAGTTGGAGAACGCCCGTGACGGCCGGGACAAGGGAACCTCCCCGGACGAGACCAACGTGCACAAGGCCATGCTCGCCGGCCTGTTGACGAACATCGGTATGCGCCAGGGCAACACCCGCCAGTTCACCGGTGCGCGCAACAGCGCCTTCGTAATCCACCCGTCCTCCCACTTGTCGAAGAAGCCGCCGCAGTGGGTGATGGCGGCCGAACTGGTGGAGACGTCACAGGTCTTCGCCCGTACCGTCGGCCCGCTCGTCCCGGAGTGGATCGAGACGATCGCCCCGCAGATGGTGCGCTACTCCTATGCGGAGCCGCACTGGTCGTCCAAGCGTGGCGAGGCCCAGATCCACGAGAAGGCGATGATGCTGGGGCTGCCGATCATCGCGGACCGTCGCGTCAGCCTGTCGAAGACCGATCCGGAGGCCGCCCGGGAAATGTTCATCCGGCATGCCCTGGTCGAGGGCGACTGGCGGACCAACCACCGCTTCTTCCGCCACAACCAGGAACTGCTAGAAGAGGCGGAGGGCCTCGAGGACAAGGCGCGGCGACGCGACATCGTCGTCGACGACGACACCCTCTACGCCTTCTACGATTCCCGGATCCCGGACTCGGTGGTCTCCACCCGCCACTTCGACTCCTGGTGGAAGAAGGCCCGTCACAAGTCCCCCGACCTGCTCAACTTCTCCGCAGACGCCCTCATCGACTCCGACGGTGGTGCTGCTGCGGCACGCGAGTTCCCGGACTCCTGGACCCAGGGGTCGATGACCTTCGACCTGGAGTACGTCTTTGATCCGGGAGACGAGGCCGACGGCATCACCATGCGTATCCCGCTTCCGCTGCTCGCCACCGTGGACGAGGCTCCGTCCCGGTGGTTGGTTGCCGGCATGCGGGAGGAGTTGTGTGTGGCGCTGATCAGGTCGCTCCCCAAGCCGCTACGCACCACCGTGGTGCCCGCCGGTGAGTTCGCCCGGGCCGCACTGTCGCGGATGATTCCGTACGACGGGGATCTCGAGCAGTCCCTCGCCGATGCGCTGCGTCAGCTGGGCGGCAGCGGTATCAGTGCGTCCGACTTCGATTTCGCCCGCGTGCCGCGCCACCTCCGGATGACCTTCGCCGCGGTGGACCGTAAGGGCAAGACCGTCGCGGCCTCGAAGGACCTCGGCGAGCTGCAGAAGAACCTGTCCGGGGAGATCTCGCAGTCCATCGCGGCCGCGGCCGCCCGGACCCGCGGTGACAAAGACCCCGGTTCAGGTTCCGCACAAGGCACCCCATCCCCCGGGGATGCCGCACGCCGCGGACGTCAGAAGGGCTCCACCGGGAAGAACAATGGATCCGGCAAGAACTCCGGGGCCACCGGCGGTACCGGAGCCGGGGTGCTGGCACAGGCCGACACCTGGACGGTGGAGACCCTCGGCACCATCCCGGAGTCCGTCGAGACGATCGTCGACGGACAACCCACCTCCGCCTACCCGGCGCTGGTCCCCGACAACAAGGGCGGGCTGCTGCTCAAGGCCTTCCCCACCGCACAGGTGGCGGCGGGCCAGCAGTTCTCGACCGTCCTGGCGATGATGCTGGAGAAGTGCACGGTCTCCACGAAGCAGATGATCAAGGGCATGCCGCTGCGTCAGCGGGTCGCCATGGAGAACTACCCGCATGGTGGCGCGGAGGCACTGGTGGAGGACTGCCGTGTCCTGGCCTGCCGTGACCTGTTGGAGAAGCACGGACCGGTGATCCGTGACCCGGACCGCTGCGCAGCGGCTGTGGAGGCCGCACGGACAGAAGGACCAGGCGTGGTTCGTCAGATGGTCGTCGCCATCGCCCCGGCGGTGCTGGCGGTGTCCGACATGGCCGAAGAACTACGTTCCTGGGACGGCGAGTCCATCGATGACATGCGCAGGCAGCTGGAGTTCTTCCTGGGTCCGCACCGGGTGGCGGTGAACGGTGTCGCGCATCTGCGCCACGTCCCCCGCTACGTGGCGGCGATGTCCGAGCGACTGAAGCTGATGGAGACCGACCCGGACCGTGAGGCCGACCTGGACTCCCAGATCCAGGAGTGCCGGGAGATGATCGAGGCGACGCGCAAGCGGCTGCCCAGCACCCGGTCGGCGACGCCACAGATCAAGGATGTCGAGTGGTTGGTCGAGGAGGTCCGGGTGTCGCTGTTCGCCCAGCATCTGGGGACGTCGCGTCCTGCCAGTGTGACGCGGGTGCGTAAGGCCCTCGACAAGATCAGGTGAGCGTGACTGTCAGCTGAGGTCCGCCCCCTCGGCGGAATCACCGGCCTCGCGCAACATGGCGATCTCACGCTCGAAGTCCTCGGTGGACTTGAAGGACTTGTAGACCGAGGCGAAGCGCAGGTACGCCACGACGTTCAGCTTGCGCAGCGGTTCCAGGATCGCCAGACCGATGTCGTCGGCGGCGACCTGGGAACCATGCCGCGCACGGATCGACTGCTCGACGTCGTGGGCGAGGACCTTCAGGTCGTCCTCGGACACTCCGAGCCCCTGGCATGCCCGGCCTACTCCGCGGATCACCTTGTCGCGTCGGAACTCCTCGGTGACACCGTTACGCTTGGTGACCAGCAGGACCGACCGCTCGACGGTGGTGAACCTGTTCTTGCAGTTCGTGCATTCGCGACGACGACGGATCGCAGAACCCGACTCCACGGTGCGGGAGTCGACGACTCGTGACACATCGGAGCGGCAGGCGGGGCAGAGCACGGTGGTGCTCCCTTCGTGACAGGAGGGGTGGAACGGGACGCTTCGTTGTCCCCGATCCTACCGCCGCTCCCCCGGCCCCACGTCGGGAGCCTGACTGGGGTCAGCGGCCCTGGATGTCCGCCGACACCGGACTGAACTCCACTGCACGGGAGTCACCGGTGTCGCCGGCAGGGTCGGAGGTACCGGCAACCGAAGACTGCTGCTCCACTGCGGATTCGGGCTCCGAGCCGGCGATGATCACCGGGCCGGCACCCAGCAGTGCTGCGAAGGTGACCAGTGCCAGCAGCGACCCACCCGGTGACTCGACCACCAGGTTCATCCGGCGGCGGAACCGGGACCAGCGACTGGTTGACTCGAACGGACGTTCCACCTCGGAGGCGATACGCCGACGGCGTTCGCGGTCAGCGACGGTGGGCATGTGCACTGCCCCACGGCCCCAGGTGTTCGAAACTGGCGCGACCGTGACGGAACGACCCGCATCGACAGCGTCCCAGTCGGGACGCCGGTACACGGGGCGATGACCGACGACAGCGCGGCGAGTGGTGTGAACTGCAACCATGACGACCTCTTTCTCCTGGACCGGCGCCGACTTTCGGACACCGTGTTGACCCCATGTGACCATCAGGGTCGGACACGAACACCGGGACCACGTCGAAACTTCGTCCACATGTTCGAGAACCGTTGTTCGAACGAAAATCTAGCACGGGTGTTCGACTCTGTCCAGCCTCGCTCAAAATTTATCGAACACAATGATGAAATCTGTCCGGGACCTGATGTATGGTCGAGCTAACGACCAGATCAGCGGGTCGGCAACCAACGCCAGGGAGTGGGTCACAATGACAGAGAACGAGCAGACGCCGGCCGTGGAGCCGGTCGCAGCGGGAGCACGGCGCAAGTCGGGGGCCCGAGCGAACAACAATGACTCGAAGGGCAGGGAGAAGCTCTCGGAGCGCCAGCGCCGGATCATGGACGTGATCAAGGACGCCACCCGTTTCCGCGGCTACCCGCCGAGCATCCGGGAGATCTGCGACGCCGTCGGCCTGAACTCCACCTCCTCGGTCTCCTACCATCTGCGCGAGCTCGAACGGAAGGGCTACCTGCGACGCGAGGACAACAAGCCCCGTGCCGTGGACATCCGCGACTTCGAGGAGGACACCTCCTCCCGTCCGGGACCGAAGCCGGCGGCCACCCCAGTCCCCGTACCGGAGCCCGAAGGCATGCCCAGCCCGTCCTTCGTCCCGGTCGTCGGCCAGATCGCCGCAGGCTCCCCCATCCTCGCCGAGGAACATGTCGAGGCACACTTCCCGCTGCCCCAGGAACTCGTGGGCGGCGGCGAGCTCTTCCTGCTCCAGGTAGTCGGCGAGTCGATGCGCGACGCCGGCATCTTCAACGGCGACTGGGTCGTCGTCCGCTCCCAGAAGGTCGCCGAGCTCGGTGAGTTCGTCGCCGCCATGATCGACGGCGAGGCCACAGTCAAGGAGTTCCAGCAGGACTCCAGCGGAACCTGGCTGATCCCCCACAACGAGCTCTTCGAGCCGATCCGGGGCGACAACGCCGACATCCTCGGACGCGTCGTCGCGGTGCTCCGCAAGATCTGACGACCCCTCAGCGCTCGCCCCACAGACTTCGGGCGCTGACCGGACGCCTCGCGCCCGGTCAGCGCCCTCTCTGTATCCGGTTCCGTTCGCGTGACCGGAACGCCTCCGGTTACCGCCCGATCACCGCGGCGGCAGCGGCCCGGGCCTCCTCGGCACCTTCAGAGTCCAGGGCGGCGGCAGCCATCTCACGGCAGGTGACGAAGTCCACCTCGCCCAGCTGGGCTCCCACAGCAGCCAGGGCCGGCGTCGCCGCGGACAAGGAGGTCACTCCCAGTCCGGTCAGCACACACGCCAGCAGGGGATCAGCGGCAGCCTCACCGCACACCCCCACCGCGGTCTTCGTCACCGCACCGGCACGGCAGGTGGTGTGCACCAGGTGCAGCACCGCCGGCTGCCACGGGTCGGTGAGGTATGCCAGCGAGGACGACAGGCGGTCGGCCGCCATCGTGTACTGCGTCAGGTCATTGGTACCGATCGACACGAAGTCCAGGTACGGCATGAGTTTCTCGGCCATCAGCGCCGCCGCCGGCACCTCGATCATCGCACCGGCCGTCAGTCCACGGCTGTGGCACAGCTCGGCGAACCAGCTGGCCTCCTGCACCGTGGCGACCATCGGAGCCATCACCCAGGTCTGTCCACCCGACTCGACCTGACCGGTGTTCTCCAGAGCCTGGGCAATACCGTCCAGCTGGCGTTCCAGCAGCTCCTGGTTGCCTCGGGCGATACGCAGACCACGCACACCCAGCGCCGGGTTCTCCTCGTCCTCGGCGTCCACGTAAGGCACCGGCTTGTCGGAGCCGGCGTCCAGTGTGCGGATGACGACCTTGCCCTCGGGGAACGCCGACAGCACCGCGGCGTAGCGCTCGGCCTGCTGCTCCACGCTCGGCTCGGTGGTCTCACTGAGGAAGCTCAGCTCGGTGCGGAACAGGCCGATGCCCTCGGCGACGGACGCTGCGGCCTGCTGTGCGGTCTCGCCGTCCTGGACGTTCGCCAGCAGCTGCACCCGGTGCCCGTCCGAGGTCTGCGCCGGCCCACTCCACCCACGGACCTTCTCCGCGAGCTCCGCCGCCTCTGCGACCCGTCGCTCGACGTCCTCGGCAGGCACACCGGTCTCGATGGTTCCGGCGGCGGCGTCGACGAGCACCTCGGTGTCGGCGTCGATCTCCGTCAGGTTCTTGCCCACGGCGACGACGCAGGGGATGTCGAGCTGACGGGCGATGATGGCGGTGTGGCTGGTCGCACCGCCCTTCTCGGTGACCACGGCGAGGATCAACTCGGGGTCAAGGGTGGCGGTGTCCGCCGGGGCGAGGTCGTCGGCGAAGAGGACGTGCGGGGTGGTCACCTCAGGGATACCGGGCTCCGGCTCGCCGCGGAGTTCGGCGATGACGCGGTCTCGGACGTCCTTCAGGTCGGTCACACGCTCGGCCATCACACCCCCGGCCTTGAGGAACAGGTCGACGAAATCGTCTGTCGCCTGGCGCACCGCGTACTGGTTCGTCTGTCCCGCGTTGATCGCCTTACGGACCTTCTTGGACCAGGCACGGTCGCGGGCGATGGCCACCGTGGCCTCCAGGACCTGTCGGGCGTGACCTTCCACGCCCTCCGCCCGTTCGGTGAGCCGGCCGGCGACGGTGTCGACCGCCGTCGTGAACGCCTCGAACTCGGCTTCACGCTGGTCTTCGACGACTGTCGAGTCCGCTTCCGGAAGTTCGGGGCGCTCGGTCACCCAGGTCACCGGGGCATGCACGGTGCCGGCGACAACCGACTTTCCCGTGAGTACCCGGACGCCGGTGGTGTCGTCTGCAGTATCTGCCATGGTGTCGAATCTCCCGCCATCGGTCGGTACCAAACTGTGCTGCAGCCCACGTTACCCGCTTCCTGCCCATGAACGCCCGGGTGCACCCGGGTGGAGTTGCCACCCCCGTGGATTCGCCGAGGTTCGGACTGCGTACCACGCCTGCCCCTAGACTGAACCCCATGTACTCAGAGGAACGTCGGCGTCAGATCGCCTCACTGACCGCCGTGAACGGGCGGGTGACTGTCGCCGAGCTCGCGGAACGCTTCAACGTCACCCCCGAGACGATCCGTCGCGACCTCACGGTACTGGACAATGACGGGGCACTGCACCGGGTCCACGGTGGTGCCGTTCCGACGAACACCTACCAGACCACGGAGACCCCGATCGAGCTCCGGGGCTCCACATCCACCGAGGCCAAGATCCGTATCGGTCGTGCCGCCGCCGCGCTGCTGCCGCGGACCGGCACGGTGTTCCTCGACGCCGGGACGACCACGGCGATGCTCGCCCACGCCGTCGCCGAGGCGGGCACCCCCGAGGACAACCCCTACCGCGACCTCACCGTGCTGACGAACTTCCTCCCCCTGGCGGTGCGACTCTCGGCCGCCGGGCTCGACGACGTCCAGCTGATCGGCGGACACATCCGTCCGATCACCCAGGCCGTCGTCGGTGACATCGCTCTGCGCACCATCGGTGTGCACCATGCGGACGTGGCCTTCATCGGCACCAACGCGCTGTCGATGGACCACGGCCTGTCGACCGCCGACGCCGCCGAGGCCGCCATGAAGCGGGCGATGATCGCCAACGCCTCCCAGGTGGTCGCCATGTGCGACTCCACGAAGTTCGGCCGTGACTACCTGGTCAGTTTCGCCACGGTGCCGGAGATCGACATCCTGGTCACCGACGGGGACACACCCGCGCAGTACCGCGAGGCGCTCGTCGCCGAGGGCGTCGAGGTCGTCCAGGCATAGGATCCCGTCACCGAGGCCGCGGGTTTTCGATAGGCTGTCGGGGAACACCGGAACAGCCTCCAACTGTTCCCCCGCCACGTGAGAAATGAGAAACATCATGGCATCGACCACCGTCACCGTCGGCTCCGCAGTCGGCCTCCACGCCCGTCCGGCCACCATCATCGCCGAGGCAGCCGCAGCATACGACGAGGAGATCCTGCTCTCCCTCCCGGGTGAGGACGACGAGGAGCCCTCGGACGCGAGCTCCTCGCTGATGATCATGGCCCTGGGCGCCGAGAAGGGCGACGAGGTGACCGTGACCTCCGACAACGCCGAGGCCGTCGAGGCCATCGCCGCGCTGATCGTCAAGGACCTCGACGAGGAGTAGTCCCCTCCTCACCTACGCGCCCGGCAGCCCCTGTCTGCCGGGCGCTTTTTCACTCTCCCGCCCCATGTCCGGGTCCGGACGGTCCCTCAGTTGCGCAGGGTGTAGTCCCGCACCGAGAAGTCGCGCCCCTCGCCGACGTTCTCGTAGAGCCACTTGAGTACCGGGTAGCCCACGATGATGCCCACCGAGCCCCATGTGATGCCCTCCAGCGACAGCGACCCGACCTCGATGGTCAGGTTGCCGATACCGGCGACCAGGGCGGCCGCCGCGGCAGCCAGGTTCACCGGGTTGGTGAGGTTGACGTTGTTGTCCTGCCAGATGCGGATACCCAGCAGGCCGATCATGCCGTAGAGCACCAATGTCGCGCCGCCCAGCACGCCCACCGGGATCGTGTTGATGACCGCGCCGAACTTCGGCACGAAGGCCAGCGCGATGGCCGTGGCGGCAGCCACCCAGTATGCCGCGGTCGAGTAGACCTTCGTCGCCGCCATCACGCCGATGTTCTCGGCGTAGGTGGTGGTACCCGAGCCGCCGAAGCCGCCGGCCAGGGTGGTGGCGATGCCGTCACCGATCAGGGCCGGCCCGGCCTCCCCGTCGAGGTTGCGTCCCGTCATCCCGGCCACGGCCTTGACGTGCCCGACGTTCTCGGCGATCAGGACGACCACCACCGGAAGGGTCAGCAGCACGGCGCTGACCTTGAATTCCGGGGTGTCGAAGTGCGGCAGCCCGATCCAGGCCGCCTGGGCGATGGTCTCCCCCGCTCCGTCGGCGAGGTTGCCGGTGACCACGGCGAAGACCCAGCCGGTGATCACACCGATGAGGATGCCGAGACGTCCGACCATGCCTCGTCCGGCCACGGTGGCGATGAGCACGGCGGCGAGGGTGACCGCGGCGACCAACGGCTGGTCAGAGAAGTTGGACGCCGCATTCGGCGCCAGGTTCAGGCCGATCAGGGCGACGATCGCACCGGTGACCGCCGGGGGCAGCACCGCGTCGATGAGGCGGCGTCCCGCGGCGGCGACGGTGACACCCACCAGGATCAGCACCAGACCGGCGACGACGACACCGCCGAGCTGGGCGGCGAAACCGTCCTGTTGGGTGGCGGTCAGCGGGGCGATGAAGGCGAAGGAGCTGCCCAGGTATGAGGGCACCCGGTTGCGGGTGATCAGCAGGAAGATGATCGTGCCGAGTCCGGAGAACAGCAGTGTCGTGTTCACCGGGAAACCGGTCAGCGTGGGCACCAGCAGGGTGGCGCCGAACATGGCGATGACGTGCTGCATGCCGATGCCGATGGTGCGTGGCCAGGTCAGTCTCTCATCGGGGGCGACCACGGCCCCGGGCTGGATGGTCTTGCCGTCACCGTGCAGCGTCCAGCCGAAGTAGGGGTTGTTTTTCACGCAGGTGATGTTACCCGGTGGCCCGGAACTCCTTGAGTTCAGCGGCCAGCACCCCCGGCAGCCGGACGTCCACCCGGGTGCCCTCCTCGGTGTACTCCTCGCTGAGCACGGTGCCGTACTCGTGGAGCCGGGCGACCACGTCGCCGCGGTGGAACGGGACCTGCAGGACGACCCGCTCGTCCAGGGCGTTGAGGAACAGCTCCAGGCGACTCTCCAACTCCTCGACTCCCTCGCCGGTGACCGCGGAGACGAAGATGACGTCGTCGAGCCGGCTGCGCAGCTCGGCGAGCACCATGGGATCGGCCTGGTCGATCTTGTTGACCACCAGGATCTCCGGCGGGGCGTCCTCCCCGACCTCCTCGGAGATCTCACCGATGACCTTGTTCACCGCGGCGATCTGCTCCATCGGGAAGGGGTCTGAACCGTCGACGACGTGCAGCACGACATCGGCGGCCATGACCTCCTCCAGCGTCGAGCGGAAGGCCTCGACCAGCTGGGTCGGCAGGAAGCGGATGAACCCGACGGTGTCGGAGAAGACCACGGCGCGTCCGTCGGCGAGCTCGGCACGCCGGGTCGTGGGGTCCAGGGTGGCGAACAGGGCGTCCTCCACCAGCACGCCCGCCCCGGTCAGCGAGTTGAGCAGGGAGGACTTGCCGGCGTTGGTGTATCCGGCGATGGCGATCTTGGCGATCGCCGAGGCGTCGCGGCGGGTGCGCTTGATGTCGCGGGACTTCTTCATGCCCTCGATCTCGCGGCGCAGCCTGGCCATCTCGGAGCGCAGACGACGACGGTCGGCCTCGATCTTGGTCTCACCGGGACCACGCAGGCCCACACCGCCGTTGGAACCGGCACGACCGCCGGCCTGCCGCGACAGGGCGCCACCCCAGCCGCGCACCCGGGTGATCAGGTACTCCAGCTGGGCGAGCGCGACCTGCGCCTTACCTTCCTTGGATTTGGCGTGCTGGGCGAAGATGTCGAGGATCAGCATGGTCCGGTCAATGACCTTGACGTCCAGTGCCTTCTCCAGGGCGATCATCTGGCCCGGGCTGAGCTCACCGTCGGCGACGACGGTGTCGGCGCCGGTCTCCACGACGACCTGGCGCAGCTCCTCGACCTTGCCGGAACCGATGTAGGTGCCCGCGTCCGGCTTGTCGCGGCGCTGGTACAGCATGTCGGCCACCTCGGAGCCCGCGGTCTCGGCAAGCGCGGCGAGCTCATCCAGCCGGGCCTCGATCTGCCCGACGGTGCCGGTGGTCCAGACGCCGACGAGCACGACTTTCTCGAGGCGGAGCTTTCGGTACTCGACGTCGTAGCCGTCGTCCTGCTCGGTGGTGTGGACGTTGCTTCCGCGGGTGAGCCGGCGGAGGCTGGAGCGCTGTTCAAGGTCCAGTTCGCCGACTGTGGTCTCTTCGTTCTCTGTCATCCCCCTCCATCTTTCCACGTCTGGGTCCCAGAGAGTAAGATCGCATCCATGATTCCGGAGTTGAGGAGTGTCGGGCTGGAGTTCGCCCGATGGCAGGACGCACTGGAGGCCGCCTACGGTTCGGGGGCGTTGCGGGTCACCGGGGAGGTCCGTGACGGACAGGTGCTGCAGTACGACGACCCCAGTGGCGCACGTCTGGTGATCCTGGCCGTGGAGCCTTACGGTTCCTTCGCCAGCTTCAGTGGCGGGGTGGAGACCAGTGCCCACCTGAGCATGATCGACGACATCGTCGGTGTGCTCGACATCGTCGCCGACACCCCTCTGCTGCAGATCCGTGGACAGGGTGCCCCCGTGACCGCCTCGGTCACCGCGACGGTCGCCCAGGGCCCGCTGCTCTCCGAGGAGGGTGCCCTGGAGTACCAGCCCGTCCAGATCTCCGCGCTCGGCGCCGCCATCAACGTCCACAGCACCCCGGAGGACGCCGCGATGGCCGGGGTCCTGCGTGTCGGCACCGTGGATTCCAGGGGCATGAGCGACCTGAACTCCGGTGCCGTTGCCCCGCACTCCACGGCCTCCATCGCCGTGGAGGTGGCCTCCGCCGACCGTCGGACGACCGCGTTGACCGGACAGCCGTTCTGGGTGTGCACCGTCAACGCCCCCTTCGCCTTCACCGTCGTCGTCCCTGACGACCCCGACGCCCCGGACATCACCACAGGCACGATCCTCTCCGGGGAGGTCCAGTTCACCGCCACCGCCGTCGACCCGGCGTCCTGCTCGTCCGGAGGCTGCGGCTGCGGGTCAGGAGGCTGCGGAGGGTCCTGTGGCTGATCTGCCCCAGACCCGCCTCACCGCGACCCGCAGCCACATCATCGCGCTGCTCGCTCTGACGGTGGTGAGCCTGGTGCTGGTCCGCGCGCTGGGGGCGGTGGGGGTCCTGCTCTCCTGCCTGGTGATCGCCGCCGGAACCGTGCTGGTGCTGCGGAGGGACTCGGCGCGTGAGATCGAGTCGCTGCGCAATTCCGTGACCCTGTCGGCCACCGACATCTCCCTGGTGCTCGAGGACTGGGAGGCGTTCCGGACGTCCGGCGCGCCCGAGCATGTCCGGGACCGGGACTCGCACCGTCCTGCCCTGCTCGACCCGAACTCGGAGATCAGCAGCGTGCGGCGGTTCCATGCCGCCGCCGAAGCGTCCGAACGCTTCCTCGCCGGCCTGCCGGAGCAGTCACACGACTTGAAGGACGTGGCCTCGTTGACCGCGTTGCTCACCGAGACCGACCAGCGTTCGGTGGCGCTCAATTCGCTGTGGCACCGGGCCCGTCGGGACGCCGCGGCCGCCCGCCGACGCTGACCCGGTGCTGATCCGCTGGGCGTTCTAGACCGTCACCCGGGTGGAGAACACCAGGCGGGACGGTCCACGGAGGACCGCGGGTCCGTCCGCGTTCAGGGTCACCTCGACCTCCCCACCGGGGATCACCACCCGCACGGTGCGGTCGGTCTGAGTACCTGCATCCTCCCCTGTCTCGCCCTGCTCGGCGGCGACGGCCGCGACAGCTGCCGCAACGGTGCCTGTCCCGCAGGACAGGGTCTCCCCCACGCCCCGCTCGTGCACGCGCATGTGCACCGTGCCGTCGTCCAGCGCGGTGACCAGCTCCAGGTTCACCCCGTCCGGGAACACACCGGCGTCCCATGTGGGAGCCAGTTCCACATTCAGGGCCGCCAGCCCGTCCGGGTCGAGGCCCGGGACCACACACGCCAGGTGCGGGTTGCCCATGTCCACGGCCAGTCCCGCGTAGGAGACGTCGTCCTGACGTGCCTCGGAGGTGCCGAAGGTGCGCGGCACGCCCATTCCCACACTCACCTCCGCATCGATGGCATCGGCGGAGTGGACGACCACGTCGCGGCGTCCTGCCCGGGTGCCGACCGGGATCTCGGCGGCGTCGGTGAAGCCCAGGGCGCGCAAGGCGTGGCTGAACACGCGGACACCGTTGCCGCACATCTCGGCGATCGAGCCATCGGCGTTGTAGTAGTCCATGAACCAGTGGTCGCCCTCGACTCCCTCCGGCAGGGCGTCCAGCACACCGGCGTCGACCAGGGCGCCGGCGGTGGCGATGCGGATGACCCCGTCGCCGCCGACACCGCGGTGCCGATCGGACAGGGCACGGATCCGTTCGGTCCCCAGGTCCAGGTCCACACCCGGATCCGGGACGATCACGAAGTCGTTGCCGGTGCCGTGTCCCTTGATGACGTCCATCTCAACCATGTCACCGGAGTCTACTCGGCGCTCTGCCCCGAGTCGCCCACCGCTGCGACGATCCGGTCGACCACGTCCGGTGCGGCGGCGTCGAACCATTCGATCCGGGGGTCGCGCCGGAACCAGGCACGCTGACGACGGGCGTACCGGCGGGTGCCGATCACCGTCTGCTCCACCGCCTCCTCCAGGCTCAGCTCGCCGGCCAGGTGGTCGAGTACCTGGGCGTAGCCGATGGCCTGTCCGGCGGTGGAGTCCCGACGCAGACCCCGGGCGGCCAGGGTGGTGACCTCGTCGACCAGACCGTCGTCGAACATCTTGTGCACCCGGGCCTCCAAGCGGGGGTTCAGCCACTCCGGGTCCGCGGCGAGCCCGATGATCCTGGTGTCCCAGCGGGTCGGACGGTCCTTCGGCGGCTGCGAGGCGGCGAAGGGGCGGCCGGTGAGCTCGATGACCTCCAGGGCCCGGACCGTCCGGCGCGGGTCCCGGGTCTCGATGACCTTGGCGGCCTCCGGGTCGATCTCGCCCAGCCGCTGGTGCAACGCCTCGACACCGATCCGCTGCAACTCCGCCTCCCACCGGGCGCGGACGGCCGGGTCGGTCGGCGGCAGCTCCCATTCGTCGAGCAACGCCTGGACGTACATCATCGACCCTCCGACGATCACCGGGGTGCGTCCGCGGGACCGGATGTCCTCGACGTCGGCGACCGCCGCGTCCCGGTAGGCCGCCACCGACGCAGCCTCGGTGACGTCCAGGACGTCGAACTGGTGGTGGACGATTCCCCGCCGCTCGTCGACCGGCAGCTTCGCCGTCCCGATGTCCATGCCGGTGTAGAGCTGCATCGAGTCGATGTTCACCACCTCTCCGTCGTAGGCCTCGGCGAGTGCCAGGGAGACCTCCGACTTACCCGACCCGGTCGGTCCGACCACCGCGACCGGACGGGGTGGCACCGGGTCTGCGGAGGAGCTGCGTGGGGTGGTCATGACCGACCATTCTACGGGGCACGGCGGTCGGCTCTGTCATACTGTCAGGAAACCAGAAGACCTACGGTGAGGATCATCGATGAACGCCCCGAAGCCGGGCCCCCGGCCTGGACAGAACGTGAGCAGCAAGCCGCGTCCGACCCCCGCGACCGTGTCCGGGAAGGCGTCCGGCGCCGCCGCTGCCGGCCCCGACCACGCCGATCCACAGGTGGCGGCGAAGTTCGGACGCATCGACGAGGACGGTACCGTCTGGCTCTCCGGCCCGCCGGAGCGTCAGATCGGGGTCTGGCAGGCAGGCACCCCCGAGGAGGGCCTGGCCCACTTCGGACGCCGCTACGCCGACGTCGCCACCGAGGTTGGCGTGCTGGACGCCCGCCTGGAGTCCCACCCGGAGGAGGTCGAGCGGATCAGCGCCGACGCCGCCCGGATCCGGGAGAGCCTGCCCGCCGCCGACATCCTCGGTGACGTCCCCGCCCTGGACACCCGCCTCGCCGGGATCCAGGAGCGTGCGCAGAAAGTGGTCTCCGATGCGGCCCGGCGTCGCGAGGAGCTGGCCGTCGAGGCCGAGCGCATCGCCGCCGAGGGCGAGAACTGGAAGGCCGACGGCGACCGTATCCGCGCCATCGTCGACGAGTGGCGAACCCTCGGTGGCGGTGACAAGGCCACCAACGACGCCCTGTGGAAGCGGATCCGCACCGCCCGCGAGAGCTTCAACCAGCGCCGCGGCGCGCACTTCGCCGACCTGGACAAGCAGCGTGGCGCGGTGAAGCGTCGCAAGGAGGACCTCGTCGCCCGGGCGGAGGCTCTGCAGGACTCCACCGACTGGAACGAGACCGCACGCGCCTACCGCGACCTGATGAGCGAGTGGAAGGCGGCCGGTCGGGCACACCGTGCCGACGACGACCGGCTGTGGGCGCGGTTCCGTGCCGCCCAGGACCACTTCTTCGGGGCCAAGGACGCCGACAACCGCCGCAAGGACGCCGAGTTCGAGGAG
>DXGC01000107.1 GCA_019114135.1 Candidatus Corynebacterium avicola
GAATTTCAGAAGGAGATTGGGATGACGGGTAGTCAGGAGGACCGTGCTGTGGCATAATTCAGAGCGTTCGTAACCGACGAATCCATGTTGATTCGGGAGGGACGGTTACACCACTCAAAGGGACTTGACCACAAGGACCTGGCGCTGATCCCCACCGAGAACGGCAAGTACGGCTACCGTTGGGTCTCTCCCTCCGACCCGCGCTACTGCGAAACCCACACCCTGGAGATCACCGACCACGTCGTCGGCACCCAGGCGCCGAAGTTGGATGGCGCCACCTACTCCGAGCGAGCAGACCTGACGCCCACCGACGACAACCTGCTCATCCTCGGTGAGTCCGGCGACGTCCTGGAGGCGCTGACCCGTGTCCCGGAGCTCGCCGACAAGTACGCCGGCCAGGTGAAGTGCATCTACATCGACCCGCCGTTCAACACCGCGCAAACCTTCGCCCACTACGAGGACAACCTGCAGCACTCCGTCTGGCTGACGATGATGCGCGACCGCCTGCAGCACCTCTACAAGCTACTGTCTGACGAAGGCTCGATCTGGGTACACCTGGATGACGTGGAGTCCCACCGCATGCGCGTGCTGCTTGACGAGGTTTTTGGTCCCGAGAATTATGTCTCGGAGGTGGTCTGGGAGAAGACTTACTCACCACGCAATGATTCCACCAGCATCCCGATGGTCACGGACACGATCCTCGTTTATCGGAAGTCGTCCGCATTCATCCCCAACAGGCTTCCGCGAACTTCCGCAATGAACCTCATCTACACTAATCCCGATGGTGACCCCAACGGGAAGTGGACGTCAGGAGATGCCGCCGCTCCGGGCGGCGCCAGAGGCCGACGCCAGCACCCCGGCGTCTTCGGAATCCAGCATCCAATTACCGGCGAGATGATTTACCCTACCCACAGTCGAGTATGGAATGGAGCACGGGAGGACATTCTTTCAAGCCTCAGGGGCTGGGGAGATTACATATACGGCGAAGTTTCAGAGAATGAGCTCCATGCCCGAAGGAGAGTTGTTGGCCCCGGGATCGAACTACGGGAAGACATACTACCCCTTGTTATTCGAGACTTCGGAGAAGACTCAGTCAAACACGCAATTTCTGTTTACAATAATGGAAACTGGCCCACTTTTTTCCTAACTAATAACGGGCTTGGAGGATTCCGCAAAAAGCGCTACCTTGGTGACGTTTCCGGCCGAATCGCATCAAACTTCTTTCCATATTCTGAAGTCGGCCACAACGACACTGCAGCAAAGGAGATCCGCCACCTATTTCCAGGTGTTTCACCGTTCGCCACGCCGAAGCCCGAGCGGCTTCTTGAGCGCGTTATCCACATCGCCACCAATCCCGGAGACATCGTTCTCGACATTTTCGGTGGTTCCGGCACCACTGCAGCAGTCGCCCAGAAGATGGGCCGCCGCTGGGTGACCTGTGAACTGCAGGAAGACAACTTCACCGAGTTCACCCGCCCCCGACTGGAGAAAGTCGTCCGAGGTGAGGATCACGGTGGAATCACCACGTCCAAAGGCGAGCGGGTCCCCGCAGTCGGCACAGACCTACCCGAGGGTATGAGCGCCGAGGACGCCCAGAAGTTTACTTCCCTGCTCAACAAGCTCGTCCGCGACGACGATGACCTGAAAAAGAGCACCCAGGTCAAGGCGCTGAAGGCACTGTCGAAGACCACGAAGTCCCCCGATACAGTCAACTGGCTCGGCGGCGGCGGTTTCACCGTCGCACGCCTGTCCCCGGCATGCTTTGATTACGACGAGACGCTCGGACTCACGCTGCTCACCGACGCAGCAACCGGCGAGACCCTGATCATTTCCGTGGCTGCGAACCTTAACTTTTACCGCACCCCGGATGACCCGGTGTTCCACGGAACCCGTGGCCGCATGCGCCTGGTTGTCGTCGAGGGAACTCTTCTGACCAGCCGCGTCGACGAACTGCTCGCCGAACTGGCCGACGGCGAACTGCTAACCATCGCCACCACCGAACCCGACGAGGCGATCCGCAGTCACCTGCGCCAGGTCAAGCGCGGCTGCCGCATGGTCCACATCCCCGACGACATCTTCCACCCCACCACAGCCGCCGGCCTGCTCGCCGACGACACCGTCCAGGAGGCCTGACCCGATGACACAGCCCCACAGCAAGCCCCTCGACCTGGTCCACGACGAAGGCCTCGTCAACGCCGTCACCACCCAGTTCGACCTGCGCACCCCCAACGGTGCTGCCCTGGACGCGACCGTCGCCCGCATCGCCGGAGGGGAGTTCGACCCGCAGAATCCTCTGGTCCTCAACCTCGCCACCGGCGTGGGAAAGACCTATGTCATGGGCGCGCTGATCGAGTACCTGCGCCAGTGTGGCCACTACAACGTCATGGTCGTCACCCCGGGCCTGGTGATCCAGTCCAAGACGGTCGCCAACTTCGCCCGCAGCAACCGCAAGTACATCGGCGGCTTCGACGTTCCCCCGCGGGTCTACACCCCCGACAACACCCGAGAGGCCACGAAGAACCGGGCGCAGGAGACCCTCCCGGACAGCTTCACCGGCTCAGACGTGTTCGTGTTCAACGTCCAGAACCTCCTGGCGCCGAAGAAGACCGACCAGAACACCCTCGGCACCACCATGGAAGCCCGGCGGGCCAAAGTCCGCAGGTTCAGTGAGACCGACGGCAACGTCTACGAACACCTCCAGTCACTCGACGACTTGGTGATTATCGCCGACGAGTCCCACCTCTACGGCAGCGACGCCAAGGCGTTCAACGCCGCACTCAGGGAGCTGGACCCGTCGGTGACCATCGGCCTGACCGCATCCGCCGAGCCCGGCGACGACATCGTCTTTCGGTACCCGCTGTACCAGGCGATCACCGACCGCTACGTCAAACGCCCGGTGATCGTGTGCCGCTCCACCGACTACTCCGAGTACGCCGATGCCGAGGAGCGTCAGCTGCGCGACGGACTTGCTGTGCTGAGGGCCAAGGCTGCGGAGTACCTGACGTACTCCCGCAACAACCCCGCGGTGACTCCAGTTCGCCCGGTGATGCTGGTGACCTGCTCCGACATCGACCACGCCACCTCCGTCGCCTCCCTGCTCGCCAGCCCCGGCTACGTTGGTGATCCTTCACGTGTCCTGCAGGTCGACTCCCGGCACGACGACGAAACCACCCGCTGGCGGCTGGATACCATCGACACCCCTGACTCCACTGTTGAGGCAGTGGTATCCGTCGGCAAGCTGCGGGAGGGGTGGGACGCCCGCAACGTCGCGGTGATCGTCTCGCTGCGTGCCATGGCCTCCGAGGTGTTGACCCAGCAGACGATGGGCCGTGGCCTGCGACTGCCATTCAAGACCTACACCGGCGTGGACACGATCGACCAGCTCGACATCATCGCCCACAAGTCCTACGTGAACTTCCTGCAGAGCGAAGACGCACTGGAGGTGTTCGGCATCGAGAAGGCCACCACGGCGGCCTCTGACCCCGCAGGGGACCACACTGAAAGTGGGGCGGTGGAGGTCGAGGTTCCGGTGGCTCCGGGTTCGGGCGAGACCGTCCAGGTGCCGTTTGTCGACGCGACCGGCGCCGCGCAGTCGACGACAGGCGGTGGTGACACTCCCGGAGAGCCCCCGGTCGTCGGTTCTCAGCCGGATCACCCTCATTCGGTAGTCGGCGTCGCCGAACTCGGTGATGACGAGACGATCCCGGAGCCGGTGGACGTCCCGGATCCGGTCGTCGTCGAGATCAACGAGAAATTCGTCGGTGAGACGTTCCTGTTCCCCTCGTCAACCATGGGGACCCACGTGGACCCGTTCTCCCTCTCGGCGGTCACCGATGACCAGGTTCATGCCGCCATGGCGAAAGTTTCTGTCGAGGGAGTATCCCTGGAGCGCCGGAAGGTGGAGACGACCGACGGGGAGATCCGACTGGCCAGGACCACTAGCGCGACCGGCGGTACAGATGTCGTGGCTGATGATCTTGTCACACGAACGCTGGCTCATGAGGCTGTCGGTACCCGTACGTTCGCACTCACCGAGAGTAACAAGCGAATCCTGCAGGCCCGGATCATCGACCCGTTCCTCGGGGCAGTCGGACGTGAGCCGTGGACGGAGAAGGCCCTGGCCAGTGCCCGAAACGAGCTGCGGGTTCTGTTGAAGTCAGCGAAGAAGAACTTCGTGGAGAGCAATGCGCGGCTGGTTCCGGAGATCACCCCGGTCACTCTGCCGGTCCGCTCCTCGTACACGTTGCCTGTCGGGGCGGAGTTTCTCCCCGTCGTGAAGCCGGATGATCTGGCCGGTGCCTTCTCCAGGAATGGTCATTATGGGCCGTGGGCTGACAACAGCCTGTTCAATGCCGCACAGTTCGACTCGCTGAGCGCAGAGTACACGCTGGCGTACATGCTGGACGTCGATCCGGATGTCCGGTGGTGGAAGCGGCTGTACCCGGATGACAAGGCACGTTTCGCCTGGTCTGGTGGCGACCGGTTCTACAACCCGGACTTCGTGGTCCGGGACACCGAGGGCAACTACTGGATCATCGAGGCAAAGGCCACCTCTAAGATCGACGGGGCTGAGGTCCAAGAGAAGCGTCGGGTCGCCGAAGCCGTGATGCGTGAAATCACCGGTGACAGCCGTTTCCCTCAGCAGTGGGGCTATATCCTGGCCTCGGAGACCGACATCGAAGCCGTGACCTCCTGGCAGGGACTGCTCGGCAGGACGAACCCGGTCATTTCGTAGGCGGGTCCGACAGCGGCCCTCACCGGCGACGGTGGGGTCCGTTCTCCTGAACTGTGGTCGAACACGTCAGCAGCTCGAACATGCTGTCGAGAGCAGATCGTCCGCCGTCCGTCAGATAGAATCTGCACCAGCAGTATCGACAACGGAGTTGATACGCGAGACCCCAGGTGGAGCATTGCACGACAACGGAACGGGACAGGTCGAGGATGGTTCGGAGAAGGCAAAAACGCCAACTGCAGTCACGCCTGAGATGACGTTCGGCGAGATGCGGGAGGCTTTCGAGGACGTCGATCACCCCCGCCACAGCGAAGCTCTGCAGTGGAACAAGGACCTGTCCGCGCGGCTATCCCCCGCGATGGACGAACTGCGAAAGTCTGTCACGGAGCCACTCGGGCTGAGCCAGCTGGCAGGCAACATGACTGCTCACGTAGCTGCAGGCCTTCGGGGTTCCGCCGCACCGATGGTAGCCGACCTTGTGAAATCAGCTCAGCCGATCATCTCGTCGGCTGATGTCCCATCGGGCATAGGACATATATCAGTCCCCGAAACTCGTACCCAACGATTGCACGCTGCGGATACACGAGAGTTCAACGAAGGACTTGCCGAAGCCGCCCGTGAGAGAAAGGCCAGGGAACAGCGCCAGGACAAGATCTCTGATGCTTCACTGGAAGCGTTGCAAGCCTTGGTCGCCGACACTCAACGGCTCAATCAGCAGATTGGCAATGTGGATCAGCGGCTCCTTGAAAGCAACAGGAGCGCCGATAGTTCTTTCCGGTGGACTATCGGAATCGCGTCTCTTACCCTTGCTGCCACTGTCACCAGCCTTGTTATCGCGATCTTCTTTTAGCGCCCTGTCGTCGTCCCGGACGCGACCACGTCTGCGAGGTCTGTGGGAAGATCGAGTCACTTACCTCTGCCCAAGCCTACGGCACCGGCTGTGACTACCCGCCGCAGGTGGGCGCGTGGGGTGTGGCCTCCCCACGTACCTATGAGCGCTGCGGAATGGACGCGACGGTGTGGTGGACGATGAATGCAGGTAAGAAGACCGTCGACGATCTCACGCCGGAGCAGATGGAGACGGTGGCGCGGATACTCAACGAGATGCCTGACTAGGCGAACCCTCATGACCGACAATCCGGACACCAGCAACCCAACGGAGGTCAAGCGGTACTTCGCCGCGAACCCCGAAGTCCTCGCTGTGGAGCTCACCGACGAGAACACGGTTCCACGCCGTCCGCGGTAGGCGCTCTGTCGCTGAGCGACGATCGGCACACCGTTACGATGACGGTATGACACTTCAACTGACCGGTGTGCTGGTCCTCATCGCCTCCCCTGGAGACACGCAAGAAGAGCGTGCCATCGTCCGCGAAACGATCAATGACTGGAATATCAACAGCGGACGACGCATGGGAGTTGCCCTACTCCCCTGGCTGTATGAGCGTTCGGCAGTCCCCACCCTCGGCAACCGGCCCCAGGCGATCATCAACTCACAGGCTGTTGACCGCGCTGATGTCGTGGTCGCTTTCTTCGACAGTCGGCTCGGCACAGACACGGGTGTCAACGTCTCCGGTACTGCAGAAGAGATCCTGAGGGCGCATACCTCAGGCAAGCCCGTGCACGTGTACTTCTCGAACGAGAACATTCCTCGCGATGCAAACCTCGACCAGCAGATTGCACTGCGAGACTTCAGACAAGGTCTTCAGGACAGCGGACTGCTTGGGGACTACAACGATCCCCACGACCTCGCCGGTCAGGTGATTCACGCGATAGTGCACGACATCGACGAAGCAGGTTGGGGTGGGAGCTCAGCACCTCAGATGGAGGTGACCCCGCCAGGTGCCCAACTTGCCTGGCACCATGAACATGAGGAGCGGCCGAACGGGGTAGACAAGCGAGGCAAGCAGAAGTACACGACGACCCGAAACCAGTTGGTCGTGGAGAACAGCGGGAACAGGGCCGCTGAGAACCTGACCTTCACCGTGAACGGCGTCGACGGTTGCAGTATCCACCGAGGTGATCTTCCGACATCACCACTTACTCTCGAAGCAGAGTCGACTCGGACATGGACCATGATTCCTCTGAGCAGCGGAACCGTTGAGATCACTGCGGAGTGGACAGAGGCTGGGGAACCAAAAACCGCTGTCCGAACGATCGCAGTTCGAGCCAGGTAGCCCCTGCGCAGAACTGGACACAGCCGTCGTTACGGAAATGTCAGATCGACTGAGACACCTAGGCGGTGGAGGCCGTCACCGGTGGCGTAAAAGCGCAGGTCACTTGTGTCAGAATGAGTGAGAAAAGTGCCAGATCAAGTGAGAACGGTCAATGGGCCCGCGACGTTCAGTGAGCTGTCCGGTGACTCGCGGTTGATCCCGAGTGCGAGTACATGAACGCTTCCTAGATTCGTTCACGTGGCCGTCACACAGGCGGCCTTCCTCTACCGAAAGGAGTCCACCAACATGGACATCAATGGCCTCATCGAGCCTTTCCAGCAGTTCGCCGATCACCTCCAGGGTGCTCCGGAGCACGCACAACCCGCCGCCGACCAGGCCGCACCGGGCGTCGAGGGCCTCGAGCAGCAGCCGACCGCCCCGCAGGGCGCTGAGGATGCCCAGGGCGCCGCCCCGGAGGCACCGACCGACGGACCGCAGGGTGAGGCACCTGCTGACGCACCGGCCGACGCCCCGGAGGGCGAGGCACCGGCTGACGGCCCGCAGGGCGAGTCGTCCGCTGAGGCTCCGTCCGAGGCACCGGAGGGTGCCCCTGACGAGGCCCCCGCCCCGGAGAACGGTGAGGATGCCGGCTCTGTCGAGTCCTCCCTGGACTCCCTCACCGGCAGCCTCTGATACGCCGGTGATCCAGTTCCATCGGCCAGTCACTCTCCGTGAGCTCACGTGATCACGGATGTGAGTGGCACTAGCCGCATCAGCAACGACGACCGTGGCCCCGACGACAGTCGGGACCACGGTTTCGTCGTGTCCAGGGTCAGGCGGTCTTCCTGTCCCGGGAACGAGACAGACTCCGTTCCCCGAACGCCATGTCGCGCCGCTGGTTCCCGAACGTGAACTCGACCAGCTCACGGAGGTAGTTCTGGGTGTACCGCCACGGAGGACTGTATCCCTGACGTGGGAAACGGTTGGCGCCGCGTCGCAGGTAGGCAGCGGGAAAGTCGAACAACGGGCGATCCATCCGTCCGGCCCGTCTGCCATCCTCACCGGGAAGCTCCGGACAGTAGTACGCTTCCCCACTCTTCCAGAGCTTCACCATGTACCGGGACACCAGATCGGACCGCAGCGTCCACGACCCGTTGATGTAGCCGACGGAGAAACTGAAGTTCGGCAGACCAGCCAGCATCATCCCCCGGTAGAAGACCTGCTCGTTGACCGCTAGTGCGTGCCCGTCGATGCTGAGCGTGCCGCCGCCGAAGGCCAGCAGGTCCATCCCCGTGGCGGTCACGATGATGTCGGCATCAAGCTCCCGGCCGGAACTGACCTGCACACCGTCCCGGGTGAACCGCTCGATAGTGTCTGTGACGATCCCCGCGCCTCGCTCCAGCGACCGGAAGAGGTCACCGTCCGGAGCCTTGCACACCCGCTTCTCCCCTGGCTGGTGTCGCGGCGTGAAGTGACGATCGATCTCCTCGCTGCCCAGGTAGGACGCCTGCATCCTCCGCAGTGCACGCTTGAACAGCCACGGGGTCCGCTGGCCGATGAACTGCTGCACCTGGTCCCTGGCCGCGTGGTTCAGCCGCGCCACGGTATGAGCCGGACGATCAGGCAGAACCCGCTTCCAGAACGCACTGATCTTGTCCGTCGGTGCCATCGGAGCAACGTATGTCGGGCTGCGCTGCAGCATCGTCACCTGGGCACCGGCACGCTCCAATGCCGGGACCAGCGTGACTGCCGTGGCCCCGGAACCGATGACGATGATCCTCTTCCCCACCGGATCCAGCTCCTCGGACCAGTGCTGGGGGTGGATGATGGTGCCGGAGAAGGCGTCCTCGCCAGGGAACTCAGGACGGAATCCGTGGTCATGGGCGTAATAGCCGGAGGCGTAGTGGACCCGGCGGGCGTAGAACGTCCTCTCCCCTGTCTCCACCCCGTTCTGGGAGACAGCGGTCACCACATACAGGCGGTCGTCGGTACGCCAGTCGGAGTCCTTGATACATGAGCCGGTATGCAGCCTGTCGAGCGCGCCGCAGTCCCGCGCGACGTCACGGATGTACTCCTTGATGTCCGCACCGTCCCCCAGGGCTCCCTCATGCGGCCACGGCCGGAACGGGAAACCGTAGGTGGCCATGTCCGAATCCGAGCGGATACCCGGATAGGTGAATGTGTGCCACGTTCCCCCGAGATCCTCGTTGACGTCGTGGATTTCCCACGACCAGTCAGGGAAAGCATGGGAGACGTGGTGAGCAAGGTCGATACCCGACAGTCCTGCCCCGACAATGAGCAGGTCAAGTGGATTATCCGGGCTGCCGGCTGCAGAAGTCATGCCCCACAGCGTACAAGGGACGTGCGGGGCCGACGGGCGATTGCACTACTCGCCGGAGGCGGCGATCTTCGTCAGCCCGCGACCTGCCACGACGGCGGTCGCACCGACCCCGGCGGCAAGCCCCGAGAGCCCGAAGGAGAGCACGGAGGTCAGCAGGGACGAGCGGACGTTCGCCGCCATCAGGGCCACCTCGCGACCCGGATCCTCGAAGTCCAGCTCGGCGAAGGCCTTGCCGTTGGTCTGTGCCAACGCATGCTTGTTGACGATGTCCGCCTGGGCGTAGGCGGTGACCGGGTCCCCCACCTTCCTGCCTGCGAGCGACTTCACGTCCGGGTGCACGGTGATGCCTTCCGCGAGGAGCTGCTGGCGGATGAAGTACCAGCTACCACCTGCAGCGCCGAGGAACCCCACGCCGAGAGCGCTGACGGCACGTCCTGCATTGCGGGCCTTTCGAAGGTCCTTGTCACTGTTCTTGGCCATGATTGCGCGCGGTCCTTTCACTGGAAGTTATGTGGCGTTTCTGCTGTGATCGGCCCTGTAGGCGACCGACCCCATCCGTTCTACCACGCACGGACCGATAGTGGACATGTCATATACATTCGTTTGGGAAACTCTTCCGACATGCTCTGCGGTAGCGTCGACTGCATGACGATCACGCATGCACCTGACGGCTACCGCTGCCCCATGTGTGACGTCGTCGCAGGACGGTACAGCGAGCACAACCAGCCCTCCGACCTCGTCGCCGACCGCGACACGGTCTTCGCACTCGTCTCGCCGAAGTGGTGGCCGAACAATCCTGGTGGCGTGCTGGTCGTCCCCCGGGAACACCACGAGAACATCTACGACATCCCGCGCGATGTCGGCCATGAGCTGTGGGACCTCACCCAGGACATCGCGGTCCGCATGCGGGAAACCTACGGCTGCAGCGGCATCACCGTCCGCCAGCACAATGAACCGGACGGCAACCAGGACATGTGGCACCTGCACATCCACGTAATCCCGCGGCACCACGGTGACAACCTCTACTCCCTGAGTGACCAGGCCTCCTGGCACGACGCCGACTCCAGGAAGACCTACGCCGACAAGCTCCGCGGGAGGCGGTCCGATCAGGGACGGTAGACGGTCAGCGCTCGGTAGTGCGAGACGTACTCCAGCTCGGCGACCTCGTCCCCGATCTCTCCGTCGTAGGCCACCGCAGTGGGCTCACTGAGCACCTCACAGCGGAACTCCGGTCGCCGGAGCTCGTGGTACAGCGGGCTGCGCGCCAGGTTCCCGGTCAGCAGCGCTGCCATGGTGCGCAGACGCGAGAACCGTCGGCCGGTCTCCAGCATCCGCACATCCAGCAGGCCGTCCTCGACGCTCGAGCGGTCGACCGGCGCGAATCCCGCCGGATGGTACACCGAATTGCCGACGAAGAAGAGCGAGGTCTGCAGCGTCTTACCGTCGTAGCGCAGGGTGACGGCATTCTCCTCCTTCAGCATCTGCCATGCGGCGATGACCGCGGCTACGGTCTTGCCGGTCTTGGACTCGAACTTCTCCCTGACCTCGACGAACCGTGGGTAGATACCGATGCTCGAGGTGTTCAGCAGCGTGGTCTCGTCGTTGAGGGTGACCACGTCCACCTTCCCCATAGCCCCGGACTTCACCGCGGCGATGGTCCGGTCCGTCGTCTCGCAGCCGATCTGCTTGGCGAAGTGGTTGAACGTCCCGCCCGGGAACACGGCCAGCGGGATGCAGGTGTCCCGTGCGACGCCCGCGGCGGTGGCCACGGTGCCGTCGCCGCCGGCGACGCCCAGGATCTCTGCCCGCGCTGCGGCGTCCTCCAGGACCTTCTCGACGTCATCGTCCTCGTCCAGTGCGATGATCTCCGCGGACGGCAACCCCTTCTCCACCTCCTGGAGGACCCTCTCCCCTGTGCCGCCACCGGACGCCGGGTTCACCACGAGGATCAGACCGGCGCCGTCCGGACGTTCCTCGGCACGGACGACCGAGGGTTCGACCGTGGTGTCGGCCTCGGGTACCGGCGGTGGGACGAGCCGGGCACCGAGGCGTGAGACGACGGCGCCGACTCCTAAGCCGACCAGGACGTCCCCGGGATAGTGTGCACCGGTGTAGACCCGGGAGAAGCCCACCAGACCGGCGAGACCGGCGAGTGCCGTCCCCATCCCCGGGGACTCCACGCCAACGCCGGTGGCGAAGGCAGCGGCACTGGCGGAGTGACCGGAGGGGAAGGAGCTGGACGTCGGGTAACGGCGGATGCGTCGGGCCATCGGTACCGAGGTGTGACCGGGACGGGCACGCTGCCACCGCCGCTTCGCCCCTTGGTTGGCCACCAGGCTCGTGATGCCGACACTGACTACTCCCCTGGCAGCCGAACGCTGAAGTCGTGGGTTCCCTGTCAGCGCCATCGCCCCGGCGATACCGAGCCACAGGCGGGAGTAGTCCGCGGCCCGGGTCAGTGCCGGCAGGAAAGCGTCCAGGCGGGGGTTGTCCGCCCCCGCGACAGCGTCGAAGACGTCTCGGTCCATACGACCGAGACCACCGAGCACACTCTCCACCGCTGAACCTGAGAATCTTCCGACCATCGACACTTTCTCCATCCACCACAATCCGCAACGTTGTTCAGGTCAGACTACCCTGCGCACAGGCTCAATCACCTTTTCCTCGTCATGTGCCTTGTCCAGGGAAGAGGCGGACCTTCAGTCAAACGTGCAGATGATGATATGTAAGAATGTTCAGTATGACTCTTCCCCACTCTGACATCGATCCGGACGGTTTCCTCGAGTACTCCGTCGTCTTCACCGATCGTTCCCTCAACCACATGTCGGCCCGTTTCGTCGGCGTGATGCAGGACATCCGCAACATACTGCTGGAGACCTACAACGCCGAGACCGTGGCCGTCGTCCCCGGTGGCGGCAGCTACGGCATGGAGGCGGTAGCACGTCAGCTTGTCACCGACAAGAAGACCCTCATCGTGCGCAATGGGCTGTTCTCCTTCCGCTGGTCGCAGATCATCGACGCGGGGAAGATCACCGACGATGTCACCGTGCACGCGGCACGCCAGACCGGTGACGAGTCCACCGCGACCTGGATCCCTGCCCCGATCGACGAGGTCACCTCCTCCATCCGCGCCGAGCGCCCGGAGATCGTGATTGCCCCCCACGTGGAGACCGCTGCCGGCATCCAGCTCACCGATGCCTACCTCACCGCACTCGGTGAGGCCGCCCACGAGGTCGGCGCCCTGTTCGTCCTCGACTGTGTCGCCTCCGGCGCCTCTTGGGTCGACATGAAGGCCGTCGGCGTCGACGTGCTGGTCAGCGCCCCGCAGAAGGGCTGGAGCGGCACCCCGTGCGCCGGCTACGTCATGCTCAGCGAAGCCGGACGCGACGCCGTGTCGAACTCCACCTCCACCAGCTTCGCCGCCGACCTGAAGAAGTGGCTGTTCATCACCGACTCCTACGCCGAGGGCCAGACCCCCTACCACGCCACCCTGCCGACCGATGGCCTGGCACACAATGCCGAGCTGATGGTCCAGGCCCGTGAGATCGGCCTGGAGAAATTGCGCGAGGCCCAGATCGAGCTCGGCACCAAGGTCCGCGCCTTGTTGGAGGAGCGCGGTATCCAGGCCATCGCCACCGGCGAGTTCGCCGCCCCTTCCGTGGTCGTCGCCTACACCGACGATCCCGCCGTGAAGTCCGGGGCGAAGTTCAAGGAGGCCGGAATCCAGGTCGCCTCTGGTGTGCCGCTGCAGTGCGGTGAGCCGGAGGACTTCTCCACCTTCCGCCTGGGGCTGTTCGGCCTGGACAAGCTGCAGGACGTCGACGGCGCCGTCGACCGTTTCCGCGCCGGCCTGGACAAGCTGGAGCTCTGACGCATGATCGTCGCGTTCTCGGTGTCCCCGTCCGGCACGGGCAGCAATCCGGACGGCTCCGTCCACGATGCGGTCGCCGAAGCGGTCAAGGTGGTCCGGGACTCCGGCCTGCCCAACCGGACGTCGAGCATGTTCACCGAGATCGAAGGCGAATGGGACGAGGTGTTCGACGTCGTGAAGCGTGCCACCGAGGCCGTCGCGCCGTTCGGGTCCCGGATCTCACTGGTGATCAAGGCCGACATCCGGCCCGGTTACGAGGGTGAGATCGACGGCAAGATCGACCGCCTTGAGCGCGCCATCGAATCCGGGACAGACTAGCCCGGACCTGATTCAGCTCACCACGACGCCGTCGCCCACTGTGGCGGCGGCGTTGCGTTCGGTGAAGTAGTCTGCGGCTCGCACCGGCTCATACTGTGCTCCCCCGCCGACCGGCGGAGCGAGCGGCTCGACGATCTGGTCCATGTTCGGCTCGCAGAAGCAGATGATGCTGACCAGTTCCTCGGAAGGTGCGTCCGCGCTGGGGGCGAGCACCCGGTGCTTCGTGGAGCGCCACCGGTCTCCGGTCCAGCGGGCCAGCAGATCGGCGATGTTGATCGTCAGCGCGCCCTCGACGTACGGGGCGTCCTCCCAGGAACCGTCGGCGGTCTGCACCTGCAGGCCGCCGTAGCCGGGCTGCCGGTCGAGAATGGTCACCAGGCCCCAGTCGGTGTGCGGGGCGATCCGGTACTGGTCCGCACGGGCCGCGCCAACCACATCGAGCGCCGGGTAGCGGTTGATGTTGAAGGTGTTCGGTGAGTTGGCCGCCCGGTCCACGAAGAAGTTCATGTCGAGCCCCAGGGCGGTGGCCAGCATCTCCAGCAGGTCTTCGTAGAGGGTGCGGGCGCCCTCGATCCAGGACAGGACGAGTTCCTCGAGCTCCGGAACCTCCGCCGGGTAGACGTTCGGGGCGAAGAACTCCGCGTCGATCTGCGCGTCCCCGGTCGTGTGCTCGCGGCCGAAGGTCAGCGTCTCCTTGAGATCGGCCTTGTCCGGGTCGATGTCCTCCCCGTAGAAGGCGTTGGCTTCGTCCCCGCTGCGGATCCATCCGCGACCGCCGACGACGGTGCGGTAGTTCTCCTTTACTTCGTCCGGCAGGCGGAAGAACCTTGCGGAGGCTTCCCGTACGGCCGCGGACAGTGACTCGTCGATACCGTGGCCGGTGACCATGAAGAACCCGGAGTTGATCATGGCCGCGTCGAGGCGCTCCGCCATATGCTGACGCTCCTTGGACGTGGCAGTTCGCCAGTCGGAGATGTCGATGAGGGGGATGTCCAGCGCCGTTTCTGTCACAGGGTTGCCTTTCTTTACCTGTCAGGGTCGAGACTCATACTACACCGCGCTGTACCTGGCCCTGGTAGCAGACCTCACGTCCGATCTGCCGGAAACCGATCTCCCGGTTCAACCCGAGAGGGTGTACGTTGACCTGCGAGTTCCAGGTCGCGATCGTCGTGATGTTCGGGAAGTACTCGTGGAGCAGACGCAGTCCCTCCAGTTTCACCGCCATCCCCAGTCGGTGTCCGCGGTGGGCGTGCGTGACGATCAGGTTCGCCTGCAGGGCGAGAGTGCAGGATGCGCTCGTGCCCACCTCGGCCTGGGTCAGTGCCACCAGCGAACCGTCCTTGGCGAAGGCTACAGAGGTGACGAACGTCTTTCCCGTCTGCCGGTTCTTCTCCTCCCGCTCCCGGATGCGGTCCGGGGTGGTCAACGGAGGCTCCGACTCGAAGTCCTCCATCGGTAGTCCTCTGCTGAACTCATTGACCAGTTCACACCAGAGGTCAATGTGCTCATCGGGGACCTCGCCGACCCAACCGTCGATGCGGTAGCCGTTGATGTGCTGAAGAGTGGCATCCCGTAGCCGTCGGAAGCGGTCGTCGGCCAGTGGGAGATCGAGTTTCTGCGAGTGTGCGGAGCACTTCGGTTCCAGCCCGAGTTCCCTTGTCAGGGAGTTCTCCTCCCTTGACTCGGAGACCAGTTCGGAAAAGAAGCTGACGATGCTACGCCCCGACTCCTCGATCGCGGGACGCAGCGCGTTCTCGACGAGGAAACGGCCCACTCCCCGTCCCCGGTGCACCGGCGGGACGATGATCTCGACCCATGCCTGGTCGGTGTCCTCCTTGTTCGGCAGGGTGAGGTCCGCCATGCCGAGCGGCACGTCAACCTGGTCCCCCGCCGGCCCCCGGGCGATCCAGAGCCGGTGGGTGAAGTAGGCGTCCCCCCGCAACTTTGCGTGCCAGAAGTCCGGGAGGTTCCCGGGGTTCGCACCGAAGTAGTCCTCGTACCACCTGTGGTCGAGACGACTCAGATCGTTGATCCCCTCAGAGTCCTCCACCGACAACTCCGTCAGCGCGAACTGCAGGGGCAATTCAGTCATCGCACACGCGCGGACTCAATACGTGTCGGCGCGAGGTAGGCGGTGCCGGCGGTGCACAGGATCGCCGCCAGAGTGAGGATGGTGTTCCAGTCACCGTCGAGCAGTCCACCGGAGAGCACGTAGATCACGATCGCAGCCAGGGTCAGCGCCACGATCGCCATGCCGAAGAGGTTCTCGTTGCCGGTACCGACCACCGGGATGTACAGCAGGCCGGCGAGCACGCCGACGATGCCGGCGATCGCGCCGTAGACCACGGCGTTGCCCGGGCCCTGGGCTCCCCAGCCGGTGATCGCGGAGACGAGCAGATCGACCACCAGGAGGATGGCGAAGGAGATCACCGCGCACAGCACACCCAGGATCACCAGGTTGATGATGACCTTCTTGGTGTCGAACATCCCTGCCAGCAGGCTCTGCTCCGGCTTCTGGTTACGGGGCTGGTTCGGCTGGGGTGCCTGGCCGTACTGCTGCTGACCGTACTGCTGCTGCGGGTTGTACTGCTGCTGGCTGTACTGGCGGGTCGGCTGGTTCTGGCCGTAGCCGCGGTTGGGGTCAGGTCGGTAGGGCTGCTGGTTACTCATGGGGCCGATTCTTCCATGCTGGTCAGATCCTCACCAACAACTCGCCGTGTGGCATCACGAATACCGCCGCCGGATCCTCGGCCCACTGCTGCCAACCCCGACAGATGGCCTCGACGTCTGCGTCAGCGATGCCGTCCGCGGCGTCCCGGGTGCGTCGGATCCAGCTCTCCGCCAACCACGTAGGACGCCCCGCGTGCCCGGTGCCGTCGGTGCGTCCTGTGCAGTAGGTCCAGGTGGATGTCCCGACGCTGATCTGTCCGGGACGGAAGCCGGCCTCCAGCGCCCAGCGCACCAGGTGGCGGCCGCCGTCCGGCTCGCCACCGTTGTCCCGCGCCCGCTGGCGGTAGTTGGACTGCCAGAGCCGCATTCCCTCGGTCTCCGGGTGGAAGTGCATACCGGCGTAGTCGGCATCGCGGACCGCCACCAGCCCACCCGGGGCGCAGACGCGGGCGAACTCGCGCAATGCGGCCACCGGGTCATCCAGGTGCTGCAGAACCTGGTGGGCGAGCACGATATCGAAGGAACTGTCGGTGAACGGCAGGGCGTAGGCGTCACCGGTCTGGAAGGTGGCCCCTACTCCCCTCGCCGCCGCCAGCTCCCTGGCCGAGGTCAGCGGCACCTCGGTGTTCTCCACCCCGGTGACCTGGGACGCCGAGCCTCCGAACCCCGCGACCAGGGCTGCGAGATCCACGGTGATCGACCCGGGCCCACATCCGACGTCGAGCACCCGGGAGTCCCGGTGCAGGTGCGGCAGGACGAACCCCACCGAGTCCTCGGCGGTGCGTGTGGAGTGGGTTCCCAGGACGGCCTCACCGTGGCCGTGGGTGTAACGGGTTCCGGTCATGGCCACGACGGTACGCCAGGACCGGGTCTCACCGGTGCTGGTGATGCCAGACCGCGGCCTGCATACGGGAGGTGACCTCGAGCTTGGTGAAGAGATTGCCGAGGTGCGTCTTGACCGTGGCCTCCCCGATGAACAAGGTCTCGGCGATGGACCTGTTGGAGTGCCCTTCGGCGACGAGTGCCAGCACCTCCTCCTCGCGGTCGGTGAGGTGGATCTCGGTGTCCTGCGAGGACTGACGTACTTGTTCAGTACGCTCTGCCCGCTGCCGCAAGGCAGTGATCACGGCCGTGGTCGTCTCATTGGACAAGGCCGCCTCGCCCCGGGACACCGAACGGACGGCGGCGATGATGTTCGCCGGACGCTCCGTCTTCACCAGGTAGCCGTCCGCGCCGGCGGCGATCGCGTCGAGGACGTAGTCGTCGAGACCGAAGGCGGAGATCGCCAACACCCTGGCCCCCGATGCGCAGAGCTGCGGGGTGATCTCGATACCGGTCGCCCCCGGCATGCGGACGTCGGTAAGCACGACGTCCGGATTTGTCGCAGCGGCGACCTCGAGCGCGGTGGGGCCGTCCGCCGCCTCCCCGACCACGCTGATGTCGGGGGCGGACTCCAACAGGGTCACGATCCCGGAACGGAAGGCGGCGTGGTCATCGGCGACCAGGACGCGGATGGCTGAACTGGGCATCAGTCACCGTCCTCTAGGGTGTCGGGGTTCACCGGAAGTCGTGCGGAGACCGTCCAGAGTTCTTCACCGGGCTCCCCGGTCGGTCCGGCCTGCACCGTTCCGCTCACCATGGCGGCGCGGTTGGACATGGTGCGCAGACCGAGTGTCGGCGCAGACGAGGACGCTGGAGGGATCGTGGCCAGTGCGTTGACGCAGCGCATGATCATCTCCCCGTCCTCGACTCCGACCTGCAGTGAACGGGGCGTCTCGCCGTGACGGTTCGCATTCGTCACCGCTTCGGCGGCGATATGCAGCATTGTCGTCCGCACACCGACGGGCACCTCGTCCACCTCCTCGGTAATCTCCACCGTTGCGTCCTCCCCGAGACGCCGTCTCAGAATGTCCCAGCTGAGCGTGGTTTGGGCCGTGCCGCCTCCGGGACTGCCGCCAGGTTCCTCGCCGGAACCGGATCGAGACAGGACGTCGATCACCGACCTCAGGTCGTGCAGGGCGGCCTCGGCACTGCCGCGGGCAGTCTCCAGGGACCGGTCCCGTGCCTCCTCATCCTCGAGCTCGGCCGCGAGACTGGTGTGCAGCGTGACCGCCGAAAGGTGCCCCGCGACGACATCGTGAAGGTCATGGGCGATGCGTAGCCGGTCTGCCTCGACCTCCCGGGCGGCGCGTTCCCCGGCCAGTGCATGCTCGGCGACCGCCAGGTTCTCGGCAGCCTCCTGCGCCATCCGGTGGTGGCGGACCTCCCATGCCCAGGCCAGTGGGGTGAACACGACGACCACGATGATCAATCCCGCGACGACCGCGGCGGTGGTCCAGGGAAGGGACACGACTCCTGCCGCCAGGAACACCGCGCCCAAGATGACCGCGACGACCACACCCACGATGGTCGTCGCCCGTGCGAGTCTCCAGCTGCCCCGGGCGACTGGCGCCCACAACGCCTCGACGATCAGCAGGTAGGCGCTGGTCTGCGTCCCCAGGAAGAGCTCGGCCAACGCCACCGGAACGACGAACGCCAGCAGAACCACGGGTCGGGCCGTCCTGAAGGCGGTCACGGCGGCACACACGAGCATCAGCACCAACGAGACCGTCCCCGGCCACAGGGGTCCGTCGGTGAGCAGGACGCCCAACAGTGGATCGTCCGAAATGCCGGCGAGGAAGAGCACGAGGACCGCCACGACGTAGATCACCGCGGCGCGGACGTCACGCGCGGTCACCGTTGCGGTGGTGGTCGGAGGCGTCATACCTGCAACGCTAGCAAGACAGGCGGCGCGGCAATCTCCACCGAAAGGGGGAGGTTCTCCACCTACCGGGTTCCGCAACATGGACCTATGGACACGCTCCCTGACCAACTCAGCTCCCTGGCACTGGCGGTGCTCGCCCTCATCGACTCCACCAGCATCGGGACCCTCGTCGTCCCGGTGCTGCTGCTCGTGACCGCCGGCGCCTCGATGGGTGCCGGTCGTATCGCCGTGCGGACGCTGTACTACCTGCTGGTCATCGGGGTGTTCTACTTCGCTCTCGGTCTCGCCCTCACCGCCGGGGCTCTCCCTCTTTTCGAGCGATTCGGGGACGCCCTACGGTCGACGCCCGCGCTGTTCGTCTACGTGGTCATCGGTGTCGCACTGTTCCTGTGGTCGTTCTACGTCGACCCGAAGGCGATCCGGAAGCGCGGCGGTGACCCTGAGGAGGGCGGTCGCCGGTGGATCGGACGCGCACGGGACGCCGTGGGCAGTTTCCGGGCGTTGACCGGGCTGGCACTGCTGGCCGGGGTGATCGAGGCCGCGAGCATGCTCCCCTACCTCGCGGCGATCGGCATCATCGTCGACAGCGGCGCCGGAATCGGACGGGCCGCACTGATCCTCGTGGCCTACTGTGCGGTGATGTGCCTGCCAGGCATCGTCCTGGCTCTGGGGCGCGGTCTCATCGGGAACCGGTTGGACGGCCTGCTCGGTCGTGTGCAGGACTGGAGCATCCGCAATGCCGCAGGTGCGTTCTCCTGGACCATCGGCATCGTCGGGGCGATCGTGGTGCTCTACAGTGCCCCGGAGCTGCTGCAGAACCTGGGGATCGCTGACTGAATCAGCCCTGCACTTCGCGGGCGAAGAGCTCGCTGAGGTTCCGGTCCACCTGCTCCATGTAGGACGCGCTGATGTTGAACAGGCCGAGGTGGCCGGCGATGTCGTCGATGACCCGCAGCTCACTGCCGGTGATCAGTTCCTGCTCGGCGGCGCAGTCGCGCACCGGGAAGAACATGTCTTCGCTGATCGGCATCACGAAGGTGGTGGCGGTGACCCGCCCCAGGGCAGCGGCGAGGTCGCCGTCGGCGTGCCGGGAGACGTCCCCGCGCTGCCACTTCCAGGCGTTGTTCAGCAGGGTGTTGGGGTCCATGGACATGAACAGCGGGTCGAGGAAGTCAGCCAGCACGGCCTCCTTCGTCTCGAATCCGAGACCGCGCCACGCCTCCTGCTTCCAGAACTCGGTGGAGAAGCCCATCGCCGCCCACAGGTGCGACTGACGACGGAGACCATCAGCGACATCGGTGTGCGAGGAGTATTCGCCTCCATTGAAACCTGGGTCAGCCTCGATGGTCTCATTGAGTGTCTGGGTGAAGATGAAGTCATGGGGCGTGTTCTTCGCCGTCCCGGCAATCGGTGCGGCACGCTGAACCTTGTCCGGGAAGCGGACGATCCACTCATAGGTCTGCTGGGCGCCCATGGATCCGCCGACGACGGCGAAGAGTTTCTCGATGCCGAACTTCTCGCGCAGCAGTCGTTCCTGGGCGACGACGTCGTCCCCGATCCGGACGTTCGGGAACTTCGACATGGCGATCGAGTCGTCCTCGGTGTTCCGCGGGGAGACCGACATGCCGTTGCCGATCTGGTTGACGCTGATGATGAAGTACTTGCTCGGGTCCAGCGCATGGCCGTCCCCGATGTAGTGCTGGAACCAGGTGCCGTGGGTGCCCGAGTACCAGGTCGGGATGAGGATCGCGTTGGACTTGTCGGCGTTGAGCTCACCGGCGGTGGCGTAGGCCAGCCAGCAGTCCTGGATCACCCCACCTTCCTCGAGTTCGAGAGATCCGATCGAGGCTGTCTCGAAAGGCCCCTGGGTGGCTGAGGTGTAGAAGTCGTTGGTGAGCATCAGTGGTGGTGTCCCTTCTCCGGTGATGACCGACTGCGACTGAATCAGTCACTTTCGTCGCCGAACGTACAGGAGACCCGGGTAGCTCGCCATCCCCTACGATGGCGGCATGAACAGTCGCCCCGATTCGCTGAGAAACTGGGAGTATTTCCTCGCAGTCGTGGAAGAGGGCGGCATGACGGCTGCCGCCGAACGACTCGGTGTCACCCAGTCCCCGGTGTCCCAGGCGATCAAGAAGCTCGAGAACTACGTGGGAACCCCGCTCATCGAACGCGGTTCGTCCGGCGTGACCCCCACCGCGGCAGGACGTCACCTCCTTCCGCAGGTAAGGGTACTGGTGCGGGACGCCGCCTCACTGGCCGCCGCAACGACCCGACTCTCCGCGGCCTCGCATGACCTGGGTATCGGCATCGTCCCGTCGATGCCTCCGGGAGCAAGCCACGGCCTGATGGAACGGCTGCACACCCGGCATACGACACAGGTCACCACCGGCACCTCCACCGAACTGGTCGAGGCCGTGAACGCCATGGAGCTCGAGGTCGCAGTCATCGAGGACCCCTGCCCCACCGGTGACCTGTTGCGGGGTCAGCTCCACGAGATTCCCCGGTTCTTCGCGGGCCTGGGTACGAAACCGTCGCGGTGGTCTGCACTGGCGAAGGAGCCGGATGCCGTTCTCCTCGACAACACCAGGTCGGTCAGTCCGGCCGCCGCGGACCGCCTCGAGGACGCCCTGTTCACCTTGGGCCTCACCCTGCGCACCGAACAGTGGAGCTCGCTGACCGATCTGTCTGCACGGCTGGCCACCCCGGGCACGGTCGCCCTGGTTTCCCCAGAGCTCAGTGGGCTCTGGCCCTCGGTCCCGGCACCTGCCGCGTTGTCGCAACGACTGCGTTGCGTCGTGCATCCAGACCGCAGCACCCTCGAGGACGGCAGTGACATCCGGGCAACGGTGGACAGGCACCTCCGCGCCGCTGTGCAGTCCGTTCAGCAGCCGACGGAGGAACCGTCGTGACCGTCCTCCGCGCCGACACACGCGACCTGATCCGCACCGAGTTCACCACGGCCGGCTGCGACGGGTGGGTGTGGGCGCAGCACACCGGTCAGCCCTCCACCGGCCGTGGGCTCGGCGGGACCCACATCGTCCCCACGGCCTCCATGTACAAGATGCATCTGCTGGGTGCGGCCTGCCTGAGCATCGACGAGGGACTGATCGACCCCACGTCACGGGTCACCGTGTCTTCCCGGGAGGGTCCACGCGGTGGAGTCGGCTTCGGGTGGTACGACGACGACATCGAGGTGAGCGTCCGGGACCTGATGCGCCAGATGGTGATGGTCTCCGACAACGTCGCGGCGCACCGGCTCTTCCGACTGATCGAAGAGGACGCCCCCGGCGCCGTCAACCGGTTGATCGACGAGCTCGACCTGAGGTCGACGAACGTCGTGGACGCGCTGTCCGCCGCCTCCGACCACGCCGCCGCGGGACGTCCAGGTACCGCAGAGCAGGACGCCGTCCAGCATGTCAGCGGTCACCCGGGCGCGGAATCGGATGCTGTGGCCTACCGATCGACGAGCACGGCGCAGGAACTGTGTGCCCTGATCGACTGGTTCTGGTCCGGTACTCCGTCCTCGCGGTCTTCTCCGTCTGACCGGTCCGCGAGATCGCTCGGCCGGACGATTCTGGGCCAGCAGGCGTGGCTGCACCGGATCCCCTCCGGATTCCCCGCCTCAGGCGTCAGCTTCCACGGCAAGACCGGCACCATCGGCGCATTCCGGGGAGAGACCTCGGTGATCACCGTGGACGATGAACCACCGGTCACGGTGTGTGTCATGACGCGGGCGGCCCGTCCCGGCGGCAACCTACCGACCGTGGACACCAGTATCGGAAGGGTCGCGAGAATCCTGGTTGACGAGCTCCGCAGCGAACGGTGACCTGCGAGTATTCGCAGGACGACTGGCGAATATGCGGTGTCGGTCATTGCATCGACCTCCGTTGACGGGTGTACTTGCCAAGCATGAAGAGATCATCCGGGGCATCCATCAGTTCGCCCGCATCCCTGGCAGCGGCGGTCACCGTGACCGTGACCTCCGTCGGCCTGCTCCTCGGCGGCTGCTCGGCGCCGTGGTCGTCCTCGCCCACCGATGACTTCGTCGAGGCCCTGAACGATGCCGACTGGTCGACCGCGGCGTCCCACACCGACGACCCGGAGGCGGCCGAGACCTATCTCGAGGAACTCGAAGGCAACATCGGGGACACCACCTTCTCACTCGAGACCGGTGACGAAGGAGACGGCGGGGACGGCACAGCGACGACGGTGACCTGGACCGTCCCCTCCGGAGACGAGGTCACCTCGGACGGCACCTTGTCCACCGGTGACGACGATGCCGTGGCCTGGGACCCGACGATCCTCTCCACGGAGCTGACCCCGGACTCCTCGGTCACCTACTCCGACGACCGCACGTACGACCTGCCGGTGCTCGACCGGCGCAACGAGGAGCAACTTTCCTGGAACGATGTCACCGCGTTCACTGCGGCGACCACCCCGGAGCTCGACCCCGAGGGGCAGGCGTCCGCCATCGCCGAAGCGGTCCAGCCCGTGATGCCCGACTTCGACACCGAGGACGCTGCCGCACAGATCGCCGAGGCCGGTGAGGAGGGCACGGCACTGCTGTCGCTTCGTGCCGATGACGCCGCGAAGGTCAGCGAGGCACTGACCGCCGTGCCCGGTGTCGACTCCCGCGAGGAAGGACGCCTGCTCTCCGATCCGGATACCGCCTCGCCGCTGGACGGCGGCCTGCGCGAGTTCTGGGAGCAGCGACTCGACGACACAGCCGGGTGGAGCCTTTCGACGACCGGAACCGAGAACAGCGATCCCGTTGTGCTCGGTGACCAGGCGCCGGAGGAGTCCGACCCGATCCGTACCACCATGGATCTCGGTGCCCAGAGCGCGGCCCAGCGCGCAGTAGACTCCGAGGACAATCCAGCGTCGATCGTGGCCATGTCAGCCTCCACCGGCGGAATCCTCGCCGCCAGCCAGAATGACGCCGCCAACGCCCAGGGAACCCCGGCATTGACGGGACAGTTCCCTCCGGGATCGACGTTCAAGACCGTGACGACCTCTGCTGCACTTGCCCGCGGAACCGTCACCCCGGACGAGGAGGTGGAGTGCCCGGCATCGGTGGAGGTCGACGGTCGCGTGATCCCCAACGACGAGGACTTCGACCTGGGTACGGTCCCGATGCACACCGCCTTCGCCGAGTCCTGCAACACCACCCAGGCGCTGATCTCCCGGGACCTGGAGCCGGCGGACCTGAAGAACACTGCGGCCCAGCTGGGGCTCGGTGTGGACTTCGAGGCACCGGGGATGACCTCGGTCACCGGTTCGGTGCCGGAGACCGACCAGGGTGCCGCCCGCGTGGAGTCGGCGATCGGCCAGGGCGAGGTGCTCGCCTCTCCCTTCGGCCTGGCCTTGATGGAGGCCTCGGTGGCCAACGGAGGACAGATGGTCACCCCGACCCTGGTCCAGGGCGAGAAGACCGAGGCCGACCAGTCCCCGGACCCGATGGACCCGCAGGTGGTCGAGTCGCTGCGGTCAATGATGCGGGAGACGGTGGAGTCCGGGTCGGCCTCCTCGTTGAGTGACATCGACGGTCTTGGTGGTAAGACCGGTACCGCAGAGGTGGACGACAACACCGCCCACGGATGGTTCGTCGGCGTGGTCGGCGACATCGCCTTCTGTGCCTTCATCGAAGGCGCCGACTCCTCCGGCCCTGCGGTGGAGATGGCGGGGAATTTCCTGCGGGATGACGCGGTCACGGACCTGCGTCCTGAATAGTCACCGTTAACGGTCTCGAGGGATGCGCCGATGGCTTCTGTAAAACCCCCGCATGAAGGAGTGAAAGAAGCAGTGGCACAGACGACGTTCAGGAAGAGGATCATCACCGGAGCCGTGGCAATGCTCGCGGCGGCAGGACTCGCCGTCGGGCCCGCGACGGGAGCTGCCCAGGCACAGGGGACCCCGGAAACCTCCGGCACCATTTCGCCGGAGTCCTCTCTGTCGACGGATTTCTCCGGACGGTGGGTCGACGCTGACCCGAACGGTGGCGGCTACCTGGCCTTCGGCGACGAGAACAATGTGTCCGGCACCGACAGCTGCAACGGCATCGGTTCCACCTACACCACCGCCGGCAACGTCGCCTTCATCGAGCCCTTTGTCTCTACCCAGCAGGCCTGCGATGGCCCGTGGAGCCCGTGGCTCCTGCAGGCGCGGTCCGTCCACCACTACGGTCTCTTCCTGACCGTGCACGGTGCGGACGGCGAGTTCCTCGGCGTGCTCCGTCCTGCGTAGATAGTTCGTACTGGTAAGACCAGGGCGCCCCGTCTGGCACAGTGGACACCATGAGGAACATCCGGCAACCCCTCGCCATAACCGCAGCCGTCGTTACGGCTGCGGTCGTCCTCGTCGGCTGCACCCCGAGTGCCCAGGACTCCGACGATCCCATCCACACACAGGAGACACCGGTGACGGAAAGCAACGGCAGCAGCGATGACAGCCCGGCTCCGGACGGTGGTACCGACGCAGGATTCGTCGGCACGTGGGTCGATCCGGACGGACTCGGGTTCCTCACTTTCGCCGAGGACGGTTCGGTGCGGGGATCCGACGCCTGCAACGGCATCGGCTCGACCTACTCCGTCGACGGCGGGACCGCGACCGTCGAGCCTTTCGCCACGACCATGATGGCCTGTTCCGAGGGCTGGTCCCAGTGGCTGCTGCAGGTCACCACCGTCGAGGTCAGCGACGATGGTTCCGAGATGGTGGTCCACGGACGCGACGGCTCCGAAGCAGGCACCCTGGTCCCCGGTGAAGAACCGCAGGGCAACGGCCGGTGAGCCGATCTGTCCTCCCCCGCCTGATCGCCACCGATCTGGACCACACGCTGCTGCGCGGTGACCGCACCGTGAGCACCCGCACCGCTAAAGCGTTGGACGCCGCCCGTGCCGCCGGAATCATGGTGGTGCCCGCCACCGCCCGGAACCCGGTGGGTCTGGCTGCGGTCAACGACGTGTCGCGCTTCTCCGACTGGGCACTGTGCGGCAACGGCGCCTACGGCATCCACCTCACCACCGAAGAAATCCTGTTCACGGTGGAGCTGAAACAGCGCGTCCTGCTCGAGGTGACGGCTATGTTGTCGACCGAGTTCCCCGGGGTGCGTTTCGCCGCGGTCCGCGACGCCGGACGTCACTTCCTCGCCCAGGAGGGCTACGCCGAGCTGGCCACCCTGGCCGACCACAACCGGGACCCCGCGACGATGGGGGCTTTGGCGTTGGCTTCGGTCTGCGACTCCCCTGCCCTGAAGCTCATCGCCCGACACCCGGACATCGACGCCGCCGAGTTGCTGTCCCATGCCCGCTCGCTGCTGGGAGACGTCGGTACAACGGAATCAGTCGAGATGACGACCTCCGGTGCTCCGTTCATCGAGATCATGGCTCCCGGCGTGACGAAGGCGACCGGCCTGGAACGGCTGTGCGCACACCTCGGGATCATCCCTGCGGAGGTGGTCACGTTCGGGGACGGCATCAACGACATCGAGATGCTGCGGTGGGCGGGACACGGCGTCGCCGTGGCGAACGCTGCTGCGGAGGTCCGGGAAGCGGCCGATCACGTGACCGCCGCCAATGATGATGACGGCGTCGCCCTCGTCATCGAGGAGCTGCTGACTGCTGCGCCAGACAGTCCGCGATGACCGACAAAGCCTCGTCGAAGCGTCCTGGGTCGGGCCCGCCGAAGTTCAGCCGGGTGTAACGTCCGGCCGGCTCCGCGGGGAACAACGCATCGCCCGAAGCGATGACCACCCCGGCACGCTCGCAGTCCGACACCAGCCGCCGTAGGTCGGTGGCGTCGGGAAGACGCACCCAGAGGTTCAGCCCGCCCGCCGGTACCGAGGACAGCGCGTCCTGTCCCAGATGCTTGGTCACCGCCTCGACCATGAGGTCTCTTCTGGCGCGCAGCTCACCCCGCAGCCGCTTCAGGTGCGTGCGCCACGAGGGCTGCCCCACCACGTCCAAGGCAGCGGCCTGGAGCACCGGGGAGACGTACATCGAGGAGGCGGCCACGTTGGCGAGGATCCGTTCCCGAACCGGCCCGCGAGCAATCACCGCACCGATGCGCAGAGCCGGGGAGACACTCTTGGTCAGGGAGCGGAGGTAGATGATGCGTCCGGAGTCGTCGTGGGCGGCCATCGGTGGCTGCTCGGCGGACTCCGTGAAGCCCAGGTCGTGCGCCCAGTCGTCCTCGACGAGGAAGGCACCGTGCTTCTCCAGCACCGCCAGGATGTCGTTTCGCCGGGCCGGTGACCAGACCACACCGGTCGGGTTGGTGTAGCGGGGCTGTGCGTAGAAGATGCGCGCCCCGGTGCGGGTGAGGATACGGTCGAGTTCCACCGGATCAGGTCCGGACGTCCCGCCCGCGACGGGCACCAGTTGCACCCCGGTCTGTGCTGCGGCGAGGATCGCACCCCAGTACGTCGGCGATTCGATGACCACCGGCTCCCCCGGGTCGGCGACAGCGCGGAAGATCGCAGCGAGTCCGGACTGCGTCCCGGGCAGGACGGTCACATCCGCCGCCGAGGGCGAGGACACCGTGGGCGGGGTGTGCTCCGCGAGCTCGTGGGCGAACCAGCTGCGCAGTTCGGTGAGCCCTGCACGGGGCGCTGCCGCGACCGCGTACTCGCTTCGTGCCGCCCGCGTGAGAGCCTGGCGGACGAGCGTCTCGGGAAGCAGGTTCCGGTCCGGGTAACCGACATGAAGGGCGATGGCGTCCGGGGTGTTCTTCTGTACGGTGTCCACGCCGCTGACCGATCCCAGCGAATCCCGGGCGCCCAGAGCACCGGCCTGCCACGAGTAGTCGGAGGCTCGCAGTCGCGTTCCCCGAGGTGTGGCGATGAAGGTCCCCACGCCGGGCCGGGCTTCCACGAGACCTTCGGCGGCGAGGGCCCGCAGGGCACTCTGGACGGTGCCGGGGCCGACCTCGTGCTCGCGCACCAGTGTCCGGGTGGACGGCAGTCTGGTGCCGGCGGCGCGCCCGGAGATCCAGGAACGTAGTTCCCTCTCCACCTTTGAACTGCTACTGTCAGACATGAACCACAACAGTAGCGCTACTATCTCCAGCGCACCACCGCTACCGAACGATTCCGACCAGACTCAGCGGCGCCGTACCGTCCGGCAGTCCTCGAAGTTGCGCAACGTCCTCTACGAGATCCGCGGCCCCGTCGCCGATCGGGCGGCAGCGTTGGAACGCGAGGGCGTGGACGTCCTGAAGCTGAACATCGGCAACCCGCAGCCCTTCGGCTTCGAGCCTCCGACCTCCATCACCGAACGGATGTCTGCCACACTGCCCGTCTCCCACGGGTACTCGGACTCCCACGGCCTCTCCGAAGCCGTTGATGCGGTGATCGGACGCTACGCGGACGTCGACGGGTTCCCTGAGCTGCGCCGCGAGGACGTCTTCCTCGGCAACGGGGTCAGCGAACTGATCACCATGACCTGCCAGGCCCTGGTCGACGACGGCGACGAGGTGCTCATCCCCTCCCCCGACTACCCGCTCTGGACGGCGATGGTCACCCTCGCCGGCGGACGTGCGGTCCACTACTGCTGCGACGAGAAGGACGCCTGGAACCCCGACCTCGCCGACATGGAGTCGCGCATCACCGAGCGCACCACCGCCATCGTGGTGATCAACCCGAACAACCCGACCGGAGCGGTCTATCCCCCGCACATCCTGCGCGGCATCGCTGACATCGCACGTCGGCACTCGCTGACGCTCCTGGTCGACGAGATCTATGACGTGATCACCTACGACGACACCGAACACACCCACCTGGCCACGGTTGCCCCGGACGTGCTGACGCTGAGCTACTCCGGGCTGTCGAAGTCCAGCCGGTTGGCCGGTTACCGCGCCGGGTGGATGGTGGTCACCGGGCCGAAGGAGCACGCCGAGGACTTCCTCCACGGCCTCAACCTCATGGCCTCCACCCGGCTGTGCCCGAATGTGCCGGGACAGCAGGCGGTGGTGGCCGCACTCGGCGGCAGAGGCGACGGCGGCGACCTGGTGAAGGACGTCTCGATCGCAGGCCTCACCGGTGCCGGTGGTCGCCTGCTGCGGCAGCGGGACGTGGTTGCCGACGCGCTGAACAGCATGGACGGGGTGAACTGCGTGGCCCCGCGCGGCGCGCTGTACGCCTTCCCGCGGCTGGACCGGGACGTCCTGAACGTCCACGACGACGAGAAACTGGTCATGGACCTGCTGGAACGCGAGCACATCCTGCTGGTGCACGGCACCGGTTTCAACTGGCCGGATCCCGACCATCTACGCATCGTGTTCCTGCCGGAGGTGGGCGTCCTGACCACCGCGATGGAGCGTCTCGGCAACTTCCTGGCGTCCTACCGACAGTGAGCGCGGTGCGGGGCGGTGGCTAACGAAACCACGCACCCCGGCGATATCACAGAGTGAGATAGGGCACCCAGGCAAAAGTGTCCCTCGCCCGTTGTCTTCGACCGCCATGAGGAGTGGCAGGAACCATGACACACAACACTCGACACCCCCGACTCACCCGCAGGATCGCCACCGGAGCCGTAGCGGTGCTGGCCGCAGTGGGCCTCGCAGGAGTGCCCACCGCGGCGGCCGCACCCGCACTGCCGGACTCCGTGACCGGCTCGCTGCCGGAGTCCTCACTACCTAGTCTGCAGTTCGCCGGACGCTGGGTTGACGTCAACCCCGCCGGCAACGGCCAGCTGACCTTCCACAACGGACGGGTCTCCGGCACCGACGGCTGCAACGGCATCGGCTCGACCTACACGGTCACCGGCAACGTCGCCCACGTCAAGCCGTTCATGTCCACCATGATCGCCTGCGACAACCAGTGGCTCAACGGCGTCAAGACCATCGACCACTGGGGCGTGGTGATGGTCGTCCGTGGCCAGGACGGACAGGTCATCGGCCTGCTGCGTCCGGCCTAAACTGACCCTGGTCGGTCCCCGTCGCGCCACCGCTGCCAGCCGGTACGGAACAGGGTGGCCGGCGGCAGGAAGGACGGAGTCCCCGGAACATAGTCCCAGGCCTTCCCCGCCCAGAGCCTGACCGGGTAGAACTCCACCTTCCACTCTTCGAATCCTGGTGTGCGTTGTCTGCCGGGCCACCAGGTCCCGGTGAGGAAGAGCGTCCTTCCCGCCCTGGCACGCTTCGCCTCGATGACGTACTCCGGCACAGCGACGAGAACCTCGGCACGCGCGGTATCCAGCTGCTTTTTCGACCAGCCGTTCCACTGCTTCACGTTCCGGTCGGTGGGGTCGGCGAGGACGAGAAGCTGGAGCAGGTAGGACGCCCCCTCCGGCGACAGGTTAAGGTCCGTAGCCGCGGTGTCCACAGTCTCCGGGGCACTGACCCGGGGATTGTTCCGGTTTCCGGCGCGAGGCAGCCCGTTCCCGACAATGTCGCGTAGCTCGGTCACCCAGGATGCGAACTTTCCGGCATGAAGGGCGGCTGCTGAACCCGTCTGCATGACATACGGGGCGTCCACGTGGTTGAGGACCATGCGGGTGTGCCGGGAGTCCGGGACCACACCGGAGAACGGTAGCTCGATGTCGGGTCGCCAGGTCCGGTCGGATTCCGGATCGGCGGCGGTGGCCAGAACCTCCAGCTGATCGGCAAGATTGCCGGACAGTTCCTGGGCATCCATTGTCCGGTCGTCAAGGTGCCGGGACAGGCAGAGAACGATGCCGAGTGAGTCTGCACTCTCGGGAGAATGGACGAGGGGTCCTCCCCCGCAACAGGCGTGAATTCTTCCGGCGCGAGCGGCTGCGTGATGCGCCGCAGGTCAGCGAGTCCCTCCCGGTGATGGGGCCAGGTCATGTCCAGCAGGCCTACTACTCGGTCGGTCAGCGTGACTTTCAAGGGCTCCTCCGCATCGAGCACCTTCTCCACCGCCGTAATGCCGTCGAAGGACGCGGCGAGCAGCGTGAGGAGAAGCTCCGGGTCCAACGCCTGCAGCAGTGTCAGGGCGGGGCTGACTTCTGTGGCGGAGATCCCCAGGGTCTTGGCTGCGGCGCGGCGGAACTGCTGGCTCTCCGACGTCTCCTCGTTGTGGCGTGTCGGGATTATGGTGTGGTGTGGGTGATACGCCCCGGCCAGCAGCATTGTGGCGGCTGCCGGTGTCAGTGGAAGCCGCGTGACGAGCTGGGTGACCAATTGTGAGTCCGGGACCGGGGTGTCCTGCGCACCAACGTTGAGATCGTCCAACCGGTCTGCAGCCGCTACCAGATCATCACCGGTGAGTGCCGGATCGATGCCGAGGTTGCGGCACAGTTCCGGGGCACCACACAATGGGGAGCCGAGCAGCGTGTCCGGAAGTGCCTCGGTGTCCGGAAGGTCAGCGAGAACATGATTGACAGCGAAGTTCCCGTCCCCGGGTACCTCAGGCTTGCCGAGGATGATGAGGTGGGTGCTGTTCTCCTTGTCCTCCGGATCGTCCCAGGCCTCGCCTCCGCTCCGTTTCTTGGTGGCGGGCACGGTCTTGAGCGACCAGTCGATGGCTGTGCGTCGCCACCGGTCGGTCTCGATGCTCTCCGCGATGTGCCGCAGGACGACTGCGACGGCGGAACGTTCGGCATCCGTGACGAAGGGGCCTCGTGCCCAGACGACGCTGGCCTTCTCGAATCCGACGGTGAACGGCCAGCGCCAGGGTCCGTAGCGGTCGCCCGGCGTACCTGCCAGCACGTCGTCGAGCTCCTGCATCTGGCGTCGAGCATCCGTGATCTCCGCGGGTTCAGGGTCCGGATGGCGGGGCCTCCACGCGCTCCGCGACGGCTCCGACGTTTGGGCCCCCTGTTCGACCTCTTCGCGGCACAGATCTCCTGATTCGGGGACGCAAAAGCTGGTGACCAATGAGCGGATCTCCGTCATCTCATGGATCACCAGTGCTGCGGTCTGGACAACGCCCGCGCACAGTGCCGGATCGTCCGTGCCGAGCATGGACGCCGCAGCCGTCATCGCCGGAGATCCTGGCCGACAGCGCGCATCGATCGACCGGTGGTCATGGTGGACAGCGGCGACGTCTCGATTGTCGAATTCCAGATGAGCCAGCGACGGCAGTTCCATGCCTGGATCGTCGCCGAAAGCGTCGATCAGCGGGGTCACGGCGTCGGCCGTCGCAGCGCGCAGAGCCGCACTGGCGTCCTGCGAGCGGACACGGAGGTTTGCCCATGCCGGATACGGCAGCGAGACCTGCCAGGTCGCATTGCCTCTGGCATCCAGCGACGGCGTGGGTTCCACGGCGTCGCCGGAACCGGCGCCCGGCCAGCGCAATTTCCGGTGTGTGCTGACCATGATGGTCCTGCCGTTGAGGTGTAACGGTGCCCAGTCGCCGCCACCGCCGGCCCCGGGGCGTACCCAGCACGAACGGACACTGCTCCTAGCATCACCGACCACAACCTGGCTGTTCTTCGCTCCTAAGGTGGTGGCGACGCACACCACTCCGTCATGAACCGGGAGGATGTCGGAATCCGGACACGGGATGCACCAGGAGTCTCCGGGACGCACACCCATGCCCCAGCTGTTCGGGGATGCCTCTTTCTCCAGGTGGATGCTGGGGAGATCCGACCAGGCTTGGGTGCCGATGTCCTCTCCGGTGGCTGGGTCGACCTTCTCAGGACGGGGTGCGCCGTAGCCGCTGGTAGCACGCCAGGTCCGTTCCCCGGTGGATTCGACCACCCCGGCAGGCCAGACGATCTGGGTTGCCCCAGTAGCGATGACGCCCGAGCCGTAGAGACGTCCGCCGGTAACCGGGAGACTGAGACCTTCCTGTCGATCTTGGTGCCGCGGCGGGTCTGCACAGACGGCGGTGGAGCCGTCGTCCCATTTGATGCCGCCTTTCTCCGTGACAGCGAGGACGCGAACGTCACCGTCGGTTTCACGGAAGTATCCGGCGCGCAGGAGCGGGAAATCCCCAACCTGTCCCTGTGTCACGGCGAGAGTCTGCTCCCCTTCCACCGCGACGAGTTCATCGCCGAAGCGGGCGATGACACCAGGGGAAGACTCGCGGAGCTGGAGGGCAGGAGCTTTACCTCCGTCACCGAGGGTGGCGTCCCACCAGCTGAGGTGGGTTTCCAGCTCCGGCCAGGTGTACTCCTGTAGTAGGCCGAGCCGGAGGTTGGCGGCGAGGACCTCGGAGGTGGTCAGGGTGAAGGCGTCGCTGAGGCGGCGTACGTCCGCTGCCGGTGGTTCGGCATCGAGGATGCGTCGGGCGGTTGAGCGCATCGCCGTCAGATGCGGGACGGTGACGCCCGCGTCACCGTCGGTCAGCTCGCGTGTCAGTGCAGAGATCAGGTGCGGAGTGAGCGCTCGGGCCAAGGCAGCGTTCGAAAAGGCGACCAGTGGTTTCAGGAGTTGGACGCCCTGCGCCGCGCCGAGATCGCAGACGAGCGCTTCGATGAGGAACGGATTAGCGGCCACCGCATCGACGACCGGATCACTGACTCTGGTCGGAGCACTTCTGCGGTCTTTCGGGTTATTGAGCCAGTGCAGACCCCAGGCGAAGTTGTGCAGCGTCGTTGTCCCGGTACCGGTGATCTCCCAGACCACGCCGGCCTGTTCCAGGGCGTCGATCACCGGGAGCGCAACATCGGAGAGGTCGATCCGGATCGTGGCGCCGCGCAGGCGGGACGAATTGAGGTGCAGGTAGGCCAGCAGATTGCCGCTGACCAGATCTCCTGTCGTGTCAAGTGCGCTAACCAACCAGTCGAGGAAATCCTGGGCCCCTGCCTCAAGCAGGGCATCCATCAACCCGGAGCTGCGGGCGTTGCCGAAGAAGGCGTCCACGTCGTCGTCCGTCGCATGCCGGTAGCCGGCCGGGGCACGGAAGGTGCCGAACAGGGCGGCGAGCAGGGACGGATGCTTCTTCAGCTTCTTCGCCGCGGCTGCCCGGAAGGACATCTCCGCTTTGTCCAGGCCGGGGGTGTCCTTCACGAGCGTGATGAACTCGGCGGTGACGGCGTCTGGCTTCTTGCCTGCTGCCTTACCGGCACGAACCAAGTCGGTGAGGACGGCGGAGTAGGGCGGGTTGCCGCCGGGGAGCCTCTCCGCGTTGAGGTCGAGGAGGAAGCGGTACGTCGCGATCAGCGCGTCCGGGTCATCTCCGGCGCGAGTGACCGCGGCCTTCGATTCGGCAGTGAGGTCCTTCGCTCCGACGACGCCGCGCTCAGCGAACTCGAGGAAGACTGTGCGGTGCCGGTCCGGGTCGACGGGGAGACTGTACTCAGCCTCGATGCGGCGTGCCTGGCCGAACCAGCGCTTAGCCGCGGCGTCCTTCCCCGCGCCGTCGAGGATGCGAGCGAAGTCCTCCAGCAGCGTCGGGAGGAGCTCCGGGTGGGTGCCGACCTCCCGGTCGATGATCCCACTGATCCGGTGCTCAGCTTTCTGCACTCCTTTGCGGGCGTTCTTCCTGACCCAGTCCAGGTCGTCAGCGATTCTCAGCGCGTGCGCGGTGATGTCGGGGTTCTGCAGGATCGGCCACTCGGGGAAACCTACGGCACGGGCGGTGGTCGTTCCGACAACGTCGGGGTCCCCGGCAGTAAGTCCCAGGTGAGAGACCGTCTGCTCCACGACCGGGACGAGAGGTTCGGCGGCGAGCCGGACGACGGTGCGCTGCCCCAGTAACTCCCCGGTGACCGGGACGGCGACAAGTGGTGACCGGCGGTCAAGGGTGGTCATTCGTTACCCTCCGAGTCTTCGATGGTTCGGCCGGAGTAGACGAACTCGGCCATGCGGATTCCCTCTGACCAAGCGACGGGTCCGACTTCTACCGGGTCCAGGCGTCCGGCTCCAGGGCTGACGAAGTTCAGGTCATCGATCGTCCCCTCATCGAACGGGTTACCGCAGTCGATGGAAAGGACGGCAAAGACGGTGGTGGCGGTGGCAGACGGGGCATCGACGGAGACCAGCTCATTCACCCGGAGGCTGACCTCGAAGCGCGTGGTCTCGTAGCCGGCGCCCTTGCTCCTCCCCATGAGGACCGTGCCCTGTTCGTAACGGGCACCGGCGTACCGGGTGAGCGCCTCGCGGCGTCCTTCCGTGGTGTCCGGCTTGTGATGGACTTCGCGGAACAATTGGTCCGTGCCCTGGGTGACGCCGAGCTCGACCGCGAACTCCCGCCAGTCGTCGATGTCCTCGATGAGGACCGGGTGCGGGACGGTGACGGTCGTTTGAATTCCGTCTGGGGTGGTTACGGGGATGATGGTCGTCTCCCCGTCGAGGTCGACGAGGCGCAGGGCATGCTCGTCGGCATCGCGGAGCAAACCGGTGATCTGCTGTTCTGCCGTTCCCGGATTGGACGCCTGAACGACGAGGTCCTTGACGTACTTCTGCCAGGACGGGTCGACCCACACGGCGGCAAGCAGTGCCACAGCCACCTGTTCCCCCGACAGGAACCAGCCACGGACGGTGTCCGCACAACTTCGTTCATGCTGGGTGAGCCAGGTCGCCAGAGCATCCAGCTGCAGGTATTCGTCGGTCTTCTTCACCTTCGCGGGAACGCTCTTCAGGTCCTTGCCCTTGGAGTTGCGAGCGCGGACCGTGGTGCCATCGAGTGCGAGGGTGTAGTCGCCGGCAGGTGTCCAGTGCAGGTCAATGCTGTCGGATTGCGCAGTAGGAGAGGTCACGCACACCAGTGAACCAGACCTCATCCTCTGCCGTCAGCGTGGTGGCCGAACTGCGTGGCACACGGACTCTGCCACCCAGGTGTCCTCTACGATTGGGGCTATGACAAACTCCACCACTCCCCCGATCGCCTTCGTCATCGCCGGCTCCGAGGCCACCGGTGGCGCCGGCATCCAGGTCGACCTGAAGACCTTCCAGCAGCTCGGTGTCTACGGTGTCGGTGCCCTGTCCTGCATCGTCGCCTTCGACCCGAACAACGGTTGGGGTCACCGTTTCCACCCGGTGGACCAGGAGATCATCGCCGAGCAGTTCGAGGCTGCCCTGGCGACCCATGCTCCGGAGGACATGCACACCGCCAAGGTCGGCATGCTGGGCACCCCGGCAACCATCGAGGCCGCCGCGGCCAAGCTCTCCGAGCGGAACTGGAAGAACCTCGTCGTCGACCCGGTGCTGATCTGCAAGGGCCAGGAGCCCGGTGCGGCACTGGACACCGACAACGCCCTCAAGGAGAAGATCCTGCCGCTGGCCTCCGTGGTGACCCCGAACGTCTTCGAGTCCAAGAGCCTGTCCGGCATGGACGACATCGAGACCGTCGAGGACCTCGAGGAAGCCGCCAAGCGCATCGGCGAGAAGGTCCCCTACGTGCTCGCGAAGGGTGGCGTGGAGCTGCCGGGTAAGGACGCCGTGGACGTCCTGTGGGACGGCCACGAGATCACCCGTTTCCCCGTCCCGAAGATCGGCGAGCAGCGCGTCTCCGGTGCCGGCTGCACCGTTGCCGCCGCGGTCACGGCAGAGCTCGCCAAGGGCACGGATGTCGCTACCGCCGTTCAGGTCGCCAAGGACCTGGTCACCCGTGGTATCCAACAGCGGGTGTCGGCCAACACCCCCTTCGACACCGTCTGGCAGGGCGCGTAAACACCGTCGCCCCTAGAGTCAATCCAGGTAGTCCCGGCGAAGAGACCGGTCGAACCAGATCATCGGGATGATAACTCCACAGCATTCCTGGACCTGTAAACCCACAGTGGCAGCACACGGTGGACGTCGACCGTGAGATTGCGCAGAAGCTCCCCGGCCAGCGGGGCACCGTTGCGTTCGCACCAGGCTGCGTCCCGGATCCGGGAGGCCGTGTCCAACGACCTCGCCCCACCGAAGACGAGGAGTTCCAGCCACTCGAACAATCTTCCAGCGGGGGTCGGCACCACCTTCTCGGCCAGCGGGGCGACCGGGGCGTCATCGGAGTCCGGACCATCGTCGACGGTCTCTTCGCCTCGGACGCGGTCGAGTCCGGGGTAGACCACACCGTCGGTGAACCAGACGGCGACGATCTCTCCGGCATTAACGACCAGGGACACCTCGGTGATGGTGTCCTCCCGTAACCGGTTGACCACTCCGTCTACACCACAGGCCCTCGCCGCCCGGGAGAACGCCGCGGAGCCTGAATCAAGGGTCAGGACTTTTCTGGAGGCGGAGACCACGTGGCCGGTCAGGACACGCTCCGGCACCGCCGTCCGAACGGTATCAAGGTCGACCTTCCCGCCGAGCGCGGCGCGCACCTCACGCCCGGATCCGAGCCGTCCGTCCTCGGAGACGGTCCCCGCAGACACCAGGATTCGCCGACGGGCCAGTTCCGACAGTGACGATCTGATGTCACCGATGCCCGCCGGCCCGTGCCAGATCCTCGGTACGTCCGGCCTTCCCCCTGGTGGTGTCCGACCGAGCGTGTAGATCCCTTCCGGTCCATGGAGCTGCACCGAAGCCCCGGCGAATCCCGAGTCCGTGAGCACCGGTTCCGCGCCGATCGGCAGCATCATCGCCGAGCCCAGATCTCCGTATATCCTCCTACCGGTGCCCACGGCGTCCGGGGCTCCGCGCAGCAGAAGGTGGCAGGTCAGCAGAGACTCCGCCACCGACCTGGTCACCGAGGAACGGTTGACCGGACGGCCCTCCCGCAACTCGGTGGCGGCAGTGACGACACCGGTGAGGGCGCGGTCCAACCGATGCAACCGGGCGGCCCGGACCTGCTGCAGACTCGCGGCCAGTGCCATCACATGGTGCAGTGGCAGGTCAGTCATGCCGTGGCGCAGGACCATCGTCAGTTCGTCGAGGACCCTCCCCACCAGTTCCGTGTCCACGCGTTTCGTTGTGGGGGCGGGGGCACCAACCTGCATGATCTGCGGTGCGCTCGCCGCGTCCGCATGCTCCCCGCGGTCCGCCTCGGCCGGGCTGTTCGGGGCGGTGAGACAGACCGCGCCGACATGGGCGCACCGGGGAGAGAGCGCACAGGTACAGGTCAGGTCGTCCAGCGACACAGTTTCGGTGCCGACGGACACCGTCCCATCGGCAGCCTCGCTCTCCTCGCCTACCTCGAGGGTTCCTGCCCGACGACGCAGCCGGGGCGGCAGCGCGGCGAGGCGTTCGGCGGCCAGCGAAGGATCGACGGTCATGCCGCCCAAATTACCCGCCTACAATCGGTTGTCGTGAAGACCGACTCCACCGCCATTGACAATCACCAGGCGCAGCGTCCCACCGCCGAGTCCCGCTACGCCGAAGAACTCGCAGTGCTCGCCGCGCTCGAGGGCCCACGTCCGCCCGGGTGGAGGCTGACCCCACGCGCCGTCGTCGACTTCATCTGCGGCACCGGTACCGGCGACGCCGTGGCGGTTGAACCGAAGTTCGTCGGCGACCGCCGACTCGTCGAACGCTGCGTGGTGACTCTCGCCGGTTCTCGTGGTTTGCTGCTCGTCGGGGAACCGGGCACGGCGAAGTCGATGCTCTCCGAGCTCCTCGCCGCCGCGGTGAGCGGCACCAGCGAACTGACGGTCCAGGGCAGCGCCGGCACCACCGAGGACCAGCTACGGTACGGCTGGAACTACGGCATGCTGCTGGCGTCGGGGCCCAGCGAGCAGGCACTGGTTCCCTCACCGGTGATGACGGCGATGCGGACCGGTCAGGTGGTGCGCATCGAGGAGATCACCCGGTGCCTCCCGGAGATCCAGGACGCCATCGTCCCGCTTCTGTCCGAGCGGCGCCTCGCTGTGCCGGAGCTCGGTGCTTTCTCGGTGGAGGCCGCCCCCGGGTTCTGCGTGATCGGGACGGCGAACCTGCGGGACAAGGGTGTCTCTGAGATGTCGGCGGCGCTGAAACGACGGTTCAGTTTCGAGGCGGTCGACCCCATCCCCGACCGCGACCTGGAGATCGATCTGGTCACCCGACAGACCAGCGACGCCCTCATCGCCGCGGGGCTTCCCGACTCCGTCGACGGGCCATTGGTCGATGCCCTGGTCACGGTGATGCGTGACCTGCGACGGGGAGTCACCGATGAGGGCTGGGCGGTGGAGCGTCCTTCCACCGTCATGTCCACTGCGGAGACCGTGGCGATCTCCCAGTCCTTGGCCCTGTCCGCGGCTTTCTTCCCACCGGCGGACGCGACTGCGGGCGCCGCGTCGCTGTTGCCCGGTCACCTGCTGGGTGCGGTGCGCAAGGACGACGACAAGGACGCCGCCCGCCTGCAGGCCTACTGGGACGCCACGGTGCGACGCCGTGCCGGTGAAAACGGGGACGGGAACGACCAGAGTGGGCGGGACGACGCACACCTGTGGCGGCGCATGTGGGACCACCGCGGGGACCTGCAGGAGTGACACCGCCAGTGGAAGGACCGACAGACACTGGGTGGGAACTCCTCGCAGCCGATCCCGCCGAGGCGGAAGACCTGGTGGTCTTCGGAGTTCGGCACCATTCACCGGCCTGTACCCGTGCGCTCCTCGAAGCGCTGGTGGAACTGCGCCCGGCCGCTGTCGCCGTGGAGTTCCCGGCGGACCTTGCGGAGCATCTCCCCTGGTTGGGCAATGATGGCGTGAAGGCGCCGGTGGCTGTTGCCGCCGCAGTGGACACTGCGGACACCATCGGACGCGGCATGTCCCTGTACCCCTTCGCCGATTTCTCCCCCGAGCTCGCCGTCATCAGGTGGGCGGTGGCTCATGATGTGCCTGTCCACGCCGTCGACCTCCCGGTAGGCGCAAAGGTGGACGGGGACGAAACCACCGGTAACAGCGGCGGAAATGCGGCCGACGTCTCCGACATGATCAGCCAGGACGCCTGGGATGCCCGGGTGGAGACGATGTCGACGGGAGCACCATGGCGCGCTGTCCGTCGGGCCGCTCTCGCCGTCGGCTACGCGGCGAGGGCCAGCGAACTATCGGGAGGCCCCCGTGATCCTCGGACCAGCGCCCGGGAGGGTCACATGCGCCAACGCGTCGAGGAGCTGGTGACCCGGCACTCCTCCGACGGCCCGGTGTTCGTCGTCGTCGGGAGTTTCCACGCCGCGTCCCTCATGGGGGAGTTTGATTCGTCTGGCTCCATGACTGAGCTGGGCGAGTTCAAGGTCTCTCCCGTCACCTCCTCCCTGGTCCCCTACTCCTTCGCCCAGCTCGACAGCCGCAGCGGCTACCCCTCCGGGATCCGCGACCCCCGGTGGCGCCAGCTGGTTCTCGGGGTCCCGTCCCCGGAACCCCTGGGACCGGTGGTCACCGGGGTGATCACCGACGTCGCCCGGGCCCTGCGCAGCTCCGGGCACCCGGCGGGACCTGCGGAGATCGGCGAAGCCGTCCGGGTGGCCAACGGGCTGGCCGCGATCCGCGACCTCCCTGCCCCGGGACGCGGCGAGGTCCTCGAGGCACTGACCACGGTGCTGGCCCAGGGATCGGTCGCCGGTCATGGCCGTGCCGTGGCGACTGCCCTGCAGCAGGTCATGGTCGGTGATCGAACCGGGGAGCTCCCGTCGGATGCGCCAGAACCTGCCCTGCTCGCCGCGGTACGCGCGCATGTCGCCGAACTGGGCATGCCGACACAGGAACGCTCCGCGGCCAAGGACGTCCGGGTGGAACCCTTCGGCGGACGCACCGGCCTGGCCCGCCACGTGCTGCTGCAGCGTCTCGACGTCCTATCGGTGCCCTATCTGCTCGACTCCACCGCAGGCACCACCCGGGGCCTTGGGAACCGCAGCTACACGGCCACGGTGTCCTGGCGCGCGCACACCACCGCCGCGCTCAACCTACTGGGATCCTCGGGGGTGTCTTTGGAACAGGTCACCGAGATGGTGCTGCTGGGCAGGATCTCCGCCGCCGAGGGTGTCCATGCTGTGCTGGAAGCGGTCGCAGACGCTGCCCGCACCGGTGCCGACAATGCTTTGTGCCGTGCCCTTGACGCACTGGAGCCGCTGGAGGGTTCCCTCGGGTTCAGCGCTGCGGTCCATGCCACCGAACTCCTCGGTCCGGTGTCGGGGAGCCTGCCTGCCGCGGCACTGCTGTCCGCCGACACCCGCGACCGGTGCGCGGCGACCGCGGCCCAACTTGCCGGGGCGGTGGTCCGCGAGGTCCAGGGGGTCGCTGGCAGTGATGACCTGGCAGACGCTCGACTACTGGGACGTACCGCATCCCTGGTCGAGGCCCACACCACGGAGTTGACCGCGGCACTGCACCGCCTCGTCGACCACGGTTCCCCGTTGATGTCCGGTGCCGCGGTGGCGGTGCTGGACCGAGTGGCGGAACCAAGGTGTGGAACAGATTTGGAGCCCCGGATCGGCAGTTGGCTGGACCTCGGCGCCCGCGCAGCGACACGGAAGATCCTGGAACGACGACTGGCGGGGTATCTCGCCGGATCTTCGCATACGTGGACCACTTCAGGGGCGGTCGACGGCCTGGTCGACCGGCTCAACGCGGCGCCCGACGACCTCTTTGTTTCGGCACTCCCCGCCCTGAGGGGTGCCTTCGACACAGTCTCCCCGGCCGAAAGGGAGGACTTCCTCGACCACCTGGCGGCGATGCTCGGCGACCGCCCCGACGGGGACCTGGACGTCCCGGCGGAGACGATGACGGGCTTCGCCACGATCGATTCGGAGGCCCGCCATAGATTGGCGGCACTCGGGCTGGCGGACGTGCACTTCGCCCCAGCAACCCGGTGGCGGTTGATCCTCGGCGCAGACCCGGAGGAACTACCGCCGACGGCGTCGCGGATGGCGTCCACTCTCGACGAGCTCTACGGCGATCCCGGCGCAGATCCGACCGGCGCCACCTCCGGACGCGTCCGGGCAGGACGCCGGGGAAACGGCGGCCGTGGTGGTGACCGACGGATCAGTGTGCGTACCTGGTCCGGGGACATCGAGGCACTCTTCGGTGCCGACCAGGTCCAGGAGATCCTGGCCACCGCAGCGGAGAAGGGCCGTGCTGATGCACTGCTCGGCCCCGACGGCACCGGCACCCTCGACCCGGGGTCGGTGCGGCCCTCGGTGGAATTGCTCAGCACCGTACTCGGACTGCGCGGAGCGCTTTCCGAGTCACAGCTGGGGATGCTGCGTCCCTTGGTGGCCCGCCTGGTCAACGAGTTGACGAAGGAACTGGCGTCCCGGATCACCCCGGTGCTCGCCGGACTGGCCGGTAGCCGACCGACAACTCGCCGGACCGGGAGACTCGACCTGCCGGCGACCATCCGCCGCAACCTGCGGCACGTGACCGAGATCGACGGTCGATGCCTCGTCGTCCCGGAGACGCCGGTGTTCCTCTCGCCGGTGCATAAGACCTCGCCGTGGCACATCATCGTGGTGGTGGACGTCTCCCCCTCCATGGAGACCTCCACCGTGTACGCCGCAGTGACCGCGGCGATCCTCTCCGGGATCGCGACGTATCGAATCAGCGTGCTCACTTTCGACTCGGAGGTCATGGACCTGTCGGGGCTGGCAGATGACCCGCTGTCGCTGCTGCTCGAGGTGTCTCCAGGTGGCGGCACGGACATCGCCAAGGCCGTGGCTGTGGCGGCGGATAAAGTCACAGACCCAACGCGCACTGCAATGGTGGTCATCAGTGACTTCGAAGAGGGCGGTTCCGTCCCGATGCTGATCTCCAGAGTGCGTGACCTCGTGGAGTCCGGTGTCCGTATGCTGGGATGCGCCGCGTTGACTGATGGGGATACGTCGTCCGGCGGTGCCGACAGTGTCACTGGGGTGTCCTACAACGTGGGGGTTACCCGGCAGCTCGCCGCAGTGGGGATGCGTGTCGCTCCCGTATCCCCGGTTCAGCTGGCGCGGTGGGTCGGAGAGGTACTCCGCTAAACGGTGGTCACATGCCGATCCGGAACGCCGGGACGTCTTCGTCGACGATCCACGGTTCAGCGTGCAGCGTGAACACCTCCTCGGCGGTGCGTCCGGTGCTCTGCCCGTCTTCGAAGGTTCCTTCGTCCAGGATCAGGTAGGCGACGGTGTCCATGAGGAACATGAACAGGTCCTCAGGGGCCATCCTGGTGTTCTCCACCTGGAGTTCCGGGTGGCCCATCGACCACAGCCCGTAGGTGTAGGCGGAGAAGCCCTCCGGCCCAGGGCGCAGCCACGCCGAGACCCACAGCGGCCATGGCGTGGAACCGAACTGGCCGCTGACCACCTGATGCAGAAACGGCAGACCGAAAGTGGCCGCCGACGTCCCGGAGTAGTAACCGGCCAGACCGGGAAGCCGGGACAATGCCATGGTCACCATCCCGTGGACTCGGGCGACCGTCAGCTGGGTCTGTCGCGCCGTCAGGTCAACGATCTGCTCCGCCGGCTCCCCGGTGAACTCGGGCGGCACGGCGATCAGGATCTGCGCACCGTGGGTGGAGATCCGCTCGAGGTCGTCCCCCTGGCAGTACAACTGGTGGGCGTTCTGCTCGGCCTCCTGGTTCGGCACCGGGGCATCGATGACGGTGAGGAAGGCGGTGACCCCGAACTTCGCGATCTGCACTTCGATCACCCCGTCCTTACCGTCCACGGCCTGCGCGGTCACGCCGACGTCCTCGGGGACGTCGGTGACCTTTGCGATGACGTCGTCGACGGTCGGCACCTCGGTGAAGAGCAGGTCCCCGAGCATCAGGTGCGGGGTGAATTCAGCGGCAGGGGTGGTGGAGTTCTCGTCGGACATGACCGCCACGCTACCTGAGGTGCCGTGCCAACTCGCGTTGTGCTTCACGATGGGTGAAAAGCTCACACGGTGCGTCTAACTGAAATCTGGAACCGAACGAAGACGGTTAAAAAACTCAATCAAACTTTCTGCGGCGAGATGAAGTATTCCGAACTCGTCGCAGAAAACTACTGAATCCTCAGGATACTGAGAACCGGTGAAATCAACAAGAAAGCATCGGGCCCCGCCGAGTCACTATGCGCCAATACTATACCCAAATCCGGATACCCCCACTCGGCAGTTAAGTACTCGGTACCGGAGGCTCCGTCGATTGACAAATCCGAGGAGTTCGAATCAGTAGAATTACCGAATATTCGATCGACCTCCACCCCAGTAGGCCACGCTTCTCCAAAATAACCATCAATCCACCTGTAGTCATCCTTTAGATCTCCACTCCCAACGGATTGCAGGAATGACCTATACTCTTCAGGAAATCGGTACCCGAGATTGTTCTGCATCTCTTCTACCCGATCGGGGGAAGCCGGAGAAAAGGGCCCCTCAATGTACTTCTCCCAGTCTACATTATGCCCCAAACTGCGTAACCTCCTGTGCGTCCAGCTCCATCGTTCATATTATCAGCGACCACAACAATATCTTGCGCTTCAACACGTCGAATCTTCAGTCATGTCCGATACTTGAAACGCACCTGCGGAGATCCTCACATTTTCAGCGGCAAGTCTTCGTTCCGACAGTTTTATCAAACGTCAGAAAAGTCGTCATCGTCGGTCCATTCGTTTTAAACTCGATCCTCCCGTCACTATTGTCCGAAATTACCCCCACGATTCCCCGTTGGGGTTTCAAAAACTCTACACCCAGCTAGGCACCAGGCCACCTCGATATGCACCAACAGAATCCTCGCCGTTGCGGAACTTCAGTGCCTGTGAGGGGCCATTCGGAATAGTTAGGGTTCTCACAAAGACCCATCCTCTCCCATGGAGACAACGTGTTGCCACGTTAAGAAATCGACTTGGCGAACTCATCGAGCGAACTGAACGGGGCCCCGCCATACCATTCGTCATCCCCGAAATCGTACCTTCCGCACTCTATACTGGCCCTTCCGGTTTTAGAGTGCGTTGATCCTGGCCTGGAGCCCTCCGGAGTGGATCAGTGACCGCAAGATGTAGTGGCTGAGGTTCCTGAACCCGAGTGCGATGCCACGCAGGTGCTCCAACCGTCCG
>DXGC01000108.1 GCA_019114135.1 Candidatus Corynebacterium avicola
CTCGACCACGCCGGCGGCCTCGTGGCCGAGCAGGAACGGGTAGTCGTCGCTGATCCCGCCGTCGCGGTAGGCCAGGTCGGTGTGGCACACCCCGCAGGCCTGCACCGAAACGATGACGTCGTTGGCGCCGGGCTCGGGCACCACCACGTCCACCAGTTCCACTTCCGCGCCCTCACTGCGGGCGATAACTCCCTTAACTGTCGTGCTCACTGGTGTCGTTCCTTTCAGGCAGGTTCACGTCGATTGCCTCCCCCACTTTACGGAGAATTCCGTGAACCCGGTGTTACAGTGAGCGCCGTATGAAGGCAGGTATGATGGCACCTAGCTCTGTGCCCGCACCCCCGCCATCCCACAAGGAGAAACCTCAATGATCCAGCTGGTCATCGGCGCCGCCGCCGGCTATGTCTTCGGCACCAAGGCCGGACGGCGACGCTACGAGCAGATCCGGCGAGGCTACGCGGCCACGATCAATTCCCCGGTCACCCGCCGCGCCGTCCAGGCCGGCCGGAAGGCACTGGCTGACAAACTCGACCCGGAACCGCGGATGCGCGAACTGCGCGACGTCCGCGCCACCGACCGGCACGGCGAGATCGACGGATCGCAGGACGCCTACCTCGAGAACGACGACCTGGAGTTCGAGGAGGACATCATCGTCGAGTCCGACCAGCCCCGGATGCGGGACTCCAAGGGACGCCGGGTCGACGACCAGGACGGTTCCGGTGGTTCCTCGCGTCGCCGTTTCGGACGCCGCTAGGCCCTGCTAGCCGCGCAGTTCACCATAGGACTGCGCCTGCTCCTGCAACGTGCGGCGGTACTTCTCCAGTGCCATGAGGTCGGCGAAGGTGTCGTTGTACTCCTTCTTCTTCGCCCCGCCCTGGTCCGGACGCATCTGCTGCATCCGTGACTTGATCTCGGCGATCTCCACGCCGACCCAGCGCTCCTCCATGCGGGCGACGACGGCACCGGCGTAGAACTCCAGGCGCTCACGCTTGCAGCGTGGCTCCTCCACCGCCAGCTCACTGACCACTGCGCGGCACATCACGTCATCGGACGCCGCGGTCACGGCGTCCAACCAGTCCGCACCGGCGGCGTGACCGTCGGCGGTGTCGACGCTGCCCGCCCCGCCTGCCTTGGCGATCGCGGTGGCCACCGCGACGTAGGTGGGGTGCTCGAAGGTTTCCGGGAGCAGACCGTCGGCGTCCGCACCGACCATCTGCGGTTCCTGCAGCATGAGTTTCAGCACCTCACGTGCCGGCTCCAGATTCACGTCGTCCGGGTTGGGACGGCTCAGCATCGAGGACACCGAACCATTGCGTCCCCCTGCTGCCCCTGCAGCTTCGGCCTCCTGGGCCCGGCGGGTCATCCGGGCCACACCTTCCTTGAGCTGGCTGCCGGATCGGTCCTGCCCGCCCCTCGCGGCCTCACGCCGGACCTGGGTGACGACCTCGGTCGGGTCCGGCCAGCTCAGCCAGCCAGCGGCCTGGCGGGCGTACTCGTCGCGCAGGGCATTGTCCCGGATGCCGGCGAGCACCGGGACGATGCGGCGCAGGGCATCCACACGACCGTCGACATGGTGGGTGTCGTATCCACGCAGGATGGTGCGGATAACGAACTCGAACATCGGGATCCGGTCGGCCACCATCTCACGGACGGCGGCGTCGCCCTTCTCCAGGCGGACGTCGCAGGGGTCCATACCGTCCGGGGCGACGGTGACGTAGCTGCGTCCGGTGAACTTCTGGTCGCCTTCGAAGGCGCGCATCGCCGCCTTCTGTCCGGCCTCGTCGCCGTCGAAGGTGTAGACGATCTCACCGCGGAAGAACTGGTCGTCCACCATGAACCGGCGCAGCATCTGCAGGTGTTCCTCGCCGAAGGCGGTACCGCAGGCGGCGACAGCGGTGGTCACCCCGGCGGCATGCATCGCCATGACGTCGGTGTACCCCTCCACCACGACCGCCTGGTGGTCGGTGGCGATGGACTTCTTCGCCTGGTCGATGCCGAAGAGTACCTTCGACTTCTTGTAGAGCAACGTCTCCGGGGTGTTCATGTACTTGCCCAGGTTGTCGTCCTCGAAGAGCTTGCGGGCGCCGAAGCCGATGACGTCACCGGCCACCGAACGGATCGGCCACAGCAGGCGTCGGTGGAAGCGGTCGATCGGCCCACGGTTGCCCATCCGGGACAGGCCGGCGTCCTCCAGCTCCTTGAACTCGAAGCCCTTCCGCAGCAGGTGCTTGGTGAGCGTGTCCCACCCGGCCGGCGCATAACCGCACCCGAAGGTGGTGACAACCTCGCCGGAGAAGCCACGGTCGCGCAGGAAGGCCCGCGCGGTGGCCGCTCCGTCATCCTGCTGGTCGGCGAAGCGCTCCATGTAGAACTCGTGCGCCGCCCGGTTCGCGGCGATCAGCCGCTGCCGGGTTCCGGGCTCGACCCGGTTGACCGGGCCACCGCCCTCGTAGTTGATGCGGTAGCCGATGCGTTCGGCGCACTGCTCGACGGCCTCCGGGAAGGTGACGTGCTCCATCTTCATCAGGAAGCTGAAGACGTCCCCGCCCTCCCCGGTGGAGAAACAGTGGAAGTAACCCTTGTTCGGGCGGACGTGGAAGGACGGGGTCTTCTCGTCCTTGAACGGACTGAGACCCTTCATCGAGTCGACACCACCGGGGGTGAGCTGGACATACTCGCCCACAACCTCCTCGATCGGGGTCTGTTCCCGGATCGCGGCGATGTCGGTGTCTGGAATCCGCCCTCGTGCCATCGCGACCATGATAGCGCCACCTGGTCCCACCTGGTCCCACCTGGTCCCACCTGGTCCCACCTGGTCATTGCCCCGGAAGCGCGATTCGACTGTGAGCCATGACACAAGTCCCTACGATGGATGTGACGACGAAACAACTCGGGCGGCCGCCGGTGAGTGACTACTCCGGCGGGCGACCGTTCCATCATGAGAAGAGGATCCCCCATGCCATCCACTGGCACGCATTACGACGTCCTGACCATCGGCTCCGGCTTCGGAGGCTCGGTCACCGCACTGCGATTGACCGAGAAGGGCTACCGGGTCGGCGTGATCGAGGCCGGCCGCCGCTTCGCCGACCACGAGTTCGCGAAGAACTCCTGGCACCTCAAGGACTTCCTCTGGGCACCGAAGCTCGGCTTCTACGGCATCCAGCGCGTCCACCTGCTCAAGGACGCCATGATCCTGGCCGGCGCCGGCGTCGGCGGTGGCTCACTGAACTACGCGAACACCCTCTACAAGCCGGGCGACAACTACTTCCGCAGCCGCGCCTGGGACCACATCACCGACTGGGAGGACGAGCTCACCCCCTTCTACGACCAGGCACGGCGGATGCTCGGCGTGGTCGACAACCCGACCGTCACCCCGGCCGACAAACTCTCGAAAAAGGTCGCCGAGGAGATGGGTGTCGGCGACACTTTCCGGATGACCCCGGTCGGCGTCTTCTTCGGCAAGAAGGTCGGCCTGGAAGGTGAGGAGGGCGAGACCGTCGCCGACCCCTACTTCGGCGGCGTCGGCCCCGACCGCACGGCCTGCACCGAGTGCGGCGAGTGCATGACCGGTTGCCGGCACGGGGCGAAGAACACCCTGCTGAAGAACTACCTCTACCTCGCGGAGAAAGCCGGGGCGAAGGTCCACGACCGGTCCACGGTCACCGGGATCCGCAAGCTCGGAGCCGACGACGAGCCCGGTTGGGAGATCAGCGTCGAGCGGACCGGCCCGGTGCTGGGAAGGAAGAAGACTTCCACCTTCACCTCCGACTACCTGATCATGGCCGCCGGCACCTGGGGTACCCAGAACCTACTGCACCGGCAGAAGGAGGACGGCGCCCTGCCACGGATCTCCGACCACCTCGGCCAACTGACCCGCACCAACTCCGAGGCGCTGCTGGGCGTGGGCCTGTGGAAGAACGACCCGGAGTACGACTTCCACAAGGGTGTGGCGATCACCTCCAGCTACTGGCCAGCCCCGGACACCCACATCGAGCCGGTGCGCTACGGCCTGAAGTCCAATGCCATGGGCCTGCTGCAGACCATCAACACCGACGGCGACACGAAGTGGCCGCGCTGGGTGGAGTTCCTGCGCAAGCTGGCACTCAACCCCCTGGCGGCCAAACTGGTCCTGGACCTGCGCGGCTGGTCCGAGCGCACGATGATCAACCTGGTGATGCAGGCCCGCGACAACTCCCTGACCACCAGCCTGAAGAAGATCGGGCCACTGCGCTGGTTGACCAGTCGTCAGGGCGAGGGCGAGCCGAACCCCTCGTGGATCCCGGAGGGCAACGAGGCCACCCGTCGCGGCGCCGCCCACTTCGACAAGGCCATCGCCGGCGGTGTGTGGCCGGAGGTGTTCAACATCCCGCTGACCGCGCACTTCCTCGGCGGCTGCACGATCTCCGACTCCCCTGACTCCGGTGTCGTCGACCCCTACCACCGGGTGTGGGGCTACCCCAGCATGTTCGTCACCGACGGTTCCTCGATCACCGCGAACCCGGGTGTGAACCCGTCGCTGTCGATCACCGCGAACGCGGAGCGCGCCGCGGCACTGTGGCCGAACAAGGGGCAGGAGGACCCGCGTCCCGACCAGCAGTCCACCTTGGCCGGATACCGGCGGGTCTCGCCGGTGCGTCCGGAGCACCCGGTCGTCCCGGACGAGGCTCCGGCCGCGCTGCGTCTGCCGATCACCCCGGTCCGCAGCGTGCCGACCCCGGCATAACTGCACAGCACGCCGGTGTGGTTAACTTGCCGGCTGTGAACGCATCCGGAAGCAACGCCCCCAAGGACCCGAAGAAGATCGTCGGAGGCATCGCCGGAGTGGCCGTCGCCCTGGTGGCCGGTTACTTCGGCCTCGACGCCGCGACCAGCGACGACAGCGACTCGGTCGACTCAGCCTCCGGCGACAGCTGCGAGGTCGACACCCTGCCGACCGAGGCCGACGGTGTCATCGACACCATCCTCGACGGCGGGGAGTTCGACCACCCCGACCACGACGGCAAACACTTCGGCAACTACGAGGGCGTGCTACCGCAGGAGTCGAACGACTTCTACCGCGAGTACACCGTGTCCACCCCGGGGCTGGACCACCGTGGGGCACGTCGCATCGTCGTCGGCGGTGGAACAGACACCGACCCGGACGTCTGGTACTACACCTCAGACCACTACGACAGCTTCTGCGAGATTCCCGACGCGGAAGACTGAGTGGGCTGAATCGAGCCTGATCAGCCCCAGGCGGCGCTGATCGAGGAGGCGGACTTGTCCAGTCGTTCCAGACGTGACTCGGTCAAAGAGGCCACCTGGTCGATGACCACCCGCAGCTTCTCCGCGTCGCTGGACGCCGCCTCCCACCAAGGGCGGAACAGAAGGTCCAGGCTGCCCGGTGCGCCTTCGGAGAGGTACTTGGTGACCCGGAAGATGCGCTCGCGCTGACGCTCCTGGTCGGACTGGTGGCGCCCCTGGTCCATCACGTAGAGCACCGCGATGGACTTCAGCAGCACCACCTCGGCACGGACCTCCTCCGGGATGATGAGGTCGGCGGTGTAGCGTCCCAGCGGGATCCGCGGGTCCCCGTCGGTGGACAGGTTCAGGTGCTCCGACCGAGTGGCGGTCACCGAAGCGGTGACGAAGCGGCTGACCAGTTCACTGGTCAGACTCTTCAACGCGACATGGTCCTGCAGGGAGCCGTCGAAGTCTGCCGCACGGATCACAGGTGCCATCGCCCGCAGCCGGTCGGCGGCGTCCAGCAGCTCCTCCGGGGAGCCACCGAAAGCCCGGGCACCCTTCTCCGCCAGGGCGGCGAGCTCCACGAGGTCCCAGAGCACCTTCAGGCTGATGCGTCCGGAAACGATGCCGTCCTCGACGTCGTGCACGGAGTAGGCCACGTCGTCCGACCAGTCCATGATCTGCGCCTCGAGGCATTTCCGCCCTTCCGGGGCGTCCTCACGGATCCAGGACAGGACGTCGAGGTCGTCGGCGTAGCAGGAGTACTTGCGCCGCAACGTGCCGTCCGGCGCGATGGGTCCCCACGGGTACTTGCAGGCGGCGTCCAGGGAGGCTCGGGTCAGGTTCAGTCCGTAGGACGCCCCGTCCGGCCCCAGGGTCTTCGGCTCCAGACGGATGAGGATGCGTAGTGTCTGGGCATTGCCCTCGAAGCCACCGCAGTCCGCGGCGGCGACGTTCAGGGCGTCCTCCCCGTTGTGCCCGTACGGCGGGTGGCCGATGTCGTGGGTCAGTCCTGCCAGGTCGGCGAGGTCGGGGTCAACCCCGAGGGCCTTGCCGATGCCGCGGGAGATCTGCCCGACCTCCAGGGAGTGGGTCAACCGGGTACGCGGGGTGTCCCCCGATCCAGGCCCGACGACCTGGGTCTTGTCCGCGAGCCGGCGCAGCGCCGCACTGTGCAGCACACGGGCGCGGTCGCGGTCGAAGTCATCACGGGCATCCGGAACTGCGCCGTCGACCCCGAGGGCCTTACCGGGGACCTCGACGATGCGGGCCAGGTCGTGTGCGGTGTAGCGGTAGCGTTCCACGGTCGGCGACCCTACCTTTCCTGCGCCTCTTGGTTGTCTTCTTCGTCGACGGTGTAGTCACCGCCGCCTTCCTTGGTGATGCGGTAGTAGATCATCCCGCCGGTCTCGTGGATGATCGAGTTGAGCTGCACGGAACGGCTGGAGACCGCGGGGCCCTGGCGGGTGGGTGAAGCGTGGGCGTCGAAGCCCTGGTCGCCGACCATGTTCGTCGCACGCAGCGAGTGGTTCGGGTCGGTGACCACCGCGACCGACTCCCAGCCCTGCTCCTCGGCGACAGGTGTGAAGGCCTCTGCGGATTCCTGGGTGTCGGACCCCTCCCCGACGGCGGTGATGGCCTCCTCCGGCACCCCCTTGTCCCGCAGGTACTGTGCCCCGGACTCGGCCTCGGTGTAGACGTCCCCCTCGAGTTTCCCACCGATGGTGGTGATGCTCTCGGACACCCCGGACTCGTAGAGGTCGTAGGCGTGGTCCAGGCGTGCCTCGAACCACGGGGACGGGGTGCCGTTGTACTGGGCGGCGCCGAGGACGAGGATGGTGTCGGCGGTGGACCGGTCGTCCTGCCGTGCGTACGCCCAGACGTGACCGGCCATGGCAATGGTGATGACCAGACCGACGACGACTGTGCCGATGATCATGTAGATCACCCCGCGCACAGCCGTTCCCAAGCTGGATCCTACGGTTCTGCCGACGTTCATACGTATAACTCTACGCACCCGCACCCTGGATTTTCGTTATTGTTGAGTGCATGTGCGCTGCCAAAGTCCAATGGAATTCATCCGCCTCCCGTCCCAGTTCAGCCGGGGCCCGACTGCGCAGGTTCGCCGCCTCCGTGGCCGTCGCCGGCGTGGCCGGGATCGGTGTCGGATTGACCGGCGCCGCGGCATTCGCTGCACCGGATCAGGACGTCTCCGTCCAGGCCCAGGCGACCCAGGGCATCGCGCCGAGCACCGGTGACTCCACCGACACCGACATCACCCTTGATTCCCAGGTCGTGGACCAGGCCGGTGTGCTCTCCGACGAGGAAAAGAGCTCCATCGAGGACACGCTGGCGGACGGAGTCTCCGAAACCGGGGTGAAGGCGTTCCTCGTATACGCAGATTCGGCCCCGTCTGACCTGGACAATTACGCTGAAGAGCTAATGAGTCAGCAGCCTGCGGACAACACCCTGGTCATTGTGGTCAGCACTGATGAGTCCAACCGCAATATCGGCTATGCCCCGGGCAACAATGTGAGAACCAGTTTGGTGGAAGACGTCCGCGAAGCGGGCCGGAACAACATGGGCTCAGGGTGGGAGCAAGGGGGTCAGGCTATCGCCGACGTCATTGCCGACGTGACACCCGCCTCCACCTATGCCTGGGGCGGCGCGGCTGTCGTCGCCGTCGGCGGCGGTATTGGCGGCGCTGTCTGGTACTCCCGCAAGAAGCGCAACGAGAAGGAGGCCGAAGAGCTGGAGTCCGCTCGCACCATTGAGCCGGGCGACACCACCGACCTGTCTCAGCAGTCGACGCAGGTTCTGCGGACCCTTGCCAGCGAAGAACTTCAGTCGACTGATGAGTCGATCCGCAAGGGAAGCAACGAGCTGGACACTGCCGAGGCCGAGTTCGGTACCGAGCGGACACAGGATCTCCGCAAGGCCGTGGAGTCCTCCAAGAAGACGCTCAACAACGCGTACCACACGCATCAACGGCTGCAGAATGGGCTGGTGAACAGTGAGCAGGAGGAACGTGCTCTGCTCATTGAGATCGTCTCGTCCTGTGGAAAGGCCGACAAGAACCTGGCCGACCAGGCTGAGCGTTTCAGTACCCTTCGCGAGAAACTGATAAACGCCCCGGAGATCGTCGACCGGTTCTTCCAGCAGACCGTGGAACTGCGCTCCCGGATCCCGAAGTCCCGGGCGATCCTGGAAGACCTCACAACGAAGGTGGACCCTGTCCTTCTCGAGTCGGTCAACGACAACCCGGACGTCGCCGAGGCGGAGATCGAGGAAGCCGAGCAGGCGATCGGACGGGCCCGCGAACTGCTTCACCTGCCCGCAGGTCAGCAGGGTGCTCTGGTCGATGAGGCTGGTGCCGCCCACCTGGCGATCCAGCAGGCTGATCGGCAGCTCAATGCCGTCGAGCACGCCGAATCCCAGCTGAAGGAGGCTCAGACGAACCTCACATCGTTGATCGAGGAGGTCGACGAGGAAATCTCCGAAGCCAATGACCTCGCCTCCGGCAATGCGCCTGTCGACAGGGAAAAGCTCGCGGAGGCCGTGGAGATGGCAACGACCGCCCTGGCCAAGGCCCGCGAGACCGGTGACACTGACCCGCTGGGGGCCTACTCCGAGCTGCTGGAGGCCGACGGTGAACTGGACATCCAGCTCGACGAGGCCCGCGGCGCGGAGAACAACTACCAACGCACACTCGGCATGGTGGACCGCACGATCTCTGACGCCTCCCACCGACTTCGCGCAGTGGAGGACATCATCCACAACCGTGGCCGGATGATCGGTGTGGACACACGCTCGACCGCCCAGTCCGCCAGCCGACTGATCGACGACGCCCTCAAGCTTCGCGACAACCGTCCCCGTGACGCCTACAACGCCGCGCAGCAAGCCAACGCTCTCGCCAAGCAGGCTGGTGACATGGCGCGTCGTGACGTCGACGACTACAATCGTCGCAACAACTACCACGGCCGTGGCGGCGGTGGCGGCGGCAACCTCGTCGCTGGTCTGCTCCTCGGCTCCATGCTCAGCGGTAACGGCGGCTTCGGCGGCGGATTCGGCGGCGGATTCGGCGGTGGCGGTGGCTTCGGTGGAGGCGGGGGCGACTTCGGCGGCGGCGGTGGCATGGACGGCTTCTAGCCCCCTCTCCTCGCCGACCCTACGGGAACAGAAACGAACCCGGTGAGAGTGAGTTCCTGACTCACTCCCATCGGGTTCCTTCGTGTTTACGGGGCTCCGGCCAGCGCCTCTGATCAGAAGTCGATGATGTTGAACAGGTAGAGCAGGATGAACGGCACCAGGATCAGCAGGAAGATCGAGATCCGCCAGGTGTTGGACAGCATCCGCGACTCCATCGCGTGACGCGCCACCCAGGACAGGAACACCTGGACGTCCAGCGGCAGGTTCTGCCCGGAGCCCTCAAGCTGCAGGTGCAGGTTCTTCAGACCACCGTTCTCCGAGGTGAACTGACCGATCTTCTCCGCCTTGCGCAGGTCGAGCTGCTCGCCCTGCTCCAGATCGGAGGCGTTGAAGAGCACGAACTCCTTACGGTTCTCCGCGCGCACGACCACCCGATGACGGTCGGCGGTGCAGGTCACCACCTGGGAGGCACCGAAGGTGTTGGCGTCACCGATGGCGGTGAACACCTGGGAACCGGTGGCCTCCCCTGTCGTCGCCCGCATCAGCGGACCCTTGTCCTTCTCGAGCTGCCAGGTGTCACCACCGAAGCGGATCGTCGCGACGTCCCGCTCCTCGGCGTACTCGGCGACCCGGTCCATGTCCTTCGGCGGGCCGGCGTAGATCGGGAAGGTGTGACCGTCGGACGGCACGGACCAACGGATCGACGGGTTCGGCATGCGTGTGCGTTTCCCTTCTAGCAGCCGGCGAGGCGCTCAGCGAGGTAGCCGGTCAGCTTGTCCAGGCTGACGCGCTCCTGGCTCATGGTGTCGCGCTCGCGGACGGTCACTGCGTTGTCCTCGAGGGTGTCGAAGTCGACGGTGACGCAGAACGGGGTACCGATCTCATCCTGGCGACGGTAGCGACGGCCGATGGCACCGGAGGTGTCGTAGTCGACGTTCCACATGCCACGCAGCTCTGCGGCGACCTTCTGGGCGGTCGGGGTCAGCGTCTCCTTCTTGGACAGCGGCAGGACGGCCACCTTGACCGGGGCCAGACGCCGGTCCAGCTTCAGGACGGTGCGCTTGTCCACGCCACCCTTGGTGTTCGGGGCCTCGTCCTCGTGGTAGGCGTCGACCAGGAAGGCCATCATCGCACGGCCCAGTCCGGCGGCGGGCTCGATGCAGTACGGGATCCAGCGCTCGCCGGACTCCTGGTCGAAGAAGCTGAGGTCCTCACCGGAGTGCTCGGCGTGGGTCTTCAGGTCGTAATCGGTGCGGTTGGCGACGCCCTCGAGCTCGCCCCACTTGGAGCCGGCGAAGTTGAAGGCGTACTCCACGTCGACGGTGCGCTTGGAGTAGTGCGACAACTTCTCCTGCGGGTGCTCGTAGAGACGCAGGTTCTCCGGGTCGATGCCCAGGTTGACGTACCAGTTGAAGCGGTCGTCGATCCAGGTCTGGTGCCATTCCTCGTCCTCACCCGGCTTGACGAAGAACTCCATCTCCATCTGCTCGAATTCGCGGGTGCGGAAGATGAAGTTGCCCGGGGTGATCTCGTTACGGAAGGACTTGCCGGTGTTGGCGATGCCGAACGGGGGCTTCTGACGGGAGGAACCCATGACGTTCTTGAAGTTGATGAAGATGCCCTGCGCAGTCTCCGGACGGAGGTAGTGCAGGCCCTCCTTGTCGTCCACCGGGCCGAGGTAGGTCTTCAGCAGACCGGAGAACTCCCGCGGCTCGGTCCACTTTCCGGGCTGGCCGGTGACCGGGTCATTGATGTCGTCGAGGCCGTTGGCCGGCGGGTGGCCGTGCTTCTCCTCGTAGGCCTCCAGCAGGTGGTCGGCACGGTAGCGCTTGTGGGTGTACAGCGACTCGACCAGCGGGTCGGTGAAGACCTCGACGTGGCCGGAGGCCTCCCAGACCGGGGTCGGCTGGATGATGGAGGTGTCCACGCCGACAACGTCCTGACGGGAGGTCACCATGTGGCGCCACCACTGACGCTTGATGTTCTCCTTGAGCTCCACCCCCAGGGGGCCGTAGTCCCAAGCGGAACGGGTACCGCCGTAGATCTCTCCGGCGGGGAACACCAGTCCCCTGCGCTTGCAGAGATTGACGACGGTCTCGATATTGCTGGCAGCCATGAGCTCGGGGTACTCCTCATTGACGATAAAGGGATTGTGGCCTGACAGAGTGGTCAGACGATCAGGACCATCCTACCGGTGCACGTTGTCGAAGCCACCCTCGGGCCACCTACCGTCATCAGGGTATAAAAAAGGACCCGCGAAGGGGGGGTTATCGCGGGTCCCGGCCGCACTTTCCTCAAAGAGGATGGGGCCTGGTCTTCCGTATCCACCAGCCAGTAATAGTGGGCCACCACCCACCCGGCGGGCAGATTCCGCTCCTT
>DXGC01000008.1 GCA_019114135.1 Candidatus Corynebacterium avicola
ACCGATCGCATGCGTTCAGCGATGCACTGGGATCGGGGGTAAAGCACCGGTGGACCAGGCCGTATCGGCCGCAGACCAACGGCAAGGTCGAGCGGTTCAACCGCACGTTGATGGCCGAGTGGGCCTATGCGCAGCCGTATCTCAGTGAGGCCAGTCGTGAGGCGGTGTACGACGAGTTCCTGGATTATTACAATCACCGTCGAGCCCATACGGGCATCGGCGGTCTGTCACCGTTGGACCGCGTTCACAACCTCACGGGGAACTACAGTTAGCTCCGGAACACCCTCAATCGTTAACACCCTTATTCAGATCTGCAGCACTCTTCACGAAATTGGCATGCCTGGAGGTACGGTCACGGCCCGAAAATGTACCCCCAGGCGTGCTTATTTCGCAGCGTCACGGGGAGATTCGGCCCAGTCACGGTAACTGACGACCGATCGCACCCACCCGGGGTCCAACGCTCCGTAGATGTGAGGGAACAGCTCCCCGATGCCGACGTCCTCATGGCGCACGTCGACGCCCGCAGCCGCGATCGCGTCACCGTCGAGCCCCAGGACGAGCAGATCATCCAGGGCATCCCCGTAGAACCGTCCGGCGGTGGCGGCAACCTGATCGGGAAAGGACGCATGGATGAAACCAACCTCTTCCAGCGTCAGGCCGCGGGTCGAGGTGCGGTACTCCCCCTCGATCAGCGCCTCGTCCCAGTCTGCGCGAAGTGCGAGATGAAGTATCGACGTGTTCGTGCCCATGGGTCGAGATTATCGGACCGGGATCAACGCCAGACGCGGATCTTCATTCACACATCCATGATGACAGCCACAGTCTCCCGCAGCTGGCGGAGCAACGAAACCCCCACGTTCCCCATGCATCCCCCGATCCTGCCCGTGGCCACGGAACGGATGTGTTGACGTTGCGCGGCAGACGCGGAGGAGAGGACATTGACGGCATCGAGCTCGATGAACACCTCAGCTCCGTTGTCACGAATCGTCCGGGTCAGCGGCACCACCTGGACCACATTGGCCTCACCCCGCAGTAACCCATCTGATCTGCGGTGATGTTATTTCAGTGCGAGACCTGCGAGCGCACTGGGGAGTGAACCCTGGACACCCTCCATCACTGGCAGGAAGCTCCCCCGATACCTCCTGTCGGATCCCACCGTCGTCCCAGAACCGGGTCATAGATTCATTCTCAGCGGACGCCGAACAGCGGCATCCCCTACGACCCCCGAAGGAGTCACCACATGGATATCAACGCATTCATCGAGCCTTTCCAGCAGATCGGCCAGCACTTCGGCCAGCACGGCGATCAGCTCCAGCAGGCGCCGGAGCAGGCACGTCAGCTCATCGAGCAGAACGACCCCGCCCCGAAGGCACCGGCCTCCAGCGTCCTGGGCTCCCTGTAGGAGACTCCGTCACGGTCAGCCCCCGCCGGTCAGGTACACACTGTGTATCTGGCCAGCGGGGGTTTGTGTGTCTCGCGGTGTTCTCAGCCCAGGACCTTGACGACCCCGGTGTCCTCCCAGGAGTCGCAGAGGGTGCCGATGTCGCCGGAGTCCACGTCCGGGCCGACCCCGATCGCCAGGATGTGGTGGCCGAGTTTCTCGACCACGCAGCCGGAACGGATGAGCTGGACAGCCAGCCGGTCCCGCAGCCCGGGCCTCGCTCCCGGGTGGTTCTCGTCCACGAGCATCCGGATCGTGTGACCTCCCCCGTGCAGGACCAGCTCATCGACGAACAGTCTTCCGTCGCTCTCAGAGCAGGCGACGATGTCCCCGTGCGTGAGGTGGGTGGCGACGACCGGGACAGATCGGATGACGTAGTGACCGCCGCCGATATCCCAGGTAACCAGACTTTCGGAGGGGACTCCCGCCGGCCGCCCGGGCGCGGGGTCCACGCGGGCGGTGACGGTGCGGACGGTACTGGCGGTGCGCGGTGAGGGTGAGGGGTGTGGTGAGGGTGGTGTCGACCGGAGGTGGCGCTTCGGCTGATTCATGACGCCTCAGCATAGGCTCCCCTAACCACGCTCGACAGGGGTCGACTCCCGATCGTGATACATCTCACGAGCAGGATGCCACCTCTACCGCCACTGTGTTCCCTGAGAATACAATCAGGCGCATGAGTACGCTGACCTCGCTTCTGACCGAGGACCGGATCTCCCTTGATGCGGCCGCCGCCGACTGGCGCGCGGCTGTCTCCTTGTCCGGAGACCTCCTCGAACACTCCGGCGCCATCGACGCCGCCTACACACAGGCCATGATCGACTCGGTCGTCGACAACGGCCCCTACATCGTCGTCGCCCCGGGCTTCGCCTTCGCCCACGCCCGCCCCAGCGACGCCGTCCACGATACGGCCCTGAGCTGGGTACGGCTGGCCGAACCGGTGGAGTTCGGCCACGAGAAGAATGACCCGGTCACCCTGGTCGTCGCGCTGGCAGCCACCGACGCGACCACCCACACCTCCGCCATGGCCGAACTCGCCAAAGTGGTGGGCAAGCGGTCCACCAGGAAGGCGTTGGACGAGGCGGCCACCCCGGCGGAGATCCTGGCGATCCTCGAGGGACGTGCCGATGCCGCATCCAGCGGTGCGTCCACCACTGCGTCCTACTCGATCGCCGACGGCGAGCGGTACCCCGGCGGCGACACCCGCAACCACATCCTCACCGTCTGCGGCAACGGGCTGGGAACCAGCCTGTTCCTGAAGAACACCACCGAGGACGTGCTGAAACTCTGGGGCTGGGACAGTCTCGTCTCCGTCGAGGCCACCGACACCATCTCCGCCAAGGGCAAGTCGAACGACGCCGACCTCATCCTCACCTCGGGCGAGATCGCCAAGACCCTCGGCGACCCCGGCATCCCCGTGTGGGTCGTGGAGAACTTCACCAGCACCCGCGAGATCGACGCCGCCCTGCGCGAGCTCTACGCGCTGTAGATGCTTTAGATAAGGAGAACCATCATGGACTGGCTACTCAACATCGCCCAGTTCCTCGTCAACGAGATCCTCGCGGTGCCGGCGTTCCTCATCGGCATCATCACCGCCGTCGGCCTGGCCGCCATGAGGCGCTCCGGCGGACAGATCGCCGGCGGCGCCATCAAGGCCACGCTCGGCTTCCTGCTCATCGGCGCCGGTTCCACCCTGGTCACCAACTCCCTGGATCCCCTCGGCATCATGATCGAGGGCGCGACCGGCATGCACGGCGTGGTCCCCACCAACGAGGCCATCGCCGGCATCGCCCAGGAGCAGTTCGGCTCCCAGGTCGCCTGGCTGATGATTCTCGGCTTCGTCGTCAGTCTGGTGCTCGCGCGCTTCACTCCCCTGCGCTACGTCTTCCTCACGGGTCACCACGTGCTGTTCATGGCTACGATGATCACCATCATCCTGGCCACCGCCGACTACGCCAACTGGCTTGTGGTGGTCCTCGGGGCGGTCCTGCTCGGCGTGCTCATGGTGTCGCTCCCCGCCCTGGCGCACCCCTGGACCCGAAAGATCACCGGGGACGACTCGGTCGCCATCGGGCACTTCGGGACCGCCGGTTACGTCGCCGCCGGTGCGGTCGGCAAGCTCGTCGGTGGCAAAGGCTCAGCAGCATCGAAGTCCACCGAGGACCTGAAGCTGCCGGAGGGCCTGCGCTTCCTACGCGACTCCATGGTCGCCACCGCCCTGTCGATGGTGCTGATGTACCTGGTCCTCGCCGTCCTCTTCCTGGTCCGTGAGGGGCAGGACGCAGCCTTCGCCGCCTTCGAGGACGGGGCGTCCGACGTCGGCAACTACCTGATGCAGGCCGTCACCCAGGGCCTGGAGTTCGGTGTCGCCGTGGCCGTGATCCTCTTCGGTGTGCGCACGATCCTCGGCGAGCTGGTCCCCGCCTTCCAGGGCATCGCGGCGAAGGTGGTCCCCGGCGCGATCCCCGCGCTGGACGCACCGATCGTCTTCCCTTACGCCCAGAACGCCGTGCTGGTCGGTTTCATCTCCAGCTTCGTCGGCGGGCTGATAGGACTGGTCGTCCTGTCCACCTGGCTGAACCCGGCCTTCGGTGCGGCACTGATCCTGCCGGGCCTGGTGCCGCACTTCTTCACCGGTGGTGCCGCGGGCGTGTTCGGCAACGCCACCGGCGGACGCCGCGGAGCGGTCCTCGGCGCCTTCGCCAACGGCCTGATCATCACCCTGCTCCCGGCATTCCTGATCAACGCGCTCGGTGACCTGTCCGGTGAGAACACCACCTTCGGCGACGCCGACTTCGGCTGGTTCGGCCTGCTGATCGGCAATGCCCCGGCAGGTGCATGGGGCCTGGTGGTCATCATTGTCGTCGCCGCGGTGGTCTTCGGGGCGGCCCTGGTGGTGCAGAAGAAGCTGGTGGACGGCTACTGGGACGCAGCCCCCGGTCGCTCGGCCGGAAGCTGGGTCGGTGAGGGCGGCGGCGTCGCCGCTGAGACTGGAGCCAGTGGCGGCGACGCCGTCCCGGCGGGCGCGGCGAGCGGGACGTCCTACCCGAGGATCGCCCCGCCGAAGGGGGCACCTGTCCCCCCACCGCCGCCGACGGACTAACCGTCAGTCCTCGTGGGCGACGGCCTCGATGGTGAGGGCGTCCACGTCCACACCGGTGGCGGAGTCCACCGACACCCGCACGGTGTCACCGTCGCGGACCTCACCGGCGAGCAGCTTCTTGGCCAGCGCATCGCCGATCGCCTTCTGGATCAGGCGACGTAGCGGACGGGCACCGTAGGCCGGCTCGTAACCACGGTCGGCCAGCCACCGCTTCGCGTCCTCGGTGACCTGCAGCTCCAGGCGTCGTGCAGACAGACGCTCGGCCAGCTGCGCGACCTGGATCTCCACGATGTGGGTCAGCTGCTCGGCGGACAGGGCGTCGAAGATGACGACGTCGTCCAGGCGGTTAATGAACTCCGGCTTGAACGCGGCCTTCACAGCCGCCATGACCTGCTCGTTGCTGCCACCGGCACCCAGGTTCGAAGTGAGGATCAGGATGGTGTTACGGAAGTCCACCGTCCTACCCTGCCCGTCGGTGAGACGACCCTCGTCCAGGACCTGCAGCAGCACGTCGAAGACATCAGGGTGGGCCTTCTCGACCTCGTCGAAGAGCACCACGGTGTACGGACGGCGTCGCACGGCCTCTGTCAGCTGACCACCGGCGTCGTAGCCGACGTATCCGGGAGGCGCACCGACCAGGCGGGCCACGGAGTGCTTCTCGCCGTACTCGGACATGTCGATGCGCACCATGGCGTGGTCGTCGTCGAAGAGGAACTCCGCCAGCGCCTTCGCCAGCTCCGTCTTACCCACACCGGTGGGCCCGAGGAACATGAACGAGCCGGTCGGACGGTCCGGGTCGGCGACACCGGCACGCGAGCGGCGGACAGCGTCCGACACCGCCTCGACGGCCTCGTGCTGGCCGACGACCCGGCCACCGAGGACCTTCTCCATGGCCAGCAGCTTCTCGGTCTCACCCTCCAGCATCTTGCCGGCGGGCACACCGGTCCATGCGGAGACGACCTCGGCGATGGTGTCCGGGGTGACCTCCTCGGTGAGCATCCGGTCCTCCTCGGCCTTCGCCGCGGCGGTCTCGGCCTCGCCGACCTGCTTCTCCAGGTCGGGGATCCGGCCGTAGCGCAGTTCGGCGACCTTGGCGTAGTCGCCCTCGCGCTCGGCGATCTCCGACTCGGTGCGCAGGTTGTCGAGCTCCTCCTTCAGCGAACGCAGGCGGTCGATGGAGCCGCGCTCGTTCTCCCACCGGGCGGTGAGACCGGACAGCTTCTCGCGCTCGTCCTCGAGCTCGGCACGCAGCTTGACCAGGCGGTCCTTGGAGGCCTCGTCGGTCTCCTGACTCAGCGCCATCTCCTCGATCTCGAGGCGTCGGACGATCCGCTCGGCGTCGTCGATCTCCTCGGGACGCGAGTCGATCTCCATGCGAAGGCGGGACGCCGCCTCGTCGACCAGGTCGATGGCCTTGTCCGGCAGGAAACGGCTGGTGATGTAGCGGTCCGAGAGGGAGGACGCACTGACCAGCGCAGAGTCCTGGATGCGCACACAGTGGTGCACCTCGTAGCGCTCCTTGAGGCCACGCAGGATTCCCACGGTGTCCTCCACCGTCGGCTCACCGACGTAGACCTGTTGGAAACGGCGCT
>DXGC01000109.1 GCA_019114135.1 Candidatus Corynebacterium avicola
TCTGCCTCGGGTATCTACGGCCAGCCGCACATCACCCCCTACTCCGCCTCCAAGTTCTACGTCCACGGTTTCACCCAGGCCATGAGCCTGGAGTGGCGCAAGGACGACATCCGCGTCGTCAACCTCATGCCGCTGTGGGTCAAGACCAAGCTGGCCGACGTCGAGGCTGCCTCCACCAAGCGTCTCGGCGTGAACATCAAGACCGAAGAGGTCGCAAACGCCGTCTGGAAGTCCGTGAACCCGAAGAACTGGTTCGAGCGTCAGCGCCAGGACTACTCCGTGTCCTTCCCCGATCTGGCCCTGCGCTGGTCGGCACGTTTCGGTCCGGCACCGGTCGTCCGCTTCGTCAACAAGCTCATCGCCGGCTAGAACGCCAGGCGCCTGGGTCGCCTGAGACTCGCCCGAGACACGGTACTCTCGCGACCATGACACCCGACACCCTGCTGGCTGGCCCGCGGGGTCGTCGGGTGCTTCTTGATTTTCTCCTGCTCAGCGAGGACGTCGCCTACGCCGGTGAGCGGAAGCGTCCGCTACGCAGCGCGGTCTTGGGCGCCGCGCACCACCTCGGGGAACAGGCCGGGGTCGCCTACACGTCCCTCTCCGCGCTGCGGGACAAGGGCTACGATGTCCCGCAGATCCCCAGCGGTGCCTACAGCAACGACTATCCGAGAGTCATGCCGCCGGACGTCGTCGCCCGCCTGATCCGGGACACGCCACCGGCCGAACCTGCCCCGGAGCGTCTGGTGGCGGCCCTGGACATGTCCGTCGCTCACGCCATGTACTGGCAGCCGCCCGACGGCGAGGACGTCCTGGCGTCCCACCCCGTCGTGGTGGAGGCACTGCAGGACGCCGCGGCGGCCATCGCCGCGTCCCCGCACACCAGCTGGTGGGACGCCCCGCTCGGCCCCGACTCCCTGGCCGACCAGTGGACTGTGTCCTGGTCGGATGAACCGGGTGAGCCCGCCACCGGCATCTCGGAGTGTCCCGAGCAGAGCCCGGGGAAGGGGGAGTGGTGGTCGTTCCCGTCCGGAGGTGTCAGCAACACCGACACGAAGCTGCTCTCGTCCACCCGCCGCATCTCCGATGGCGACCGAGACATCCCTGCCGGGATGTTGGCCGAGGGCGTCTTCCGTGGCGGGGCATGGGTCCGGGCACTGCACGTGCCGGATGCTCTGATCGTCCAGGACAGTAAGGACATCTACGAGCTCACCGGCCCTGAGGACTGGGCCAACCTCTGCCGCCGATTCCCCCTCGACGTCACCGATGCGGTGCAGCGCGGATGGTCGGCGACCACCGGCCTGGACTCACCCGAGCAGCGCTGGGTGATGCCGGACTGGGCCGCAGTCTCCCGCAACTATGACGGCGTCCACCTCAGCATCTCCGGGTACCTGGCCACCGCCACCCAAGCCGTCCACCTCGACGACCGGACAGCAAGCGTTCTCGCCGGCTGGGGTCCGGACGCCACCTACTGGTTCGCGCCGGTCGAGGAGGCCGCCACGGCCACCTGGTGGGAGCTGAAGGACGGACGCTGGGGCATCGCGGCGTCCTGACCTCCCAGGACCAATGACACGTGTCATGGTCACAACATGACGACATCCCTGGAGTTCATGGCCCGGCTCTAGTGCAATAGAGCCATGAGCACTTCACCCGCAAAAACGACACCGGCCATCGCCGCCACAGGGTTGTGCAAGTCCTTCCGCGGTTCCGCCGGCAAACCCGTCCACGCCCTCAGCGACGCCACGGTGAGCATCGACACCGGCGAGATCGTCGCACTGCTCGGCCCCAACGGCGCCGGCAAAACCACACTGATCGACCTGGTCCTCGGCCTGACCAAGCCCTCCAAAGGCAAGGTCGCCGTGCTGGGGACCTCCCCGCGCGACGCCATCACCGGCCAACGCATCGGAGCCGTCATGCAGACCGGTGGCCTCCTGCCGGACGTCTCCGTCGAAGGCACCGTCAAGATGATCGCCTCGACGCTCTCCGGCCACCTTCCCATCGACGTCGTGCTGGAACGCGCCGACCTCACCGAACTGCGCAAACGTCGCGTCTCCCGCTGTTCCGGAGGTGAGCAGCAGCGCCTCCGCTTCGCACTGGCGCTGCTCGGCGACCCGGACATCCTGATCCTCGACGAGCCCACCACCGGCATGGACGCCACCGCCCGCCACGACTTCTGGGAGACCATGCGCGGCCAGGCGGAACACGGCACCACCATCATCTTCGCCACCCACTACCTGGAGGAGGCGCAGAACTTCGCCCAGCGGATCGTCCTGCTCGATGGTGGCGGCATCATCGCCGACGGCACCCCGGCCGAACTGCAGGCCCTCGACAGCGACATCCGCGTCGAATACGACCTCGACGGCAAACACCACAAGGTCACCGCCGAGAACTCAGAGGACTCCGATTCTCTGGTGCGCGACCTGCTGACCACCACCGACGCCAAGAACGTGCGCATCTCCGCGCACACCCTCGAGGACACCTTCATCCGGATGACCCGCAAGACCGGGAGTGAGGAATCATGAGCACCGCCACCGCATCCACCACCGCACCCATCGCCGGCCGCTCCACGTTGGGCACCACTGCGAGCTTCGCCCTGCACGACCTGCGGCGCCTGTCCCGCGACGGTGCGATGCTCTTCTTCTCCATGGTGTTGCCCGTCATCTTCTACCTGGTCTTCGGCCAGGCCATGGGCTACGGCGACGAACCCCTCGGCACCGGAAACACCAAGGCCTACATCATGCTCGGCATGGCGCTGTACGCCGGCATCACCGGTGCGACCGCCGCCGCCGGTCAGGTCGTCGTCGAGGCCGAGACCGGGTGGGGACGCCAACTCGCGCTCACCCCGCTGACCAGCGGTCAGATCCTGGCGTCGCGCATGCTGGGCATCATCATCCGGGCCGTCCTGCCGGTCGCCGCCGTGTTCATCGTCGGTGCGGTCACCGGGGCGTCCATGCCGGGATCGGCGTGGGTGCTCTCGCTGGTCCTGTGCGTCATCTGCTCCATCCCCTTCGGCTTCTACGGCATGGTCTGGGCGCAGATCTGGCCCACCGAGACCGCCACCAGCATCGCCGGTACGTCCATCGTGATCCTGGCGTTCCTCGGCAACGTGTTCATGCCGCTGCCGGAGGCGATGATGAACGTCGGACGCTTCACCCCGCTCTACGGCGCGTCCACCTTGGCGCGCTGGCCGCTCACCGAGGGCCAGCATTCGGTGGCCTTCGGCGAGGGCTTCGTCGAGGACCCGCTGTGGTACGCCGTGGCGAACTTCATCTTCTGGACGCTACTGTTCATCGGCGTGGTACTCGTCCTGCACAACCGGGAGAAGGGACGCCAGTGAGCGACCAAGTCAGCACCAGCAGCACAGAGAGCACAGGCAGCACAGGCCCCTGGGCCCGCTTCAAGGAGGACTTCGACGGCTCGAGCAGCCTGATGGCCTCCGTCTGGCTGGTGGTGCTGGTCTTCCCGGCGTTCCTGCTGGCCATGTCGGACACCTCGCTGTTCCGCAAGATCGCCGGCGTCGTCCTGCTCATGCTGTTCTCCGCGGTGTACGGCATCGGCTTCGGCCTGGCGGAGAGCTTCCCCCGGGGAATGACCATGCGCCAGCGGGCCCTGTTCTGGCTCGGCATCCTGGTCGTGGTGTCAGTGCCGACGGTGCTGGTCATCAACGTCTGGGCGGTATTCCTGGTGCCCTTCTACGTCGCGATCGTGTCCTTCACCGTGCCCGTGGTCTACAGCCTGCCGATCGTCATCGCGATCATGGCGGTCTCCACGGGACTGGTGTTCATGGTTCGACCGGACGCAGGTTTTTCGGTGATGGGTGCGACGGTGGCCAGCCCGATCCTGATCTACCTCGTCGCCCAGGCATCCCGGCGTACCGAGGAGAAGAGCCGGCTCTCCCACGAGCTGGCCCTGTCGCAGGAACGTGAGTCCATCGCCGTCGACGTACACGACCTGCTCGGCCACTCGTTGACGGTGGTGACCCTGAAGTCCGAGGTCGCCACCCGTCTGGTCGACACAGACCCGGAGGCGGCGAAGGCCGAGATGGAGCAGATCACCCGGATCTCCCGCACCGCCCTGGCCGAGGTGCGCTCCACGGTCACCCGCATGCGCCGACCGGATCTGGAGGGTGAGGTTGCCGCGGCGCGCCGGGCCTTGGACACCGCCGGTGTCGACGCCGTCCTGCCGTCCGACACCTCGGTGGCGGGCACGAACTCGCACCTGTTCAGCTGGGTGATCCGGGAGGCGGTGACCAACGTGGTGCGCCACGCCGAGGCGTCGCGTTGCGAGGTCACGATGACCGGCGACCGCGTGAGCGTCGTCGACGACGGTGTGGGTTTCGACGGTGCCGACGAGGGGGACGGGCTCGCCGGCCTGCGCGCCCGGGTGGAGGACGCCGGCGGGACGCTGAGCCTGCGCTCGGTGCCTGATTCCGGCACTACGCTGGTGGTCTCGATGACAGGAGAGAACCCATGATCCGCGTACTCATCGCCGACGACCAGGACCTGGTCCGCGGCGCGCTGGCCGCGCTGCTCGGCACCGAAACCGACATCGAGGTCGTCGCACAGGTAGGACGCGGCGATGAGGTCGTCGACGCTGTCCTGGCCAACGAGGTGGACGTCGCCCTGGTGGACATCGAGATGCCCGGGGCCAGCGGCATCGAGGCGGCCGAGGCGCTGGTCGCCGCCGGAGCGTCCTGCCGCTCGATGATCGTCACCACCTTCGGACGCCCCGGCTACCTGCGCAAAGCGCTGGCCGCGGGCGTCAGCGGCTTCCTGGTGAAGGACACTCCGCCGGCGCAGCTCGCCGAGGCGGTGCGACGGGTGCACAAGGGGCTGCGGGTGGTCGACCCGGCATTGGCCGAGGAGTCGCTGTTCACCCCGGACTCGCCGCTGACCGAGCGGGAGGTCGAGGTGTGTCGCGCCGCCATGGGCGGTGCGGAGGTCAAGACCATCGCCGAGCAGGTGCATCTGTCGCCGGGGACGGTGCGCAACCACCTGTCCTCGGTGATCGGCAAGACCGGGGCGTCCAACCGTTTCGAGGCGGTCAGTGTCGCCGAGCAGAACGGGTGGCTGTGAGCTGCCGGTCGTGAACTTATTGCCGTGACCGGCTCCGGTCGACGGCGGACGCTGACACAATGGCTTCCATGACCACTGCGCCCACGTCCACTCTCGTCCTCGCTGCCCCACCTGGCGGCTGGGGGAGTGCCCTGGCGGACTCCCTCGGTATCGCGCTGTGGCGTATCCCGGTCGTCATCGCCTCCGCCATCGGCGTCTACCTGGCCTTCCTCGTGCTGGTCAGGATCTTCGGCGCCCGGGCGCTCACCGCCTGGTCCACCTTCGACGCCGTGGTGATCATCATGTTCGGGGCGGTCGCCGGACGCGCCGTCCTGGGCCACCCGCCGACGCTCGCTGCCGGGCTCATCGGCCTGGTCACGCTGATGGTCATGGAGGCGGTGTTCGGGCAGGCCCGCAACCTGCGGCAGCTCCGTGGGGCGGTCGCCTCGGCGCCGGAGGTCGTGATGGCCCACGGGGAGGTGGTTGAGCGGGCGTTGCGTAGGCAGCACGTCACCGAGTTCGACCTGACCAGCGCGCTGCGTCGGGCAGGTGTGAGCGACCCCTCGCAGGTGCAGTGCGTGATCGCCGAGCCCACCGGTGCGCTGTCGGTGCTGCGGGTGGGGGAGGACATCAACCCGTGGCTGCTGCGCGGGGTGGTCGGCGCGCACCTGGTCACGCGGCAGGACGGGGACGGGGGCTCCGGTGAATCCGGGACCTCTGACTGACCTGGAGGCTGAGGCAGTGCCGCGTGGCCGTGGCGCGTGGCCGTGAGGATCGGCAACTTCCGTCCTGTTCTGCCCCGGTCGCTGCCAGCGGGAGTCGCAAAGTAGGACGCAAAGTGCCGACAACTGGGTGACCGCCCCGTGAGGACCGGCACTCTCCATCAATTTCTGGCCCGGTCACTGGCAGTGGGAGCCGCAATTGTTGATCGAGAGTGCACGCCGTGGGGGCCAGCGGTCCGGGTGGCGGTAAGTAGATTTGTCGATAAAATGACCTCATGAGCTACCCCACGCGCATACGGAAGCCGGTCGGCGTCGTCGCGGCCGGTCTGCTGATCACCCAAATTGCCCTTGCCGGTTGTTCGGACGGTGAGGACGACACCACCGACACCACCACACAGTCGACTGTGACGACGTCGGTTGAGTCGACCGAATCCACCACCGCGCCTGAATCTTCAGAATCCTCGGCGGCCCCGGATCCGGAGGAGGCGCCGGAGGACAGCCAGATCCAGGACCCCGTCCCCGAGGCCGAGCAGCCCGAGGGGCAGGTCCCGGAGGCTCCTGCTCCGGAACCCCCGGCGGAACAGGCCCCTGCGGAGGCGACCGGACCTCAGCTCGGTGACTCCTGCATCGGTGCGGACATCGGCCGTACGGCGGTGGACGCGAACGGACAGGCGATCATGTGCGACAACTACTCCTGGCAGCTCGACCAGGGCCAGGAGCCGTCACACCCGTGGGTGGACGGTCAGCGGGAGTGGGCCGAGTGCATCGAGGTCAAGACGCAGGAGGAGTGCAGGCAGGAGCTCAACGGGCAGTAGCCGGTCGACCCTACTGGACGACGAGGCCCGACTTCGAGCCACCGCGGGCGCACTGGTCCGGCAGGCCCTTCAGGTCGGTGAGTTGGACGGACACCACGTCCAGCGTGACGTCGTCACCGACGGTGATCGGCTCGTCCTCGTCCGGCAGGGTGATGGAGGGCTGCTCGCTGTCCCGGGTGAACGTGGAGCCATCCGGGACGACCAGCGGGCGGGGGAGGTCGTCGCCACCGCGGGAGCCGGACTCCTTCAGCGCGAAGCAGGAGCCCGGACCGATGATCAGCCGACCGTTGATGGTGTAGGTCTGCTCCTCCTGCTCCTCGGAGGGGGAGTCGTTGGTGACCAGGCCGACCGGGCTACTGCCCTGGGCCTGCACGGTGAATGCTCCCTCAGGGGCGTCCTCGGTGGAGGATTCCGCGGCCTCGCTCTCGGACGCTTCGGTCGACTCAGACGCGTCAGTCGCCTCCGTGGCCGCAGTGGTCTCTGAGGCCTCACTGGCGTCCGTCGTCGCCGTCGAATCCTCACTGCTGTCGTTGCAGGCTGTGAGGGTGAGAAGCCCCGTTGTCAGGACTGCGATCGCCGCCGTTGCGGGGCGTCGGGAAAGGAGGGTTGTGCGCGTCATGTCTTCTCCACGTCTTCTTGAGTACTCCCACCCAGGTTTACCAGGTTCAGGAGGATCGTACAGCGAGGTGATCCGGACCGGTCACAGGGTCGGGACTTCGCCTGCCCGACCACGTCTCCGCTACAGCCCCAGGATCCTCCGCAGGACACGGACCACGCCGTCGTCCGTGTTCGCCGGTGCGGTGTAGTTCGCCGCGGCGGTGATGCCGGGGTGCGCATTGGCCATGGCGAAGGAGTAGCGGCCCTCGCGGATCATCTCCAGGTCGTTGAGGTAGTCACCGAAGACGGCGGTGCGCTCGGCGGGGATGCCCAGCTCCTCCTGCAGCCGCCGCAGTGCCACGCCCTTGTTCGCCGTCGGGTCCATGATGTCGATCCAGTTCGTGCCGGACAGCACCACGGAGAGTTCGTCGTCGACCTGCGGCGCGACGGCGTCGGTGCCGGTGAAGAGGTCGGACGCCGCCTCCTCCACGGAGCCGTACACGAACAGCGCGACCTTCACGACGTCCGGCGCGGCCGTACCGTCCTCGCCGTCGGTGCCCTCCAGCACCGCGTCCAGGTCCGCGACCTGCTGCAACGAGTGGTAGTACTTGTCGGCCTGGGCGCGGAAGTCCGGGTCGTCGTTCTCGACGTAGGCGACGTCCGGCGTGCATACCACCGTCGCGACCTGCCGGCCGGCAGCGTGCACCGTCCGGACCGCGGCGATCACGTCCCGCACCGGGCCGGTCGGCAGTGCGGTGGTCGAGACGACATTCCCGCCGTGCACGACGACGGTGCCGTTCTCCGCGAGGTAGGTGCGCAGCGGTCCGGTGGAGGACGGAGCCCCGGCATCGAACATGGAGCGCAGCGTGGCGTACTGACGTCCGGACGCCGGTACGACCACGATTCCCTGTGACCGCATCTCAGGCAGTAGTTCCCAGAAGCCCGCGGGCACGGCACCGGAGCCGTCGAGCAGGGTGCCGTCCATGTCGAGGACGACCAGGCCCACGTCGACCGGGGAGGAGCCGTCCGGGTTGAGGTCGGTCCACGGCTGGGTGGTTTCGGTGCTGGCAGTGTTGGCAGAGCTGGGGGAGCTGGTGGTGTCCATGACCACTATCGTCGCACACCCTCCGGACGCGCTTCCGCTGCGATAGACTTCGGCACCATGGGCATCCAGTTCCGTAAACGAGAGAAGATCGACGACGACTCCTGGGTCAACTACTCCGGCGGTGGTGCGTCCTACTCCAAGCGCTTCGGCCCGCTCACGGTGAACTCGCGCGGCGGCTTCACCATCCGCGGCCCCGGCGGCCTGCACTACCGCGGCCGTTGGAAGGGCAAGAAGTAGCCGCTACCAGCCGATAACCAGCTACAACTCGTCGAGCTCCCCGGAGTCCGGGGACTCGCGCCGGGCGGCGGCGAGCAGCGCCGTCCGGAACGCCCGCACGCCCGGGTGCGCGGCATAACCCTCCCGCACCGCGGTGAACAGCGACCGGTGCGGTGACCCGGGCATCGACAGGGCCTGCGTGTCGTCCAGGTACGGCCCGGCCAGCAGCGCGGGGATCATCGTCACCCCGTGCCCGGTGCGCACCATGTGCGCCCGCAGCAGCGGGTCGGAGGTCTCACAGGTCACCCGCGGTTCGAAGCCGGCCTCCCGCAGGACCGCCCGCATCCACCTCCCGCACGGCGCCGACGTCGGCTCCAGGATCCACGGGGCGTCCGCCAGCGCGTTGAGCCCACCGAGTTCGCCCAGGTTGTCGGCCGGCAACGCCCACTGTCCCGACGCCGGCAGTACCAGCAGCATCGGGTCGGCGAAGAGCTCCTCACGGTGCAGCCCGGGACGCACCGGCTCGGGCTCACCGGGGAACTCGTCGCCGAGCATCAGGTCGAAGGAGTGGGCGATGACCCCGTCGAAGGCTTCGCCGACGTCACGGTGGTAGACCTCCACCTGGAGATGCGGATGCCGCCGGTTCACCATGGTCAGCGCGGTGGGCAGGATCGACGCCATCGCCGACTGGAAACTGGTGACCCGCAGCGTGCCGACCGCGCCACTGCGTTGGCCGCCCGAACCGGACGTCCCGGCACGGGTCGCGGCAAGCTCGGATTCTGCCGTGTCGAGGATGTCGAGAACTTCGTCGGTGCGTTCCACCAGGCGTTTGGCTGCCTCGGTGAGCCGGACGCCGCGTCCGACCGTCTCCATCAGCGGAACCCCGGCCTCCTTCTCCAGCTGACTGAGCTGGTGGGACACCGCCGAGGGGGAGTAGTGCAGCTCGCGGGCGACGGCGGCGAGCGTCCCGCGGTGATGTAGTTCACGCAGCAGAGTCATCCGACGAATGTTCAACATACTTCACCATTATTCGCCAGATTCCTGAGATAGACGAATCATTGATCTGTGTCTGACAATATCCGCATGACAACAGTTCGATCCTCAGCTCTGGTCCTCATGTCCTGCGCATCCCTGCAGTTCGGCGCGGCCACAGCCATCACCATGTTCGACGCCCTCGGCACCTGGGGCGTGACCTTCCTGCGACTGACCGTCGCCGGTCTCCTCCTGGCGATCATGTCCCGACCGGCGATCCGCGCCTGGTCGCGCGGCGACTGGCGGGCCGTCCTGCTGCTCGCCGGCGCGATGGCGGGGATGAACGGCTTCTTCTACGCCTCGCTGGCACACATCCCGATCAGCGTGGCGGTCGCCGTCGAGTTCACCGGCCCGCTGATCTTCTCCGCGCTGACCTCACGCCGACGCGGCGACCTGCTCTGGGTCGGTTTCGCGAGCGCCGGCATGGTCGTGTTGGCTGCAGAGGCCATGTCCGGACGCGCCGACATCGGCCTCCAGGGAATCCTCCTCGCCCTGGTCGCGGGCGGTTTCTGGGTCGCCTACATCGTCTGCTCGGCGAACCTCGGCGCGCGCATGTCCGGCACCGGCGGACTGGCCATGTCGATGGTCATCGGCGGCCTGATGCTCGCCCCCTTCGGCGGATCCGCGGTCAACGGGGTGGCCCTGGACCCGTGGCTGGTGGTGCCGATCGTGGTCACCGCCCTGCTGGGCTCGGTGATCCCGTACTCCCTGGAGATGGCGGCGCTGCGTCGACTGCCGGGGGCCGTGTTCAGCATCCTGCTGAGCCTGGAGCCGGCCCTGGCCGCCGCGGCCGGCTACGTGACCCTCGGCCAGGAGGTCACCAGCATGCGCGTGATCACGATCGTCCTGGTGATCAGCGCCTCGGCGGGCATCACATGGTCGGCGCACAGCGCCGCGGCACGGGAGGCCGCGCTTCAGGACGCAGCGACCGAGGTCGCGGCGTCCGACAACGGAACGTCCTACGCGGGCGTCGACACCGCGGCATCGGCGGCGTCAGCGGCGTCGGCGGCACCGACTTCAGCCGCCTCGAGCGCGGAGGACACCGCGTCCTTCCCGAAGGACATTTCGTCGGTGACCGCACCGCGGGAGAGCTCCGGCCACTCGCGCAGGTAATCCTGGCGGTAGATCCAGGGTGACCGGTCGCCCTGGCTCGGCATCAGATGCTCGCCGCGCTTGATGTAGCCGGCCTCGAAGTCCAGCAGCAGTTTGCGCTCGACCTCCGGACCCGGGATGACCGGGGCGGCGAGGGTCTCACCGCGGTTGGTGTTGTGACGCCACAGCCGGATCACGTAGCGGGCGGTGAGGTCCGCGCGGGTGGTCCACGACTGGTTCAGGTAGCCGACGGTGAAGGACAGGTTCGGCAGGCCGGAGACCAGCACACCGCGGTAGGCCATCAGCTTCGCCGGGTCGACCTGGGTGCCGTCGATCTTGATCGCCGCACCGCCGAAGAGCTGCAGCTGCAGACCCGTGGCGGAGACGATGACGTCGGCCTCGAGCACCTGGCCGTCGTTGAGGCGGATGCCCTCCGGGACGATGCGGTCGATGGTGCCGGTGACGACCTTCGCGCCGTCGTTCTTGATCGCCGAGAAGATGTCGCCGCCCGGCGCCTTGCAGACGCGCTGGTCCCAGGGCTTGTAGGGCGGGGTGAAGTCCTTGCGGACCTGGGAGGGCTTCAGCCAGAACAGCTGCAGGCCCTGGACGTAGCCAGCGAAGACCGGCGGGGTGAGCTTCGCGGTGTACCACTGGAACATGTCGCGCAGGATGTGGTTGGCGCGCGAGATTTTGTGGGTCAGCTTGCTGTCGCGGTCACCCGGCAGGATCGTGCTCCAGACGGTCTTGATGGTGTCGAAGGTCGGCACCGCCGCGACCCACGAGGGGGTGCGCTGCAGCATCGTGGTGTCCACACCGGCCTGCGCCAGAGCGGGCAGGACGGTGACGGCGGTCGCGCCGGAGCCGATGATGACGACCTTCTTGCCCTGCAGGTCACCGCCGTGCTCCTCGGGGTGCCACTTCTGGGCGTGGACCAGGGTGCCGTTGAAGTCCTCCTGGCCGTCGAAGTAGGGCAGGAAGCCGTCGCGGTGGTTGTAGTAGCCGCAGGCCAGGTGCAGACGACGGGTGCGGATGGTGGTCTCCTCGCGCGCCTCGTCAGGGGAGTCCGGACGGTCGTCGATGCCGTGGTTCCACGCCTTGACGGTGGTGACCTCCCAGTGCGGGCCGTGCTCGTCGACGTCCGGACCGCTGGTCAGGAAGTTCATGGACTTCACGTAGGTGCTGAACTGGATGCGCTGCAGGAAGCCGTCCTCGGTGGCGGCCTCGCGCAGGTACTCCTTGATGTCGCCGCCCTGCCCGAGGGTGCCCTTGTGCGGCCAGGGCTTGTACGGCAGCGAGAAGCTGGTCATGTCCGAGTCGGAGCGGATGCCGGGGTAGGTGAAGGTGTTCCAGGTGCCACCGATGTCGTCGTTGGAGTCGACCATGGTCCAGTTCCAGCCGGGGAACTCCTTGACCACGTGGTGGGCCATGTCGACACCGGCGATGCCGGCGCCGACGATGAGCAGGTCGAGCGGGGCATCGGTGGTCTGTGGTGATTCGGGGGTGTGGGTCATGGAACACACGTTACAGGTGCCGAAATGAAACGTCTCCGGGTTGGAGAACTCCGGAGGTGGGGAGGCTGCGGTGGGGGTGGTCCCTGTTCACCGCCCGCTGCCGGGGTCGTCTCCCCGTCTGCCCTAGACTGTCGGCCATGGCACTGACCTTGAGCTTCGACGGACCGGACGCCGACCGCGCCACCGCCATCCACCACTCCCTGATCTCGACCTCCACCGAGGGAGTCAGTCAGGAGGTGGTCGACCGGGTGCTGGAGGTCGCCGCCGGCTGCAGCGACCGCGCGCTGGCCGACGCGGCGTCCAACGCCTACCTGCTGTCGCCGTTGGTGGCGGACGCCGGCCTGTCCATTCGTCTCGTCGTCCCCGAGGGGGAGGACGCCTGGCTGAACATCAAGATCCCGGAGGAGCAGCGCGACGAGCTCGAGCGCGTTCCCGCGGTGCAGCTCGCCGGCATGTGGGTCCAGTCGCTCGCCGCGCTGCGCCGCCTGGAGCCCTACGCCACCGACGAGATGGAGCAGATGGTCATGCTGAGCACCGCGGCGGCCACGATCAGCGTGCTCGAGGGGGAGATCACCGTCGAAAGCGAGACGGGCGCGCAGGACGCTCTGGCCGACCGGTCCTCCCGCGGCGCCCGGGCGGTCATTTCCGAGGCGTCGGACGAGGCGGGTTCGGGTGATGCTGCGGGCGCTGATGCCGCGGACGACGGCGGGAACGTCCTGACGCAGATCCGGGCGTCCTGGCGGAACCACGGTGAACTCGACATCGACCGTGAACTGATCGACGTTCTGTTCTCCCTGGCGACCCAGACGCTGCAGGCCGCGATCTCCGCACACGGGGATGAAGCGATGCTGCTGCCCCTCGGGGTCGACAAGCCCAGTGTGACCACCGGGTTCACCACCCTTGCCGAGATGGAGGCCACGGCGACCTCGCGGACCACCGCCGTCGTGCCGACCGATCCGGAAGCGCCGGACCGTCTGGAGTCGCTCATCGGCGGCAACGCGAACCTGTCCAACGCCCTGTGGTCGGACATCCTCACCACCGCGGCCGCGCATCTGCGGGGGACGGGCGAGGTGCCGCGGGAGACCCTGGACACCGTGCTGGAGGCCACCGCCAACTGCCTGGCGGCTACGGAGATCGTCGGTCACAGCGGGTAAGCCCTGGCCGCGCGGTGTGGGAGAGTCCTGTCCTGCGCCACCAGGGGGATACACCAGTGGGCGTGGCATCGTAAACGAGCTGCTGGTCATGGCAAATGACCGTTCTGGGCCCTGAATCCGGACATTTGCGATGACCAGACGAACATTTGCGATGCCACCAGCCCGGGACCGGCCCCTCGACACCGGCTTGTGATGGCCTGTTGAGGTGTTGAGTGGACCTCCGGCAACGACAACGGCTCCATGACCACCACCGAAGTGGGGTCATGGGGCCGGAGTCTGGATCTGGGTTCGATCAGGCCGGATCCGGTGCCGGTACCCGGGGGCTGGTGCCCTCCGGATGAACCTGCGGGATTAGAGGCGGTGCTTGCCGCCGTCCTCGTCCTCGTCGCCAGCGGCCGGGGCGCCCGGAGCACCGGGAGCGCCGGGGGCACCGGGAGCACCCGGGGCGGCGGGCTTGGAAGCCTCGGAAGCCTCGGAAGCCTCGTTCTTCTCGGCAGCCTCGTCGGCCTTCTCCTCGACCTTCTCGGCAGCCTCGTCAGCCTTCTCAGCGGCGTCGTCGGCGACCTCGGAAGCGGTGTCGGCAGCGTCCTCGGTCTTCTCGGCGGCATTGTCGGCGGCCTTGGCAGCCTCGGCCTTGGTCTTGGCGGCGGCGCCGGTGGCCGGCTCGCCGTTGGTGCGCGGGGTCTTGGCCGGGGCCGGAGCCTCACCGGTGGCCTTGGCCTTCTGGGCGACGTACGCCACGGCAGCGGCGATGATCGCCAGCAGCAGGAGGTTACGACCGGTGTGCTTCTTCTTGTTGCCCTTGGCGGCCTTCTTCAGCTCCTTGGCGCGGGCCTTCTCGGCCTTCTTGGAGGCCTTCTTCTGGATCTTGCGCTGGGAGGCCGAGAGCTGCTTGCTGGCGGTCTTGGCGTTCTTCTGGGCCAGCTTCTTGGCCTGCTTGGCCTGCTTGCCAGCCTTCTTCTTCGCCTCGGCGCCCTCCTTGGCGGCGGTCTCGGACGCCTCGGAGACGGCGTCGGAAGCCTGGGACCAGGCGCTCTCCAGGGACTTGCGGGCGGAGTCGCTGGTCTTGCGGGCCTTCTTCTTGGCGGCCTTGATCTCCTTGGCGTGGTCCTTCTCGAACTTCTTCGCCTTCTTCTTGGCGGCCGCGGTGCCGGTGGAGGCCAGGGCGGCGCCCTGACGACCCAGCTTGTCGGCCTGGCCACGGGCGGAGTCGAGGGCGTCGCCGACGGCGTCGGACTCCAGGAAGGCGGAGCCGCGCTCCTGGGCCTGGCTCCACAGCTCGCCACCGCGGTTGGCGGCGGTGCGGCCCCAGCGGGAGACGGTGTCGGAGAAGTCGGCGTCCGGGGAGTTGCGGACGGCCTCGGCGAGGTCACCGGCACGGGTGCCGGCGGCGGAGGTCACGGCGGCGACGCGACGCTGCACCAGATCGGCGGCGCTCTCGTCCTTGCCGGCGGCCTTCTTGGCGACCTTGTGCTGACGCTTCAGGGCCTTGGCCTGGGCCTTCTCGGCCTTCGCACGGCGGGTCTCAGCCTTGGAGCCGATCTTGTCGGCCTTCTTGGCGGCCTTGTCAGCCTTCTTGCTCAGCTTCGTGGCCTTGTTGTCCTTCAGGGTGTCCAGCGTGGACTCGGCGTCCTGAACGGCCTGGTCGAGACCCTGGGAGGCGTCGGTGTTCTGAATGGTGGTGCTCACCGTGTTTCCTTTCGAGGTGTTCTTGCTGCGGTCGTTCTTACCGGACGGCCTGGACGGGGATTGTGCTGCCAGCGAGTTCTCGTTGAGGATCTTCTCCACGATCAGTCGCTGGTGACCGGGTGCGGACGCCAGGATCCGGGAGCGCTCCTCAGCGGGAAGCGGCTGGTTGCGGAGAGCGGAGAGGATCGAGAACTGGCGCCGCTCGGCCTGCTTCTTGCGGGCCTTGGACAGCTTCGAGATCTGCTTTGCGCCGCTCAGCGCAGTTCCTGCAGGATTTTGCATCGCGTGGTGCTCTCCTCGTTTTCCCGGCGTTGCACGGCGGTGCCGGTCAACGCTGGCGTGTCGGATAGGTGGTCGGTGTCCAGGTTGTTTCGGAAATGACTTGTGCTTTCGCTTTGGTCGTAATTCCACGATAACCAAATATGCGGCCGAGGGTAGGGGGAAATGGATGAACAGGGGGTTGTCTTTGACGGCACAGCCGACATTGCGGTCCGGCCAGTCAGGTACCCTGGCTTCCATGACCGTTCAGAAGACCGCGACAGCAACGCTCCACACCAACTACGGCGACATCGTCATCGACCTCTACGGCGATCACTCTCCGGCCACCGTGAACAACTTCGTCGGCCTGGCCACCGGCGACAAGGAGAAGGCCCCCTACACCACCGAGAACGCCAGCGGCGGAACCGAGGGCCCGTTCTACGACGGTGCGATCTTCCACCGCATCATCGACGGCTTCATGGTCCAGGGCGGCGACCCGACCGGAACCGGCCGCGGTGGCCCCGGCTACGAGTTCAACAACGAGAACCACCCGGAGCTGCAGTTCGACCGTCCGTTCCTGGCCGCCATGGCCAACGCCGGCCGTGACACCAACGGCTCACAGTTCTTCATCACCGTCGGTGCCCACCCGCACCTCAACGGCGGCTACACCATCTTCGGTGAGGTCACCGACAAGGAGTCCCAGAAGG
>DXGC01000110.1 GCA_019114135.1 Candidatus Corynebacterium avicola
AAGGTGTCATGGCACCGCCGATGCCGCTCGGCACCCGCGACCGCCTGCTCGAGGTCGGCCCGGCGGAGTTCGCCCGACAGCTGCGCGCCCAGAAGGCGCTGGCCGTCACCGACACCACCTTCCGCGACGCCCACCAGTCGCTGCTGGCCACCCGGGTGCGCACCACCTCGCTGATCTCCGCGGCAGAAGCCGTCGGACGGCTCACCCCGGAACTGCTCTCCGTCGAGGCCTGGGGTGGCGCGACCTACGACGTCGCCCTGCAGTTCCTCCACGAAAACCCGTGGGAGCGCCTGGACCAGCTGCGCGAGGTGATGCCGAACACCAACATCCAGATGCTGCTGCGCGGCCGCAACACCGTCGGCTACACCCCCTACCCCGACGTCGTGGCGAAGTCCTTCGTCGCCGAGGCCGCGAAGTCCGGTGTGGACATCTTCCGCATCTTCGACGCCCTCAACGACATCGACCAGATGCGCACCGCCATCGACGCCGTCCTGGAGACCGGCACCGGTGTCGCCGAGGTCGCGATGGCCTACGCCGGTGACCTGTCGAACCCGGGTGAGGACCTCTACACGCTGGACTACTACCTCAAGCTCGCCGAGAAGATCGTCGAGTCCGGCGCCCACGTCCTGGCGATCAAGGACATGGCAGGCCTGCTGCGTCCGGCCGCGGCAACCACACTGGTCACCGAGCTCCGCAAGAACTTCGACCTGCCGGTGCACGTCCACACCCACGACACCGCCGGCGGCCAGCTCGCCACCTACCTCGCCGCGGCGAACGCCGGGGCCGACGCGGTGGACGGCGCGTCCGCGTCGATGGCCGGCACGACCTCCCAGCCGTCGCTGTCGGCGATCGTCGCCGCCTTCGCCCACACCGACCGCGACACCGGCATCTCCCTGGACGCCGTGAACTCCATGGAGCCCTACTGGGAGGCCGTGCGGTCCCTGTACAGCCCCTTCGAGTCCGGACTGGCCGGTCCGACCGGCCGGGTGTACACCCACGAGATCCCCGGCGGTCAGCTGTCCAACCTGCGTACCCAGGCTGTGGCACTGGGTCTCGGCGACCGCTTCGAGCTGATCGAGGACGCCTACGCCGGGGTCAACGAGCTGCTCGGACGTCCCACCAAGGTCACCCCGTCCTCCAAGGTCGTCGGCGACCTGGCACTGCACCTCGTCGGTGCCGGGGTCTCCGTCGAGGAGTTCGCCGCCGACCCGCAGAAGTACGACATCCCCGCCTCCGTGATCGCCTTCCTGCGCGGTGAGCTGGGCACCCCGCCCGGTGGCTGGCCGGAGCCGCTGCGCAGCAAGGCCCTGGAGGGCCGTGCCGACACCGCCTCGCGTGTCACCGAGGTCCCTGCCGAGGAGGAGGCGCACCTGGAGGGCGAGTCCAGCCAGGAGCGTCGGGACGCACTGAGCCGTCTGCTGTTCCCGAAGGAGACCGCCGGGTTCGACGAGCACCTGCGCACCTTCGGCGACACCTCGGTGCTCACCGACCGCCAGTTCTTCTACGGCCTGGAGGAGGGCGAGGAGACCGCGGTGCGGATCAAGAACAACCCGCCGATGGTGGTGCGTCTCGATGCCGTCGGTGAGCCCGACGAGAAGGGCATGCGCCAGGTCGTGATGAACGTCAACGGCCAGATCCGCCCGATGCGTGTGCGCGACCGCTCGGTGGAGTCGGTCACCGCCGCCGCGGAGAAGGCCGACCCGGCAGTGGCCGGACACGTCGCTGCGCCGTTCGCCGGTGCGGTGACGGTCAACGCGAAGGTCGGCGACGAGGTCAAGGCCGGTGACGCCGTGGCCGTGATCGAGGCGATGAAGATGGAGGCCACGATCACCACCCCGGTCGACGGCAAGGTCGCCCGGGTCGTGATGACCAAGCCGACGAAGGTGGAGGGCGGCGACCTGCTCGTCGTCGTGGAGTAGGGGTCCCCTCTCCCCTTCCCGACCGCAAGTGTCAGAAAGGTGGGATGAATCGCTGGTTTTCCGCTCGGATCACAGCGATTCATCCCACCTTTCTGACATTCCGGGTACTGGCAAGGCCAGGTACAGCGGAGGGCTCAGAGCCGCTTCATCACCATCGTGGAGGTCAATCGCTCGACCCCGGGGAGAGTGCCCAGCACCGAGTCGTAGAGCTCCTGGTAGCCGGCCAGGTCCTTCGTCAGGATGCGCAACATGTAGTCGGTCTCCCCGAACATGCGCTCAGCGGAGACAATGGCTTCCTGCTCCACCACCGCTTTCTCGAAGGCGGCGATGGTGGACTGGTCCGTCCGGCCCATGATCACCATGACCAGCGCTTCGAAGGACAGGCCCAGCTTCGCCGGGTCGACCTCGGCCCGATAGCCGAGAATCACCCCGCTGGACTCGAGTTCCTTCAGTCGCCGGTGGCAGGTGGAGACGCTGAGGCGCACGCGGGTCGCGAGGTCGGTGACACTTATTCGGCCATCCTCACGGAGCAGTGAGATAATCTCCCGGTCAATCTTGTCCATGCGGTTTATTATCGCACGATATGCGGCCGGACATCGAAAAGTTCGAAGCACTTTTCTCGGTTTCCGCAATATACTTGTGAACCATGGAAACAGCTCTTGTCCTGCAGTTCGCCGTCACCGCCGGTCTCTTTACCATGATCCCCGGCGCCGACTGGGCCTATGCCATCGCCGCCGGCCTGAGGTCTTCCTCTTCCCGTGCTCTGGCCGTCCCGGTTCTCGGCCTGGCCAGCGGTTACGTCATCCTGGTCTGCATCGTCGCCGTCGGCGTCGGCGCTCTGATCGCGGCCAACCCCGCCGCGCTGACGCTGCTCACCGTGATCGGGTCCTGCTACATCATCTACCTGGGAGTCAGTACGCTTCTCAGCCTGCGCCAGTCAGCCAGCACGCTCGTCCCCACGAGAGCCTCGGACGAGGCTGAAGAATCCGGGCTGTTGGGCTCTTTCTTCGGCGGCATGGGGATCAGCGGCCTCAACCCGAAGGGTCTGATGCTGCTGCTCGCCCTACTCCCCCAGTTCCTCACGCACGACGGTTGGGCATCCGGGATCCAGATCATGCTCCTCGGTGGGATCTTCGTCATCGAGACATTGCTGATCTACTCCGGTGTCGCCGTGTTGGCCCGCACCCTGCTGCAGAGCCGGCCGCGTTTGAACCGCGCGGTGAGCGTGGCTTCCGGCATCTTCCTCACCCTTTTCGGCACCTGGCTCCTGGTGGACTCCCTGCTCGCCTGAGGAAGGCCCGGCGCCTAAACGTCGAACAGCGACCCGATACCGTAGGTCAGCGTCAGCCCCAGGGCGCCACCGATCAAGAGGCGCACCGTGGAGCGTCGCACCGGGTTCCCCGCCAGTTTCGCTGACAGCGCACCGGTCAACGCCAGGGTGCCGAGGGTCACCAGGATCAGGATGAGGGCGCCCTTCGCCTCAGTCGCGAAGAGCACGGAGAGAATCGGGAGCATCGCCCCCAGCACGAAAGCCATCGCCGACGTCCCAGCCGCTGCCCACGGGCTGGTCAGCTCCTCGGAGTCCAGCCCGAGCTCAAGCTGGAGGTGGGCCGCCAACGGATCCTTGTCGCTGATCTCCTGTGCCGCCCGGTCTGCGGTACTCTTCCCGATGCCGTAACTCTGCAGGATCTGCGACATCTCCTCACGCTCCTCCTCCGGCATCTCCCGCAGCTCGCGGGCCTCCTGGTCGATCATGGTGCGCTCGGTGTCACGTTGGGCGGACACCGAGACGTACTCCCCCAGTGCCATCGAGACCGCGCCAGCGACGGTGGAGGCCACTCCCGCGGTCATCACGGTCGGTGCGGCCGCCCCTGCGGCAATCATCGCCAGCATCATCGCGGAGATCGAGACGATTCCGTCGTTGGCACCCAACACCCCGGCCCGGAGCATGTTCAGTTTCGAGCCGACGGCGCGCCCGTGCTCCTCGCCGGTGTGCGGCGGCACCGGGGTGCTGTGGTCCTCCTGCGTACCCATGACTCCAGGATAGAACGAAGAAATGGACGTTGACCAGCAAGGAAAGCCAGTCCAACGCAGTGTCAGCCTAGCCGATGAACAGGGTACCGATACCGTGGTCGGCTGTCCCTCTCGAGGACACCGCGCCAGCAGCCACGGTGTCCCCCTCACATGTCGCGAACCCCTAGAGGATCTCGCCCGGGGTGTAGGACGCAGCCTCTGGGTGGCGTCCGACGACCTCGGAGACCCGAGCGAGCACGCGGTCGACCTGGTCCTCGGCCGCACCGATGAAAGCGTGACGGTCGGCGAGGGCGGAGTTCAGGGCGTCCTCGTCCAGCGGCAGCCGCTCATCGGCGGCGAGGCGCTCGACGAGGTCCTGCCCGCCACCGTTCTCGCGCATGTTCAGCGCGACGGCGACGGCGTTCTCCTTGATGACCTCGTGGGCGGTCTCGCGGCCGACACCGGAGCGGACAGCGGCCATGAGGATGCGGGTGGTGGCCAGGAACGGCAGGTAGCGCTCCAGCTCACGGTCGATCATGGCGGGGAAGGCACCGAACTCGTCGAGAACGGTGAGGAAGGTCTCGCACATGCCGTCGAAGGCGAAGAAGGCGTCCGGCAGGGCCACGCGGCGCACCACCGAGCAGAAGACGTCGCCCTCGTTCCACTGGGAACCGGCGAGGTCGGAGGCCATGGTCATGTAACCGCGGAGGATGATCTGCAGGCCTCCGACGCGCTCGCAGGAACGCGCGTTCATCTTGTGCGGCATCGCGGAGGAGCCGACCTGCCCCTCCTTGAAGCCCTCTGTGACGGTCTCGTTGCCGGCCATCAGGCGGATGGTCATCGACAGCGAGGACATCGCGGCACCGACCTCGACCAGGGCGGAAATCGCGTCGAAGTCGAGGGAGCGCGGGTAGACCTGGCCGACGGAGTCGAAGATGCGGGAGAAGCCGAGTTCGTCGGCGATGGTCTGCTCCAGGCCGGCGAGCTTGGCGGTGTCGCCGCCGAGCAGGTCGAGCATGTCCTGGCTGGTACCCATCGGGCCCTTGATGCCACGCAGCGGGTAACGGTCCAGCAGGTTCTCGATGCGTTCGATGCCCAGCAGCAGTTCGTCGGCGGCGGAGGCGAAACGCTTACCTAGCGTGGTGGCCTGTGCGGCGACGTTGTGGGAGCGTCCTGCCATGACCTGGGACTTGTAGTCGCCGGCGAGGCGGGCGATCTGGGCGAGCACGGCGACGGCCTTGTCGCGGGCGATGGTCAGCGACTGGTGGATCTGCAGCTGCTCGACGTTCTCGGTGAGGTCACGGCTGGTCATCCCCTTGTGGATGTCCTCGTGACCGGCAAGCGCGTTGAACTCCTCGATGCGGGCCTTGACGTCGTGGCGGGTGATCTTCTCCCGCTCTGCGATGGAGCCCAGGTCGATCTGGTCGATGACCTTCTCGTAGTCGTCGACGGCTCCGTCGGCGATGTCGACGCCCATCTCCTTCTGTGCCTTCATCACCGCGATCCACAGGCGGCGCTCGGCGAGGATCTTGTCCTCGGCACTCCAGATGGAGGTCAGTTCGGGGGAGGCGTAACGGTTCGCCAGGACATTCGAGATCTTCTTCTTGTCAGCCACGCCGTCCAGTATCCCATACGAGCCTGATGGGACGCTGCACCAGCTGACCTGCGGCCCCCTCGCAACAGCAGCGGTCAAGAATCGAGACACCAGGGTGGGACGTCAGTAAGGTGAATCTCATGCGTCCCCTCCACTCTCCTCAGCATTTCGTCACGCTGGCAGTCCCCCTCACCGCCGCTGTCCTCGCGCTTGGTGCCTGCTCCTCGGAGGACTCCTCGAAGGCTTCCTCCACCGACTCCCCCGCCGACGCATCGACTGAGGCGTCGTCGGAACCTCTCCTGGGCGAGGTGTCCGAGGATGGCAGCTGCGACCCCGAGATCGTCGACATCGACCACGAGTCCCCCTCGATGACACTCATCTACAACGCTGCTGCCGGAACACCTGAGAACGAGTTGACGACCGAGGTGCACTTCACTGATCCGGACCGGGAGCCTGAGTTCGGTGGCGGTCTCGGTCACGGGGGCGGCGGCGACGACAGTCGTGCGTCTCTGTCGACGGGCACCCCCAACGAGGAGATAGACCACATCGAGGTGACGGCGACTCCCGTCGACGGCGACCCCGAAACCTGCA
>DXGC01000111.1 GCA_019114135.1 Candidatus Corynebacterium avicola
GAGGGGCCGCAGCCGAAACGGCCGTCGGAGGGGAGGAGGTTCTCGGGCAGGGTGGGGAACTGGTCGCTCATGATCGTGGGTACTCTTCTAGTCCTTGTTCGTAGGGGTTCCTAGTGAGCCGAGTCGGGAGCATGCCGCCGTCGGGGTGGAACTGGTACGTCGGACAGCCTAGTCCCTCGCCCGCTGTCAGTGGAACACCTTGTCCCAACCCGCGGGAAGTTGGGGGTCCGAAGTGGTTGTCAGTGGGACATTGGGGGTGAAAAAAGGGGATACCGTATGACCCTACTGTGTTGCCCGGCCCGCCCATTCGGTAGAGTGTGTCCTATCCCACGATCTCACGGTTTACTGAGCCTACATGTCGGCGCAGGCCGGACGAGTCGATGCGGGCTTCAGGCAGGCTCACCCCCGCCTGTGGACACAACCGAAAGCACCGAAGCACCTGAATTACGAAAGGGATGTCAATGGCTTCCGACAACCAGGACAAGGCCGTTCTCCACTACCCCGGTGGTGAGTACGAGATGCCGATCGTTGAGGCGAAGGAGGGTAACTCCGGATTCGCGCTGGGCAAGCTGCTCGCCGAGACCGGTATGACCACGATCGACCCGGGCTACGTGAACACCGGGTCCACCTTCTCCGAGATCACCTACATCGACGGCGACGCTGGAATCCTGCGTTACCGCGGCTACGACATCGCCGATCTGGCCAACAACGCCACCTTCAACGAGGTGAGCTACCTCCTGATCAACGGTGAGCTCCCGAACGAGACCCAGCTCAACGAGTTCAACGACAACATCCGCAAGCACACCCTGCTGGATGAGGACTTCAAGAGCCAGTTCAAGATCTTCCCGCGCGACGCCCACCCGATGAACGTCCTGGCGTCCTCCGTCAACATCCTCGCCACCTACTACGAGGACGAGCTTGACCCGCTGAACAAGGACTTCCAGCTCAAGAACACCTACCGCCTCATGGCGAAGGTCCCGATGCTGGCCGCCTACGCCTACCGTGCATCCAAGGGCAAGCCCTACATGTACCCGGACAACAGCCTGAACGCGCGGGAGAACTTCCTGCGCAACATGTTCGGCTACCCGACCGAGGAGTACGAGGTCGACCCGGTCATGTCCAAGGCCCTGGACAAGCTGCTGATCCTGCACGCCGACCACGAGCAGAACTGCTCCACCTCCACCGTCCGCATGGTCGGCTCGGCACAGGCCAACATCTACTCCTCCATCGCCGCCGGCGTGAACGCGCTGTCCGGCCCGCTGCACGGTGGCGCCAACCAGGCCGTCCTCGAGATGCTCGAGGACATCCAGGCCAACGGTGGCGACGCGACCGACTTCATGAACCGAGTGAAGAACAAGGAGCCGGGCGTCAAGCTCATGGGCTTCGGTCACCGCGTCTACAAGAGCTACGACCCGCGTGCCGCGATCGTCAAGGAGTCCACCCACGAGATCCTCGAGCACCTCGGTGGCGACCACCTGCTCGACCTCGCGATGAAGCTGGAGGAGATCGCCCTCAACGACGACTACTTCATCTCCCGCAAGCTGTACCCGAACGTCGACTTCTACACCGGCCTGATCTACCGCGCCATGGGCTTCCCGACGGACTTCTTCACCGTCCTGTTCGCCATGGGCCGCATCCCCGGCTGGATCGCCCACTACCTGGAGCAGATCAACGACCCGACGGCGAAGATCAACCGCCCGCGTCAGATCTACACCGGCGAGACCTACCGCGAGTTCGTCCCGCGCGACAAGCGCTAGGACGCACCGCTGCATTCGGCGCCGCACCGCCGGCGCCGTCGGCCACGGTCGCTGAGAACCCGGCCCACCACACATCTGCTGTGTGGTGGGCCAGGTTTTTCTGTGTGTCCCCTGTTAAACTGAACCGGTCAGAATCGATCAGAATCGACAGATCTCCACGACTACTAGGAGCTACCGCATGAGCAAGCCCACCATCGACCCGCAGTCCGGCCCGGCACCGTCCGAGCTGATCATCGAGGACATTACTGTCGGTGACGGCGCCGAGGCAACTGCAGGTGGCATGGTCGAGGTCCACTACGTGGGCGTGGACTTCGAGTCCGGCCAGGAGTTCGACTCCTCGTGGGACCGCGGACAGACCATCGAGTTCCCGCTGTCCGGCCTGATCCAGGGCTGGCAGGACGGCATCCCCGGCATGAAGGTCGGCGGACGCCGTAAGCTGACCATCCCGCCGGAGCTGGCCTACGGCCCTGCCGGCGCCGGTAACCCGCTGGCTGGCCGCACCCTGGTCTTCATCATCGACCTGATCGACGCGCGCTAGACGTACCAGCCACGAGCCGTTTACGGCGAGCAACAGGCCCCGCCACCCGAGAAGGGTGGCGGGGCCTTCTGTATGGCGGGACCGCGTTGCCACGCTGGAGCCGCCCGTCATCCTCAGCGCGAGACCGGGTCTCCGCCATCGCGTCGTGTATCGAGGTCGCCCAGGAACGGTGCTCCCTCCCAGTCGCCCGGCGTCGTGCAGGCGAATGCTCCACAGAAGTTGGCGCGCTCGAGGCTGGTGGTGGGATCGGCGCCGTCGATCCATGCGCTGAGGTAGCCGGCGACGAAGGCGTCCCCGGCACCGACGGTGTCCACGACGTCCACGGCCAGGCCCGGGGCGTTGACGGGTTCCTCGTCGCGGAGCGTGGCGGCGCCGTCGGCGCCGAGTTTCACGACGACGTCGGACGGTCCGAGGTTCTTCACCGCGCGCAGGATGCCGCTGTCGTCCTCCCCGTCGACCCCGGGGGCCAGTATGGTGAGCTCTTCCGGGCCGCCGAAGATTATGTCGACATGGGGGACGACGGGAGTCAGCAACTCGGCGAGATGCTCCCGCGAACCCAGCCGTGAGCGGTAGTTCACGTCGAGGCTGATCCGCGTCCCTGCGGCGACTGCTCGTTCCACCGCGGCGGTCAGAGCCTGGGCCGCGGATGCCGACAGCATCGGGGTGATCCCGCTGAGGTGCAGGAGCTCGGCGTTTTCGATGAGGTCCGCCGGCAGGTCACCGGGGGAGAGGGCGGACGCCGCTGACCCGTCCCGGTAGTAGTCGACCCGCGTGGTGGTGGCGGTGGGCCGGGACTTCAGCATCATGCCTGTCGGACGCCCCGTGTCGGCGGGGCAGTGGATCTCCACACCTTCTGCCCGGATCTCTCGCCGCACGCGGATCCCCAGCGGGTCGTCGCCGACCTTGCTGATCCAGGCGGTGGGGACACCCAGGCGCTGCAGGCCGATCGCGACGTTCGATTCCGCTCCGGCGAGAGAGATGTCGAGTGATGGCAGGTGTGCCAGTGACCCGATCTGCCAGCTGCGCAGCATAGCCATGGTTTCGCCGAAGGTCACCACACGGGCACCGCGGTTGACGGTCCAGTCAAGGTCGGCCGCGGGGTCGGGGGTGGGGTCCGGTGGCGTCATCGGGGGCTCCTTGTCGAAAGTCTGGACGGGCTATTGACGTTCCGTATAGCATAACGTAGATTTCGCATAGCGGAACCCTTTGGGGCCAAAATGATGTCAAGAGGATCGGACGAGGAGGACCCGATGGCCGAGGACGAGAAGGCGCACGAGAGTGGATCGCCCGTGAGCCCCGTCGCGAGTGTCGACAAAGCTTTGGTCCTGCTCGACCTGCTGGCCGATGCCGGTCCGGACGGCGCCACACTGGTGGAGCTGTCACAGGCCACCGGGTTCTCGAAGCCCTCGGCACACAGGCTTCTCGGAGCCCTGGTCTTCCGCGGCTACGCCGCCCGTTACGTGACCGAGAAGCGTTATGGTCTCGGCCCGAACGCCATCAAGCTCGGCATGCAGTTTCACCGGGACGAGAACCTCCCCGTGCTCCTGCGTCCCGTCCTCGACTTCCTGTCACGGAGCACCAGTGAACTCGTCCATCTCGGCATGCTCTCCGGAACGCAGGTGCTCTACCTCGACAAGGTCGACCCTGACCGTGCGATCCGCGTCTGGTCCAGGGTCGGCAACCTCGCCCCGTGCGCCCGCACCGGACTCGGCCGGGCATTGCTCGCCGCCGAGGGTGTGCAGGGTGCAGACCTCGAAACCTACGTCGAGGCAGCCCGGGCGCAGACCGACCTGCCGTCCAACGCGGCGTCGGAGCTGCGGATCGAGCGGCTCGCGGAAGCGCTGGAGGACGCGCGGGCACGCGGCTGGGCCGAGGAAGTCGAGGAGAACG
>DXGC01000112.1 GCA_019114135.1 Candidatus Corynebacterium avicola
ACCGTCATGTGGATCGAACCGGCGATGCGGGCGCCCGCCAGGGGCTTCTCCTCCCCGTACTCCCGGCGAAGTTCCATCAGGCCCGGCATCTCGTACTCCGCCAGGCGGATCTGATGACGACCGGCCTCAGCAAGGGACAGGTCCCGGATCTTGTACTCCAGACCGCCCTTCGAGTCGACTGCCAGGTCTGCGATTTCTCCCATGGGGTGTGAGCTCCTCGTCACGTTCGGTGGTGCCACAGTCGGTTCTGTGGACTCTGCATCGGACTCTGCATCCTTATACACACACCCTATCCCCTGGCCCGGACGCAGACAGATTCAGTACCAGCTCGGCGCTAACTCAGCGCCTCGACGAAGGTCTCCAGGCCGTCCGGGGCATCTTCCGGACCGTCCTCCAGTTCCCGGTCCAACAATTGCAGCGCGACCTCCTGCAGGGAGTCCGGGCACTGGCCGATGCCCTCCCGGATGTAGGGGTGGTCGTCGGCGGTCGTGGCCGAGGCGAAGGGCGCACCCGCCCAGATCGCGGCGATGGTCGCCGCGCACAGGCCGTTGGCGAAGTCGGAGTCGGCGTCCTCCCTGTCCCCGGGACGTTCCGCATTCAGCGCGATCGTGGTGGCGTCGACCAGGGCCTGCACCAGTAGAGCGCCCTCAAGGTCATCGCACTCATCCAGGAACTCGACATTCGCCTCGTCGGTGAACACGGCGGTGTCCCAGCTGCTCATGGTCTTCTCCCTTGTCGTCCTCGTCGTCCTCGTCGTCCTCGCCACTGTCGCGGTAGCACCCCTGAGGATAGACGGATAAGCGACAGCCGCGACAGGGTCACGTCGAGAGGTAACGAAATAATCTCGACCCCGAGAGGAAGAAACACATGCTTCTATACCTGTCTAAGGCGCGCGCCCGGAGGCCCCGAGTCAGCGTCTCTCATAAAGAAAGTGTCCTCGACCACAACGTATCCAACCTATTCACAGGAAACGCGTAACACTCCGGGGTTCACATTCGTTGAGTCGTAGTGCTAGGGTGCAAGTGAATCGTAACCATATCGTGACCTTTCGCGCCGGTCCCCCTCACCACAGGCGCGACGAGAACACCACAGGAAGGAGGGCTTTCGTGGACTACGAAGTGACGCCGGAACGATCCGGCGACGGTACGCCAGACGAGCGTTCCTCCACCGCACACCACGAGTCGCTCCTGCGCGCCGAACGAGCACGTGCCGCCCGCAGTCGACGCGCTCTGGGTTCCTTCGTCATCATCGGCCTCGCCGCGGCCACCGTCGTCGGCGTCGTGACATGGCAGTCCGTCGCCAACGAAGGCGAAGGCCGCTCCAACCAGGTCCGGGAGAGCGCGCAGGAGACTGCCCTCACCACCGAGGACTCGGCCGACTCGACCAACTCGGCCAACTCAGGCGACTCAGGTGACTCGGCCAACTCGACCGGGAACCCGTCGACCCGTACCGCCGAGCCACAGTCCAGTGCGGATTCCGACGCGGACCGGGAGGTCGGCGAGCAGGGATCTCCCCCCACCGCGGACCAGTACCTCGCGCCGAACACCTGGTACGACGGCCAGGGCGACAACGAGGACGACAGCGGCTTCGGCGGTGGCTACGGCGACGACACCGACGCAGCAGACGGCGCAGGAGCAGCAGACGGTGCAGGCGCAACTGACGGTTCTGCAGGCGCCGACGGCGGCACCACCACCGAGGGTGGCGACGGCACCGGAGAGAACGGCGGTGGCACGTCGCCCGACATCCCCACTGACGAGTACCCGTGGTTGGACGACCTGATCCCGTCGATCCCGGATCTCCCGGAGCTGCCGAGCGACGACAACGATACCGGCACCCCGGGTGACGGGGACGCGACGGACGAGGACAACCAGACCCCGCCGGACAACGGTGGTAACGGTGGTAACGGTGCCGGGAGCAGCGACGAGACCACCACCGACGAGGACGAGGACGAAAACACCGAGGAGACCGAGACGGGCTCCGACACTGCCGGTGAGTCCGATCCCGCGGTTGCTCCGGGCGAGAGCGCCACGGCCACTGCTGAGCCGAGCGAGCCGACCGAGTCCGACCCAGCTGAGACCACCACGGAGAGCGCTGAGTCCGGTGACGACACCACGGACAATGGCGAGGCCTCCGACGAGGGCGCCACCGACGGCGGTGACGACGCCGCCGAGACCGAGAGCGACGCAGTCACCGACACCACCGGGCCGAGCCCCGAGTAGTCGACCCCGTACACACAGAAGAGCGGCTGAGCCCCTGAGGCCCCTGAGGCTCAGCCGCTCTTCTGTGTCAGCGTGGTCTGCTCGGTCCGATCAGCCCACCGTGGCGACGAAGAACTGTGCGGAGCCATCGGCCACGATTCTCCCGGCGTCGGCCGGGACCCAGGCCGCCTGACCGGGACGAAGGACGGTCTCCCCGTCCACGTCCTGCCCGGAGACGGTGCAGTCCCCGGCGGTGGCCAGCACGATCGCCGGACCTTCCACATCCGCCGTCCCGCCGTCCGGGAGGACGCGAAGGGCGAACTCCGGCACCGGAGTCACGTAACTTCCGTCGGCGCGCGCGGTGCGCACCTGGTTCTCCGAGGACGAGAAGTCCACGACCTTCATCAGCTCCGGCACGTCGATGTGCTTGGAGGTCAGTCCTCCTCGCAGGACGTTGTCGGAGTTCGCCATGATCTCCACGCCGGTGCCCTTCAGGTAGGCGTGCAGCTTACCGGCGGAGAGGAAGACTGCCTCGCCGGGGGCGAGCACGACATGGTTGAGCAGCAGCGAGATCAACACCCCGGAGTCTCCGGGGTACTGGTCGCTGAGGTCCAGGGCGGCCTGGGCCGCGGCGGCGATCCAGTCCGGTGTCCCACTGTCGGCCACGAGTGATTCACAGCCGCCCAACACCGACGACAGCAGTGTGTCGCGTTCGGTGGCGGGCAGGGTGATCCAGGTGGTCGCGAGGGCACGGAGCAGCACAGGGTCGGCAGAGCCAGCGCCGTCGTCACCCGGTCCCAGCAGGGTCGAGTAGCGGGACAGCTCGGTGGCGCCGGCTCCCTGGAGCGCGGCGAAGAGCTCACGGGTGCAGTCGACCGGGCGGAAACCGGCAAGTGCCTCGAAGGGGGTCAGGGCGACGATGAGTTCGGGCTTGTGGTTGTCGTCCTTGTAGTTGCGCTGCGAGGAGTCCACCGGGACCCCGTCAGCGTTCTCGCGTGCGTAACCGGCCTTGGCCTGCTCCACCGTGGGGTGCGCCTGCAGGCTCAGCGCCCGGTCGGCGGCCAGGATCTTCAGCAGGAACGGCAGGCGTCCGGCACCGGCGGCATGCCCGAGCTGCCCCTCGGGATCCTCGGCGATGCGCTGTTCCAGGGTCTCGCCCGTGTCGACGAGGTCGCACGGTGCCCCGGGGTGCGCGCCGAACCACAGTTCGGCCTCGGGGTGCTCGGTGGGGACGGGTCGTCCGGTGATCTCCGCCAGAGCGGTACGGGAACCCCAGGCGTAGTTGCGGATCCTGCCTTCGATCCGGTTGACGCTCACGCCTGTCCTTTCGGTGTCCTCGGCTGTTCGTGTCGTTGGTGTCACTGAGTCGGGTCGCATGGGAATCTCCTCTACGCCCGGATGGCCCCCAGCGCCTTCTCGACGATCTGGGACACCCTCTCGTCGGTCGCCGCCTCCACGTTCAGCCGGAGCAGCGGCTCGGTGTTGGACGCACGGATGTTGAACCAGGAGCCGTCGGACAGTTCCACGGTCACACCGTCGAGCTCGTCGGTGGAGGTGGACTCGTCGGCGAAGGCCTCCACGACGGCGGCGGTGCGTCCCTTCTGGTCGTCGACCTGGGAGTTGATCTCCCCGGAGGCCTGGTAACGGCTGTAGGCGGTCTTCAGCTCCGAGAGCGGCTTGTCCTGGGTGCCCAGCAGCGCCAGCACGTGCAGGGCGGCGAGCATACCGGAGTCGGCGTTGAAGAAGTCGGAGAAGTAGTAGTGCGCGGAATGCTCGCCGCCGAAGACGGCGTTCTCCTCGGCCATGCGGGACTTGATGAAGGAGTGGCCCACGCGGGTGCGCACCGGGGTGCCGCCGTTCTCGCGGACGATCTCGGCGACCGCCTTGGAGGTGATCAGGTTGTGGATGATGGTCGCACCCGGGTGATCGGCCAGGTAGCGCTCGGCGATGATCCCGCAGATCGCCGAGGGAGAGACGGGCTCGCCGAGTTCGTCGACGATGAAGCAGCGGTCGGCGTCGCCGTCGAAGGCGACGCCCACGTCCGCACCCTGCTCGACAGTGAACTTCTGCAGGTCGACGATGTTCTCCGGAGCCAACGGGTTGGCCTCGTGGTTGGGGAAGGTGCCGTCGAGCTCGAAGTACAGCGGCTTGACGGTCACCGGCACGCCGGATTCCTCACCGAGCACCGCGGGGACGGTGAGTCCGCCCATGCCGTTACCGGCGTCGACGGCCACGGTCAGCGGACGGATGTCCAGGTCGACCAGGTTGTGCAGGAAGGCGGCGTAGTCGGCCAGCACGTCCTTCTCACTGCCGGTGCCGGGTGCACCGTCGTAGGCGGGCACGCCGTCGACGAGCATCGTGGAGATCTCCGACAGGCCGGTCTCCTGTCCGACCGGACGGGCGCCGGAGCGGCACAGCTTGATGCCGTTGTACTTCGCCGGGTTGTGGGACGCGGTGAACATCGCACCGGGGCAGTCCGCGGTACCGGAGGCGAAGTAGAGCTCGTCGGTGGAGGTCAGCCCCAGCGAGACGGTGTCCAGCCCCTGGCTGTTGACGCCCTCGGCGAAGGCGGCCGAGAGTCCCGGGGAGCTGTCGCGCATGTCGTGGCCGATGACCACGGTGGAGGCGCCCTCGTTGCGCATCAACAGTCCGAAGGCGGCGCCGATGTCGTGGACGAGGTCGGCGTCGATGCCGTCCCCGACCACGCCGCGGACGTCATAGGCCTTGATCACGGAGGCGATCGCCTCCGGTGTCCGTGTGTTCTGGTCAGTCATCTCATTACTCCTGGTCCATTGAATCAGTCATTCGGAGGCGGGACGGTGGTCACCGTTCGCCTGAGTCCTGCACAGCACGCAGGTGGCGCTGTGGTGCTCGGCCCGGCAGGTTCCGCCGTGAGGGGTGATGACCGGAAGGCTGCGGGATGTCCGACCTCCGCACGACCCGGGAGACCGGGTGTACGGGTGTGGACGTGAGCTCCGCGTCGTCGTCACCGTCGCTGATCGACGGTGATTCCAACGCTGCGGCGAGGGCCTGCATCTCCTCGTCGGTGAAGTCGTCGTCGGTCAGGTAGGAGGAGTCCGCGATACCCGGAACCCCGGGCATCTCGGCCTGACCGGGGTGCACTGGATTCGCTCCGGTGACGGCACCGACCCCCTCGTCCCGGTCCAGACCCCATCCCTCAGGGACGGTCTGACGGGCGAGGTGGCGCTCGCACAGATCCCAGCTGTGCGGGTCGTCACCGGCCTCAAGCTGGTTGATGGTGGCCATGCGTGCCGCGTAGTTGTAGCGCAGGGTGGCAATCGCAGGGGCGCCGCAACCGGGCCTGGAGCATCGTCGAAAGTCAGTCACGCAAACCATCCTATCCCGCCCTCCACCCAGCCCGCCCGACGGAGACTCCCCCGCCTGTCGCACCCGGTGAGGCTCGTACACCAGGGATAGACTCGGCACCATGGACTCCACTTCGCGTCCCCCGGCAGAGGGCGCCCCCAGCTCACTGTCCCGGGACACCCGGGGACGTGGCCTGCGCGGCGTACTGATGCCGCGGCTGCCGCGCTACGCGACGCGCGCCGAGAAGTTCGACGCGGCGGTGCTGGACGCCTATGCACCCGTGCTGGAGCGCTTCGGCGACCGGTTGGACGGCCTGGACGTCGCAGTGGACCTGGTGCCGCGGATGCGGTTGGACGCCGCGACGTCCTACTGGTCGGACGAGGTCGCCGCCGACGGCGCCGTCCCCCTGGGCCGCCTGGTGCCTGCCGGCGTCGACGAGAACGGGGCCCCGACCCGTCCCCGGCTGATCGTCTTCCGTCGTCCGGTCGAGGTCCGCTCCACCGACCGTCTGGACACCGAACAGTGGCTGCGCTCCATCATCGCCCGACTTGTGGCGACCTACCTCAACATCTCCCCCGAGATGGTCGACCCAGGCGCCTCCCGGGATCTCTGAGACAGCAAGGGCAGAAAGCACCGAAGAAAGCCTCCCCGGCTATGCCGGGGAGGCCTTCTGTCGTCTGTACCTGTATCTCTACCGCTGTTAAGCCAGCCGCTTCTTCAGGCGGCGACGCTCGCGCTCGGAGAGCCCGCCCCAGATGCCGAAGCGCTCGTCGTGTTCGAGTGCGTACTCCAGGCACTCGTCCCGAACGCCGCAGGCCTTGCAGATGCGCTTGGCCTCACGGGTGGAGCCGCCCTTCTCGGGGAAGAAGGCCTCCGGGTCGGTCTGTGCGCAGAGTGCCTGCTCCTGCCAGTCCTGCTCGATCGCATCGAAGAGCAGGTCGAAATCGCCGGTCAGGTCCGAGAACGCGGCCGGCTCGAAGTCGTCGATGTCGCCGCGCAGCAGATCGGGAAGATCGTTGCCCTGCTGCTCCGCGTTGCCGTCGATGGCCGCGGAACCGTCGGAGAAGGGGCCACGAAAGGCGTCCGTCGGTTTGTCCACCGGTGTCTCCTCACTGCGTGCCGCGTAATCGCTGTACTGCTTGCTGGTTGAAATGGTCTTCCGGGGTGGCATGACCGCTTACACACCAGAGATTACACACGGGTAATTCCATGTCGTCAACCTTTCGGCCTAACGCTACAGCCACTCAAGTCACACCAGTAACATCAGCCACATTTTTCGTGGTCTACAGCACATTCACAGCGTCCTGCCAGGCACCATATGTCCCGATGTAGGTCGTACTGACCACAATATCTGGGCGCTCTTCGTGTTTTTCGGCGGAGCCGACACAAGATATCGACGCTGCCGGAAAAAAGTTTCGCTCACCGTCAGCAGACCCGGCCGGACCCGGCCGGATCCAGTCAGATGTCGCTGGAGTAGCGCAGGCCACCGTCCGGCAGGACCACGCCCGGCCACACGCGTGCCCCGCCCTCGAGCTCGCAGCGGGCACCGACGACCGCACCCTCGCCCACGACGGTGTCGATCAGCCTGGCGCGCGCACCGATCCGCGCACCGGCGGCAACCACACAGCGCTCCACCGTGGCGCCGGCCTCGATCTCGACCCCGTCGAAGATCACCGAAGTGTCCACGCGGGCGCCCGCGCCGATCTCGGCACCGCGTCCGATCACGGTGCCGCCCAGCAGCAGTGCACCGCCGGCAACTGCGGCGGACTCGTCCACCAGCGCCTCACCGTTGCGTCCCGACAGAAGCGGAGAGGGTGCGATACCACGCACCAGGTCGCTGGATCCACGCACGAAGTCGTCCGGGGTACCGAGGTCGCGCCAGTAGGCCTGGTCGACGTGACCGTACATCCGGCGGCCGCTCGACAGGACCTCCGGGAAGACGTCGCGCTCCACCGACACCACCTGGTTCGCGGGGATGGACTCGATGACGTCGCGCTGGAAGACGTAGCAACCGGCGTTGATCTGGTCCGTGGGCGGATCCTCTGCCTTCTCCAGGAAGGCCTCGACCCGGCCGTCCTCGGCGGTGGGCACGCAACCGAAGGCGCGCGGGTCGGCGACCCGCAGAAGGTGCAGGGTCACGTCAGCCTCGTTCTCCACGTGGGTCTGAAGGACCGAACCCAGGTCGGTACCGCCGAGGATGTCGCCGTTGAAGATCATCGCGCGGTCGTGGCGCAGGCGCGACAGGACGTTACGGATACCGCCGCCGGTGCCGAGGGGAGAGTCCTCGACCACGTACTCGATCTCCAGTCCCAGTTCCGAGCCGTCCCCGAAGTGTTCCTCGAAGACCTCCGCCTTGAAGGACGTCCCCAGCACCACGTGGGTCATCCCGGCGGCCTTGATGCGGCCCAGCAGGTGCATGAGGAACGGATACCCCGCGACCGACAACATCGGCTTGGGGATCGTGTTCGTCAGCGGGCGGAGACGAGTGCCCTTGCCGCCGACAAGGATCACCGCGTCCGTCTCGGCCGCGAGTGCGGCCTGTGCTTCGGGCACGTCGTGCTGGTGAGGGGTAGGAAGATCAGCTCGAGTGTTCACACATGGCAGGTTATCGGACCCACCGGACTATCGCAGTCAACGGCGCGCCCGCTGGGCAAGGACCACCGCCAACTTCCCCCGGAGTTTCAGCCCCGCCCAGAGGGCCCAGCGCACGGGCGCCTGCCACCATCTGGTCAGCCGGTCCGCCTGGAAGCGGTACGCGCTGTCGTGGTGGGCCGGCAGGGTAATCTCCGGGTGCTTGCCCGCTGAATGCCCCTTGGCGTGGGTGATCTCCGCGGTCGGTGCGAAGATGTTCTGCCAGCCGGCCCGGGAGAGCCGGTCACCGAGGTCGACGTCCTCCATGTACATGAAGTAGCGCTCGTCGAAGCCGCCGACGGCGTCGAAGGCCTCCCAACGCAGCAGCTGGCAGGAGCCGGACAGCCAGCCGGAGGTGCGTTCGGTGTCCATCACCGAGTCCGCCAGGTAGCGGCGGGTGAATGGGTTGTTCTTCCACACCGGCGCCAGCAGGGCGTGACCGATACCGGCACCGAGGGTGGGGATCGAGCGGGCCGAGGGGTACACCGTGCCGTCGACCTCGTGGATCAGTGGTCCGACCGCCCCGGCGGTGGGGTGCCGCTTCGCCGCGGCCACCATCTCGTCGATGGACCCTTCGTCGAAGACCACGTCGGGGTTCGAGATCAGCACGAACTCCTGGTCGATCTCACCTGCGGCCCGGCGGTCGCGCAGTGCCTCGATCCCGGCGTTCATCCCTGCGCCGTAGCCGACATTGCCACCGGTGCGGAGCAGTTCCACACCGTCACGCTCGGCGGCCGCAGCCTCCGGGGCGCCGTCGGTCGACCCGTTGTCGGCCATCACCACCACCGCGCCCGCGGAGGTCGCGGCGGGCACGGAGTCGAGGAAACGGGTGAGGTACTCACCCGGCGAGAAGGTGACGGTGACGATGGCGATCGGGGCAGTCGGGGAATTGGGCTTCACAGCGGATCATCCTATCGCGAGACCCCGGGCCAACCCGTCCTGCCACGCAGGCGGGACCGTACCCACAGTGCTTTCCCAGGGGCCGAGGTCCAGGACGGACCACGGCGGGCGCACCGCCGGGGTGGGCCAGTCGGCGGTGGTGCAGGACGCCACGCGTTCCGGGTCGTGGCCGGTCACCGCGAACACCTCCCGCGCCAGACCGCACCAGCTCACCGGGTCACCGGAGTTCTGGAAGTGCAGGACGCTCCCCTGCCCGGCGCCGTTGGCCGCGGCGAGCTGCCACAGCCCCGCGGCCAGGTCCGCGGCATAGGTGGGACGACCCACCTGGTCGTCGACCACCGAGGGGTCGACACCCCGCTCCGCAAGCGTCGCCATGGTGGCGACGAAGTCGCGGCCGGGGGCGTGCGGACCCGACCACACCCACGAGGTACGTACCACGGTGCCGCCGGCGGCGAGGACGTCTGACTCTCCGGCGGCCTTCGTCCGGCCGTAGGCGTTCGCCGGGGCCACAGGGTCGTCGACCCGCCACCCTCGGGGACGTCCGTCCTCCTCCGGTGCGACACCGGAGAAGACGTAGTCGGTGGAGACGTGGATCATTCGCACACCTTCCTCGGCGGCGATGGCGGCGAGCACCCCCGGCGCCACGGCGTTGACGGCCTCGACCTGCGCGGTGTTGGCCTCGTCCTCCGCACCGTCGACGTCGGTCCATGCGGCGCAGTTGACCAGCACGTCCACCCCGGCGAGAAGGTCACGGGCGGCAGTGGCGAATGCGGGGGTGCCGGCGGTCGTCAGATCGAGGTCGACGCGGGTGAGCGGTTCGGCACCGCGGGTGGTCAGCTCCCGACCGACCTGTCCCGTTGCCCCTGTGACCAGTACCTTCACCGAACTACTCCTCTCGAGTGACCGACGCGATAGTGCGCAGGCTACCGGCACCACGGTAATGTTGTCGCATTCCACCGGTTCACTGACGTGCCCGACGCGTATCTAATGCTAGAACTGTTAACCGGTAATGCCCGACATGGTGGGCTGTAGCGCGACCGGATTCGCCGGGACGCACCCCGCCCGAACCACGCTAGACCAGTCCGAAAGTCCCGAAAGGTGAGAGATGAGCGATAACGGAGGCCCTCGGGGCGACTCCCGCGGTCGCCACAGCCGCCACAGCCGTGACGCACGCGAAGCCCGCAAGTCCTACGAGACTCCGGAGGAGCGCCAGGCGCGTCAGGAGCGGGCGGCCCGACGTGCGGCCGCGTACCGTGAAGGGGCTCCCCAGGCAGCCGGACGCTCAGGTAAGGGACGCACAGGCGCAGGCGCGGCTGCGGCCGCCACGTCCCGGAGCAGGTCCCGGAAGAACAAGAAGACCCGTCAAATGGGTTCCGGTCCGGTCAAGGGTGTCCTCGCCGCCGTCTCCGCAGTGATGCTCGTCGGCGGCGGTTACGGCTACGCCAATTTCGGCGACTTCGCCTCCGCTGGAAACCAGGCCGACGGCCTCGGCCTCGGTGAGGAGAAGGACGGCGCCACCGACATCCTCCTTGTCGGACTCGACTCCCGCACCGACGCGAACGGCAACGAGCTCTCCCAGGAGCAGATCGACATGCTGCGTGCCGGCGAGGAGGACACCACCAGCACCGACACCATCATCCTGATCCGCGTGCCCAACGACGGTTCCTCCGCCACCGCCGTGTCCATCCCCCGTGACACCTACGTCGACGGAGGTTCCGAGCTCGGCAACGTGAAGATCAACTCGATCTACGGGCAGACGAAGGGCAACAAGACCACGGAACTCGAGCAGGAGGCTGCTTCCTCCGGGGAGCAACTCAGCGAGAAGGAGGTCGAGAAGCAGTCCTCCGAAGCTGGCCGCAAGGCGCTGATCGACAGCGTCGCCGACGTCAGCGGCATCACCGTCGACCACTTCGCCGAGGTCGGTCTGCTCGGCTTCGTCGATCTCACCAACGCCGTCGGCGGGGTGGACGTGTGCCTCAACAACGCCGTCGACGAACCGAACTCGGGCGCGAAGTTCGCCAAGGGACGCCAGACCCTCGACGGACAGGACGCCCTGAGTTTCGTGCGCCAGCGCTACGACCTGCCTCGCGGCGACCTGGACCGCATCACCCGCCAGCAGGCCTACTTGGCCAGCCTGGCGAACAAGGTCCTCAGCACCTCGACCCTGACCAGCCCCTCCACCATCAGAGACCTGCGCGAAGCCCTCGACGACAACGTGGTGCTCTCCGAGGGCTGGGACGTGGTGGGACTGGCCACCCAGATGCAGAACTTGGCCGGCGGCAACGTCACCTTCCAGACCATCCCGGTGACCAGCATCGACGGCACCAGCGACGACGGCTCCCAGTCCGTGGTGACGATCGACAAGAACCAGGTCCACTCCTTCTTCGACGAACTGCTCGGGGAGAGCGAGGACAAGACAGACGACTCCGACAGTGACTCGGAGTCGGACTCCGACTCGGAGTCCGAGGACTCCGGCGAGTCCTGGGAGGACATCGGCGAGTACGATCCGGCCAGCTCGGTCGTGGGCGTGTACAACGCCAGCGAGGTGAGCGGCCTCGCCGCCGGCGTCGGTGACCTGGTGGCCGATGCAGGCTACGGCATCGGTGAGGTCGGCAACGCCGCGGAGACCGGTGTCTCCGAGAGCCAGGTCAACGTCGCCGACACCAGTGACCCGGCCGCGCGTGGCCTGGCCAAGCAGCTCGGTGGTCTGAAGGTCGTCGAAGACCCCACACTGCCGGCCGGTCAGATCAACGTCACTCTCGCCGGTGAGTACGACGGTCCCGGCACCTCGGAGTCCGGTGTGGACGAGCCGCTCGAGGCCATCGGCGGAGGTTCCGGCGACAGTGCCGACGACGCCGGCGGCTCTGGCAGCTCCGATGACGACGGCAACGTCGGCACCCCGGGCGACGACGCCACCGGCGAGGACGTCCTCGGCGACTCCAATGAGACGGTCGGCACCCCGGGCACCTCGGAGGAGGCCACCACGACCGAGGACGAGGCCATCGATGCCGGCGGCGACGGCCCCATGTGCGTGAACTAGGCAGCTGAGTTCAGCGCCACGGGAAGCGCAGGTACTGCCGGTCGGGGTGGGACCGACCGGACAGTGCCCAGGCGCGGGGGATGGCCTCGGCGATCTGGGAGGCGGACACCGGGACTCCCGGTCCTTCTCCCCCACCGGCGGCCTGTCGCGCCCCGACCGACGCCGCCAGCGCATGCAGTGCGACTGCCTGGTACGCACCATGATCTGCGTTCCCGAGCCGAGCCACCGACTGCGCCATCAACGCTCCGGCGAGTCCGGACAGCACGTCCCCGGAGCCGGGAGTGGCTCCCCAGGAAGTCCCGGCGTCGATGCAACGCACGGACAAACGCCACTCCCGACCGTCCTGGGTCATGTGCGGCCGGTCCACCACCACGGTGTGCCGCCCCTTGATCAGCACACTGCACCGCAGTGTGCGCGCCATGGCCGTCGCCGCACCGATACGGTCGGCGTCCGGATCGGGAATGTCCACTCCCCGGGCCTCGACCACGGTCGCGGCCAGCCGTCGGAACTCCCCGGCATGGGGTGTGAGCAGAGTGGACGCTTCGCGCGCGGCCAGGCTATCCAGCAACTCAGGGTGCTCGGAAAGCACGGTGATGGCGTCAGCGTCGATGAGCAACGCCTCTTCACGCCCGAGCAGTTCGGCCAGCTCCGCCGTGGCCTCCTCCCCGGTCCCCCGCCCAGGTCCCACGACCCAGGCCTGCACCCGTCCGCAACTGGCCAGGTCAGGTGCCCAGACCACCTCCGGGGTGGCACGCAGGACCTCGGACGCCCCAGCGCCGATGTAACGAACCATCGCACTCGTGGTCCTCACCGCACCCGTGGTGGCCAGCACCGCCGCCCCCGGGTAGGTCTCCGACCCTGCGCACACCCCCACCACACCCTGGCTGTACTTGTCGTCGTAGGGTCCCGGCTCCCAGGCGAAATCAATGTGAGAGGCCGCCATCGGCACCAGCCCACTGCTACCCAGGTCCCACGGCCCGCTCATGTCCAGGGTGCCGGCCCGACGTTCACCGTCGCCCTGTGGCCGCTTCGGCGCAGCGATAGACGCCGTCACCTCGATGGGCGTCTTCCACTGCAGCTTCCACAGGTTCCCGCCGATGGTCCCACCGTCGTCCAGCCCGGGATCCGCGAGCACGACCTGGCCGCAGTAGGCGTTCACGGCATGAGCCCGGCGCAGACCGCCGAAGGTCACCGTCATGTCCGCGATGACGTGCCCGGGTGCCCGGTCGTTGGCCAGGACGCGCTCTCCCTCCGGGAATCGTTTCCCGGCCTCCGGGTCCAGCGGATTGTCGACGTCGACCGGCTCCGGGGTAGCCCCGGTGTCCGCCGCGATGCCGGAGGGTACGTCCACCGCCAGCACCGGGACGAACCATGCACCGGCGAAGGCGAAGAGCGTCGCCGCCACCGGGTCGAGTCCACCGGCACCACCGAGCCCCAGGACACCGTCGATGATCAGCCGGTACTTCGGCGGACGGGGCCACACCTCGTCCAGCTCGACCACGGACCCGCCTGCCCGGATGAAGGCCTCCAGCGCCAGTTCATGCGCCCGGACGTCCCCGGTGTCGCGGTCGCGTCCGAACAGCACCGCGTCCACCTCCCAGCCTTCGTCGCGCAGCAGCGCTCCGGCGTAGAGTGCGTCGCCGCCGTTGCCACCGGCGCCGACCGCCAGCAGGATGCGCTCGGCAAAGGAGCCCATCGGCTCACTGGTGAGCATCACCCGCGCCGCGGCAGCGACCGCGCGGGCAGCGGACTGCATCACTTCGTCCTCGCGGGTCTGTGCCTCCAACAGGGGGGCTTCAGCGGCGCGGATCTCTTCGGCGGTGAATACCAGCGAACGCTGGTGTTCTCCCAGGGTATTCTCATTGTGCTGGGTCATGATTCCACGCTACGGGCACTAAAGTCTGTGTGCATGACCCCAACCCTGGCCGATACCCCACGCAGCATGACGACACCCTGGAAATCCTGGGTGAGCCTGACGCTGCTCGGATACGCCGGGGTGGTCGTCGCGCTGACCCTGCTGAAGTCCTTCTACACCATCGGTCTGCTGTGGAAGCCGGAGAACCAGCGCAACCGGCAGCTGCGTCTGGTGCCCTTCCAGATCGTCCAGGACGCCAACTCGACCTTCTCCGCGGTCTTCGACATCCTGGGCAACCTCGCGTTGTTCGTCCCTCTGGGCATCATGCTGATGATCGTGGTGCGGCGGGCACCCCTCGTACTGGGGATCGCACTGCTCTTCAGCGTGGGTATCGAGGTCTCCCAGTACGCCTTCTCCCTGGGACGTAGCGACACCACCGACGTGATCTGCAATGTCGCCGGTGCGGGGGTCGGCGCCTGGATCGCCTCCTGGTTCGCCGGACGCCCCGAGTGGTCCCGGCACTGGCAGAGGGCGCTGACCGTCGTCGTCGCGGTGACGGTGGTGGTGTTCGTGATCCTGGTGATCCTGGGCCCGGCCCTGGGCGACGAGAGTGCGGTCGTCCCCTACTGAGCACACCGGATAAGCTGATCCCCATGGATCTCATGGCCCCGCTGCTGGCGTCCGACGCCGCCTCCCCCCGGTTGACCACCTACACCGACGCAGGACGCATGGAGCTGTCCGCCGAGACGGTGGCGAACTGGGCCTCGAAGGGCGGCAACCTCATGGTCGCCGAGCTGGGTCTGGCCCCCGGGGACGTCGTCGCCGTGGACGCACCGGCGGACTGGATGCCGGCGGTGCTGGTGCTGGGTTGCTGGCGTGCCGGGGTCGCGGTGTGCTCACCGGACTCCCCCGCCTTCGATGCCGCAGCCGCGCTGTTGACCACCGATGCCGACGCCCACCCCGACTTCGGTGGCGAGGTACTGCTGTTGTCCACCGACCCCTTCGGACGCGGAGTCGGCGAGGCTGGTGGGGACGTCCCCTTCGGCGTGGTGGACCTGTCCCCGGAACTGCGCGTGCAGGGTGACCGCTACGCGGGACCGGAGACCGGGGAGGACGCCGTCCTGCTGGTGGATGCGTCCGGGACGCCGGTGACCGGGTCGGACCTGAAGGGCCGGGCGGCGGAACGCCATGGCGTAGGCGTCCGCGCTGTCGGCGCGGCCTGGTCGGACACCGATGGTCTGGTCGACTGCCTGTTGCCGCTGTTCACCGGCGGTTCGGTGGTGGTGAGTACGGATCCCGCTGCCGAGCGTCTGGCCCAGCTCGCGGACACCGAGCACGGCACGGTGGTCTGATCAGGCGGTGATGACCCGCCCGGCGATGTCGCGGGCCTGGTCGAGCGCCTGCTGGTCGTCGCCGTGGCTGCTGAAGTAGCCCAGCACGAGGAAAGGCTGGAGGAACTCCCCGTTCTCGACGGCGAGGTTGAGGGTCAGGGTGAACTGGACACCGGCCTCGTCCTCCTCGTCCTCGTCGTCCTCGTCGTCATCATCAGGCTCGGTCCGCACGATGGTGTAGACCGCGAGATCCCCGGCGGGGGTCTCACCGGCATCGACCTCGACGAGGGTGGCGTCCGCCTCGTCCAACGCGGGCTGGATGCCCTCGACGACCTCGTCGCGGTCCACCGGCATCATCTGGCCGTCCAGCGGGCCCAGGGTCACGACCGCGGAGCTTCCGGCGGAGCGGTAGCCGAAGGCGACGGTGCCCGGCGCGTCCTCCGGAAGTGTCTCCAGGGACTCCCAGTGCTCGGGGAGCTCGAGGGAGCGCCCGGTGTCCCCGATGGAAAGTGTCAGCTTCTCACCCATGTTTGCCAACCTACCTGAGCTACCGGACGTCGGCGCGACGGTCGCGCCACAGTCCCGCGCCCACCAGGGCCACGGCCCAGGCCAGGATTATCAGCGCACAGGTCGTGGCGCTGAAGTCGAAGCCGAGCTGGTACAGGTCCTCGCCGTAGACCAGCTGCGACTGGCGCTGTCCCGGGGCGATGGCCGCCAGCGGGCGCAGGAACTCCCAGGTCCGTGCGGCCGAACCGAGCAGACTGTCGATGATCATCAGCCAGGCCAGGGGCAGGGCGACTGCCCCCACCTGGGAGCGCAGCACGCAGGCCAGGCCGACCGACAGGCAGGCGAAGGCCACCGTCGGGAAGAGGTTGGCCGCCAGCAGGTAGGCGTCCGTACCGAGGTCGACCCCGGCACCGAAGATCACTGCGACCAGCATGCCCAGGGCGATGCCGATGAGGTAGAGAACGGCGGTGAACACCGTGGTGACCACGACCTTGGACAGCACCCACAGTGACCGCGAACGCTGCGTCAGGAATGCCTGGGCGTGCATATGGTTACGGATGTCGCCGGCGGTGGTCGCCGCGGCGAAGACGATGGCGATGATCTGGAAGATCATGGTGCCGCCCGTCAGGTTCGACCAGTCGGCGACCGGGTCCGGTTCAGCGGAGAACAAGGTCGTCAGCGTGACCGGGCCGAAGAGGGAGCCGGTGAGCAGGATCGCGTAGGTGATTGTGGAGCGTACCGACAGGACCTTGGTGGTCTCCGAGCGCAGGGAGTTGAGGAAGGTCGTCATCGTCCTAGTTCCTTTCGGTGGCGAGGTAAGCGGTGCGGTCGGCAGGGCGGGTGGCGACGTCGTCGGTGCGGTACTCCTGGACGTCCGAGGTGGCCGCGAGGAAGCGGGACTCCAGGTCGTCTGCCTGGGTCTTCAGCCCGGTCACCGGCACGCCGGAGGTCAGGGCGATCTCACCGACGGCGCGGCGGACCTCCGCCTCGTCGCTGCCGTCGGGGATGGCGACGGTGAGTTCGGGACGCTGCGCTGCAGCCCCCTCACCCACCTCGAAACCGGCGCCACGCAGTGCGGTGCCGAGGTTGACCCCGGACACGGAATCCACGGTCTCCACGAGCACGCGGGAACCACCGGCGAGGAACTCCTCCATGGAGTATTCACCGATCATGCGGCCCTTGCCGATGACCACGAGACGGTCTGCAGTCAACTGCATCTCGGACAGTAGGTGGGAGGAGACCAGCACGGAGCGGCCTTCGGCGGAGAGGGCGCGGATGGTCCGTCGCATCCAGCTGACGCCCTCGGGGTCCAGACCGTTGACCGGCTCGTCGAGGATGAGGTGCTTCGGGTCGCCGAGCAGCGCGCCGGCGAGGCCGAGACGCTGCTTCATGCCGAGGGAGTAGCCCCCGACCCGCTTGTCGCCGGCGGCCGTCAGTCCGACGATCTCCAGGCACTTCTCCACCCGGGAGTCGGAGATCCCGGCACCGCGGGCCAGCGTCCGGAGGTGGGAGCGACCGCTGCGACCCGGGGTGAACCAGGTCGCCTCGAGCAGGGCGCCAGCGACGGCGGGCTTGTCCTTGATGGTCGCGAAGGACTCTCCGTCGAAGAGCGCCTGACCGGCACTCGGGGCGTCCAGTCCGAGGATGCACCGCATGGTGGTGGACTTGCCGGACCCGTTCGGGCCGAGGAAGCCGGTGACTGCGGCGTCGGGAACCTGGAAGGAGAGGTCGGAGACTGCTAGTTGTTTGCCGTACTTCTTTGAGAGCGATTCGACTGTGATCATGGGTTCCATGGTCGTCGCCGAAGCCGGTACGAACATCGGCCTGCAGGCTGATTGTCGGCGGTCATACCGCGGTATGAGACCGCCTGACCTGGCAGCGCGCTGCTACTCCCCGTCCAACATCTGCGCCGAGTCCACCAGCCCGCTCCGGAAGGCGAAGAGCACCACGTGCACCCGGTCCCGGGAGCCGGTCTTGGCAAGGATCCGGCCCACGTGGGTCTTCACCGTCGGGAGGGAGACGAAGAGCTGATCGGCGATCTCCGGGTTGGAGTAACCCCGGGCGACGAGCACCAGAATCTCCCGCTCCCTCGGGGTGAGCGGGTCGACCAGGCCGAGGTCATCGTCCTCGTCAGGAGCGTCGACGGGCGCACCGGGGCCGGACGCACCGACGGCACCTGTGTCGGAGGCATCACCGTTGGCACCGTCGCGCACCTGCCGCAGCAGCCGTGCCGTGGCCTTCGGCGAGATCACCGCGGAAGCCTCCCCCACCGTGCGCACCGCGTCGATGAGGTCCTCCGGGTCGGTGTCCTTGAGAAGGAAACCGCTGGCTCCGGCGGCGATGGAGTTCATGACGTACTCGTCGTTGTCGAAAGTGGTCAGGACGACCACCCTGGTCGGCTCCCCGCCGGGCCCGACGACACCTGAGCCGAGCACCTCCTTGGTCGCGGCGATGCCGTCCATGTTCGGCATCTGGACGTCCATGAAGATCATGTCCACCGGCTGCGACATCGCCAGGTCCATCGCCTCCACACCGTCGGCGGCCTGCCAGATGACGTCGACGTCATCCTGGGAGTCCAGCACCATGGCGAATCCCGCGCGGACGAGTTGTTGGTCATCCGCCAGCCCGACCGTGATCGGGCCAGAATCAACTCCAGCATCGTTCACTGCACTCACACCTCCACTGTCACTTCGACGCACCAGCCGCCGACGTAGATTTCCGATGCTCCCCAGTCTGCCGTACCGCCGTGGATCCCGGCGCGTTCCCGCAGCCCCACGAGCCCCTGACCGCGTCCGTCACTGGACAACTGGTCGCCGACCAGACCGTCGCCGGGGGCATTGTCGACAGTGATCCGCAACTTCCCGGGGACGTTCCAGTCCAGCTGGACCCGACACTTCGTCGGACCGGCGTGCTTCAGAATGTTGGTCAGCGACTCCTGGACCGTGCGGAAGACGCTGAGCCCCACCGCAACGTCCACCTCGACCGGGTTACCCAGCACCTTGTAGTCCACGACCAGCCCGGCGCGTTCGGCGTCCTCCACCAGGGCAGGGACACCGGCCAAGCCGGGTGGCGCGTCGGTGCCACGGGAGTTGGCGCCGGAATCGTCGCGCAGGACGCTGAGCAGCTGACGCATCTGGGTCAGGGCGTCTCGTCCGGTGCTGCTGATCGTGTCGAGCGCCTCGATCGCCTTCTGCGGGTCCTTGCGCCCGGCGTAGCGTCCGCCGTCGGCCTGTGCGATCACCGCGGTCAGCGAGTGGGCGACGATGTCGTGCATCTCCCGGGCGATCCGGGTGCGTTCCGCGGACGCTGCGAGCTCGACCCTGGTCGCCAGGGTCTCCATGCGCTCCTGCTGCCTGCGGGTGGTCATACCGAGCTGCCAGAACAGGCCGATCGACAGCACCGCCACCATGGAGATCATGACTATCGCGAACAGGAACTCCGACAGACCGGGAGCCTCCACCCCGTCGACCGGCTCCGGCCCGTAGACATCCGTCAGCATGAAGACAATCACGGAGCCCACCGACCCGGTCAGCAGCAGGGTCAGCCACATCTTCCGACGACGCCGGATGAAGGCGGAGATGAACCAGGACTCGTAGCAGACCACCAGGTAGGCCAGGATGTAGACCCCTGCCATGCTGACAGTTGCAGCCAACAGCCCCACCGCCACGATGACGAGTCCGGTTTCCGGACGCCAGCGCTGCGTCATCAGGCCGATGAAGACCAGGACGTACCCGGCGACGAGGATCCACCCACCCGTGGACTGTCCGTCGATGAACCCGTTGGAGGCGTCGGTGACCCCGAAAAGGACGAACGCGGCACACTGGATCACCAGCTGCAGCCAGAATCCGCGGTCGCGCCAGAACTTGGTGGACGACATGTTTATCGCCGGCGACGTCACTGATGGGGTACTCACGGATGCTCATCCTACGGAAGTCACCCCATGGGGCACATAGTCCTGCGGTATGATTCCGCACCATGGCTGACGTCGTCTTCGAGAACGTGGACATCCGGTACCCGGGTGCATCCTCCCCCACTGTGCCGGATCTCAACCTCACCATCGGTGACGGCGAGTTCCTCGTGCTTGTCGGCCCGTCCGGCTGCGGCAAGTCCACCATCCTGCGTTCTCTGGCGGGACTGGAGCCCACCAGTGCCGGGGCGATCTCCATCGGCGGTCGCGACGTCACCGGTGTCGAGCCGGGCGACCGCGACATCGCGATGGTCTTCCAGGACTACGCGCTGTACCCGCACATGTCGGTGCGGGAGAACATGGGCTTCGCGCTGACCATCGCCAAACGTCCCAAGGACGAGATCGAGAAGCGCGTCCAGCACGCCGCCGACCTGCTGGACCTGGGCGGGTACCTGGACCGTAAGCCGAAGGACCTCTCCGGTGGCCAGCGCCAGCGTGTGGCGATGGGCCGCGCGATCGTGCGCGAGCCCCAGGTGTTCCTCATGGACGAGCCCCTGTCGAACCTGGACGCCAAGCTGCGCGTCCAGACCCGTGCGCAGATCGTGAAGCTGCAGCACGACCTCGGCGTCACCACCGTGTACGTCACCCACGACCAGGTCGAGGCGATGACCATGGGCGACCGGGTCGCCGTACTGAAGGACGGTGAACTGCAGCAGGTCGCCACCCCGTCCGAGCTCTACAACAACCCGGTGAACTCCTTCGTCGCCGGATTCATCGGCTCCCCGGCGATGAACCTGGTGGAGCTGCCGACCGACGCCTCCGGCATTCCCGGACTCGGGGTGGAGCGTCCGCAGGGGGTGACCGGTGCGCTGCTGGTCGGGGTGCGTCCCGAGCACCTGGTCGCCACGGCGGCCAACGGAGCAGACGGCGGTAACGGCCTCTCCGGTGAGGTGACACTGGTCGAGGAGCTCGGTGCGGACGCCAACATCTACGCCGACACCTCCGTGGGCCAGGTGACCGCCCGGACCCACGAGGATCCGGCCACGCTCCCCGGAATCGGGGGTGGCGTCGAGTTCACCCTCTCCCCCTCAGCGCGGGTGCATTTCTTCGACAAGGAGTCCGGTCAGCGGGTGGGGTGACCCCCGGTTGCCCCCGAAAATGGGGTACCGGGGTCGCAGATTTACTACACTCGACGGAAGGATTACGCACACGCGGTTCACCTCGGCGTGCGTGCCACCTGTCCACGTACCCGGTGTACCGAACGAGAACCGAATAAGAAAGGTCCGGCCATGGCCCACCTCTCAAAGAAGATCCTGGCGACGCTCGCCGCAGTCGGCCTGGGCGCCGGGCTGGCGTCCTGCTCCTCCGACGACGACGGTGGCGACACCTCCCCCACCAACACCGATGGTCGCGGCCCGATCACCTTCGCCATGGGCAAGAATGACACGGACAAGCTGCGTCCGATCATCGACCAGTGGAACGAGGAGAACCCGGACGAGGAGGTCACCCTGCAGGAGCTCGCCGGTGAGGCCGACGCCCAACGCGACACCCTTGTGCAGTCGCTGCAGGCCGGCAGCTCCGACATCGACGTCATGGCCCTCGACGTGGTCTGGACCGGTCAGTTCGCCGCCAACGGCTGGATCGACCCGCTGACCGACGACCTGGAGGTCGACACCTCCGACCTGCTGGACGCCCCGGTGGAGTCCGCGACCTACAACGACACCCTCTACGGCCTGCCGCAGAACACCAACGGCC
>DXGC01000113.1 GCA_019114135.1 Candidatus Corynebacterium avicola
CGAACGCCTCACGGCTCGCGAGCGAGAGATCCTGATCCGGCTCAGCCAAGGAGAGACGAACGCTGAGATCGCGAAAGCGCTGCACCTCGCTCCCGGCACCGTCAAGGTGCACGTTTCCGCGATCCTGCGGACCACTGGAGCGCGCAACCGCGTAGAAGCAGCTCTCATCGCCATCCGCGCCAGACAAGTGTGAGACTTCTAGACTCGATATTCCCGCCTGAGCCGACCCGCTCTCAACCGCGGGGCGTAGACCGGGCCCGAGCCAACTGGGCGTCTCATTCACTGCGCACGTAGTCGGGGCCGACCTCACGCATGTCGCCCCAGCGCTCGGCTGGCGCTGAACGATACCCGCTCTCGGCTTACGCCCCAGTGCCACAACCCAGATATGCGCTAGCGTAGGTCGATCACACCGGTGCCGACCTCGATGTGCTTCGTGCGGGCGGCCGCCGCGGCGAGCGCCGGCATGGGGGCGGCGTGCTGCGGAGCGAAGTGGTGGACGCGGTAGTAGGCGCCGTTGACGCCGATCTCGTCGGCGCCGACAGCGATCTCGACCGCGTTCTTCAGGTTCTCCTTCGCGCCGGGCATGGTGCGGCCCGGGGTGGATCGGGAGGATGCGGCGAGGTCGTAGTGGCCGAAGCTGAGGAAGCCGAAGGCCTTCATGTGGTGCTCCTTGTGGGGAATCGTCTCAAGTGGTTGATACGTCAACTATATGCCTGTGGTGGAGTTTCCGCAAGCGTCGGTGACAGTCGGGACGAACCTGGTAGACCCGTGGGCATGAGCATCGGGCGCATCGTCCCCAACCACACCGTGTCAGACCGGGCCGCCCTCGAACGGGCGGTGGAGCAGCACCGGAGCGTACTGCCCATGGAGGTCCTCATGGACCACGGCTGGATCGTCACGCTCGGTGACGACCGGGGACACCAGGTGAGCATCATGACCACGGATGCCTCCGCACCGGTGAACCCGGACGTCTCGTGCTTCCTGTCCACGCGTCAGGAGGCGGAGGACGTCCTGGTCCAGGCGCAGTCAGCCGGCGCCGAGATCGTGCACCCGCTGACCGAGGAACCCTGGGGCGTGGTCCGGTTCTTCTACCGGGACGCAACTGGGCTGGTCATCAACGTGGGGACGCATCGCTGACGGCAGAGGTAGTCACCGTGCTCACTGTGCTTTCGGTGCTTTTGGTGCCCGGCACGTCCTTGACCTCGCTCTGCAGGTTCGAGGCCACGAAGAGAGCACCGGCGAGCAGCATCCACACCGACGCCAGGATCACCCACACGCGGACGTTCTGTCGGCGACGGATGACCACCATGGCGACGAACTCACGCAGGAAGCCGGCGGGAATGAAGTAGGACGCCGTCTTCGCCCCGACCACCCGAGCATCCAGGTCCAACTGCTCTGTGAGAGCCGCGGCGCGCAGAGCGTGGTAGTTGCTGGTCACCACCACGAAGCGGGCGTCCTGACCGACCAGGTCCCTGGTGAACTGGAGATTCTCCTCGGTGGTGGTCGACCGGTCCTCCAGCACCATCTGCTCGCGCGGAACTCCGGCACGTTCGGCGTACCGGGCCATCGACTCGGCCTCGGAGATCTCCTCGTCCGCGCCCTGCCCGCCGGACAGGACGAGGACGACGTCCTCCCCGGCCTTCTGCAGGCTCCTCAGTACAGAGATGCCGTGGTCCACCCGGGCAGCCAGCAACGGTGTCGGCTCGGTCCCGTTGAGGCCCGCACCGAGGACGACGACGGCGTCCGCGTGGCGGGGACGGGTGATCCTGCCGTAGATGAACGCGTACACGGTGAAAGCCAACAGCTGGATCAAGATCATCCCCATGGTCAGGGAACCCAGCGGTGTGACGACCAAAAGAAGGAACTGCGCGAGCAGCACGTTGTCGGCCGGGCCCTCGGTGAGGATGCGGAGGCCGAGGTACAGGCCTGCGACCGTGCCCACCAGAGCGAGACCGAAGACTGTCGGGACCAGGGTCGACATCCCGAAACCCTCGCGGCGGATCACCATCGCCCCGTTGATCAACAGGTAGATGCCGATGGCGAGGACGGCCAGCACCCCGAGGAAGAGCACGCCGAAGACCAGAATCGTCGTAGCCTCGCCTTCCGGGTCATTCTGCATCTCACTGACGATGGCGGTGACCCACACGAGGAACACCGTGGTGAGGATGAGCAGTCCGTTACGGACGCGCCGGGGCTCCCGGATGATCGACCAGACGGTGAAGGCGGCCACCAGCAGGGTGAAGGCACCGAGGATCCAGGTTGCGGTCACGGGTGTTCCTCTCGGGGAAAGTCAGGGCGATCAGACTGCCAGGTTACGTGCCTGGAGGTTCACGATGAGGCCCTCCTCGGAAACGTACGGGGAGACCTTCTCGGCGGACTCCACGCCCGGCAGGTTGATGCTGGAGACCGGGGAACCGTCGGCGGTGACGGTGAGGACGCCGTCGGTCAGGGAGGCGCCGTAGGTGACCTCGGTGCCGTTCACCGTCCCGCGGTCGGTGAAGCTGCCGTCGGGGTTGCGTACGGGGGACGGCTGGGCAGAATCGCCCTCGACGGTGACGGGGACGAAGACGTCGAGCAGACCGACGACACCTTCCTTGTAGTCCTGCACGATCCACTGCGCGTCCTGTCCGTTCTCGGTGACGTCGACGTAGGCGGTGGAGACGCTGTCCTGGTCGGAGAGGAAGAGCGGACGACCGCGGACGTCGATCTTGGAGGTGGTGGCGTCGGGGGAGACGGAGGCGACGACGTCCTCGACGGTGTCCTGGATGTTGCTCTGGGCGTTGAGCTCGGCGACGACGCCGCCGGCGGCGATACCGCCGACGAGGAGGACGGAGGCGGACAAGGCAATGGCACGTGAAGTTTTCATGGGAATCACGCTACGGGCAGGACGGGCCGTTCCGGATCAGACTGAGGGTTGAATGTGCAGGTCAGATGGGGTCATACCGTAGCATGACCGTGCGGTGACCCGGGTACGACCAAGGGTTGGAGAGAGCGTTTGCGGACGGTCACTCGCCGAGCAACCGTGCCGCCGCTCGCCCTGCCAACCGTCCGGCCCGGTTCGCGCCGATGGTGGAGGCTGTGGATCCGTAGCCGACGAGCAGGACGCGGGGATCCTTGGCCACGGTGACCTCGTCGGACATGGTGATGCCACCGCCCGGTTCACGCAGGTGGAGCGGGGAAAGGTGGGTGAGTGCGGGCCGGAAACCGGTGTTCCAGAAGATCACGTCGATCTCCTCGGTGTGGCCGGCGGGGAAGGGGGACCAGCTGTCGGGTTGGGCCAGCGCGGTCGTGTCCGGGTCGTAGTCGGACGCGCTATCCAGGCCCCATACCGCGTCGTGTTCGTTGATCTGCGAGATCATCCCACGGGAGACCAACACTCCGTCCGCGATGCCCTGCAGGTACTCCGGCCACGGTGGGATGCCGGTGTTCGTCACCACCGACTGCGGACGCCGACCCTGCATCGTGTCCTGACGGACCCGCCGCTCCACGTCCAGGCCCCATCTCTCGTCGAAGACCTCCGGGGTGAAGTTCGGTGGACGCCGCGTGGCCCACACCGTGGACTCCGCCCCACCAGGCTCATTGAGCTCCAGCAGGAACTGCACCGCACTCATCCCGCCGCCGACGACGAGTACCCGTTGGCCCGTGAAGTCCTCCTTGCGGACGTAGTCCACCGTGTGCAGCTGACGCCCGGTGAAATCGGCGATGCCCGGAACATACGGGATGTGCGGATGGGTCCAGGTACCCGTCGCGTTCAGCAGCAGGGATGTGTGGATCGTGGTGCACCGTTCGCCGACCAGAGCGGTGACCCGCAACAGGCCGTTCCCGTCGCCGCCCTCCGACTCGACGCGGATCACGGACGCCGGACGCACCACCTCCAAACCGAAGCGTTCCTCGTAGGCGCGGTAGTAGTCCGCCACCAGCGTTGCGGCCGGCACCGACGGGTCCGGACGCTCCATCGGCATTCCCGGCAGGTCAGCGATCCCGTGCGCCCGCCCCAGGGTCAACGAGTCCCAGCGGTGCCGCCATGCCCCGCCGGGACCGTCGTTGCCGTCGAGGACCAGGAAGTCCTCACCCGGAGTGAACCCACGCCGCACCAGCTCGTGGGCGGCCGCCAGACCGGCTTGTCCGGCACCGACGACAAGGGCACGGACGGCGCGTGGTTCACCGTCCATCATCGGACCTTCTCCAGGAACAGCTCATCTGACCAGTATCCACTGTGGGAGGAGGTCTCGCCACGGGCCCAGAGCTCCAGGTCGGTCACTCCGTCCACCCATCCACCGAGGGTGTCGCCGCGGTCCTGCGGTGTGCCGCCGTTGAGCGTGTCCGCACCGAACCCCGGGGACATCGGGGAGGGACCGTGGATGGCCCCGACACCGTCCGGGACGTTGAGCAGGTCGCCCGGCGCCAGCCAGGCGTGCACCGCAGCTTCACCGACACTGCCGTCACGGGAACGCAGCTGCAGGTCATCGGCATGGTCGTGGCCCACCCCGGGGCTTCCCACCAGATGCACCACGTCCGCCTCCAGTGGTCCGGACGGATCGGATGCCGCCTGCCCGAGCACCGTCGAGCCGTAACTGTGCGCCACGATCTGCAACTCCGCCTTCCCGCCCGTGGACACCCGCAGGCCGCCCTGGAGCTCTCGCAGTCGCTGCCCGCCGAACTGCGCGTGGTGGGGCAGTGCACCGCGGACTGGATCGGAAGGTGCCTGGTAGCCGTGCCAGGCGATGACCGCATGCCCGGGACCGGCGATGCGTCCTGCGGTTGCCGAGGTACCCACGATCTTCCCCGGTTCCGATGAACCGACCCCACTGACCAGTGTGGTCACCCGGTCAGCGCTGGCGAGGTCCCCGGCGACGACGGCGGCCGTTCCGTTGAGGTCCCGGACGGTCACCTCCACCTGGTCAGGATCGATACCACGCAGTGCCAGGGAGGTACGCGCCTGGACCACCGCATCCTGCAGACTCGTCCGCTGGGCATTGGTCAGCGTGTACTGCAGTGAGTCCGGAATGAACACTTCGGCGGCGGAGGCATCCGGGTCAGCGACCAGTTCGGCGACTGCCCCGGCGGAGATCGTCACCGGGGTGGGGGACGGGGCGGCGTCCACCGCACAGAATCCGTCGATCACCGCCCCAGCGGCGTTGTCCGTGGTGTGGACCAGAGCGATCGCCGCCTTCAGTGCAGCAGTCGCACCCGCGACAAGAGCGCTCACCGGGGACCCGGGGACGACGGCAGCCACCCCGGAGACCACGCCCATCACGCCACCGCCTCCGCCGGGGACGACGGTGCCGTCGGCCGTGACCGCCATCCCGGCGGCGTCCGCCATCGCGAGGGTGGGACGCACCGCCGCCCGGGCCCCCGTCACCAGCCTGGCCTGAGACTCCAGCACAAATGCCGTCCCACCTGCCGCCACAGTTGCGGCGTGCATCCGGTGGGCGGAGCTGTCGATCCTGTGGCGCATGGAGTTCGAGGCCTGTCCGCTCCACGACGGCAGGTCGCCGAGGGTGCGCAGCTCCTCGACACTGGTCTGCAGGGTCGTTCTGCCGTCCTTCCAGGACCGGGCGGCCCGCAAGGCCTGGTCGACCGGGGCATCGGCGATGTCGTGGATGTTCATCGTGTCTTCGTCCCGGCGAACGCCAGCGATGAGCCCGCTTCGGCATCGGTGACGGCGTCGACGAAACTGTGCAGGTCCCGGCCGACAACCTCGACCACGGCCGCCTCCCCGGTCACCGCATCGCCGACGCGTCCTGCCCCTGCCGTGGCCGCGGCTGTTGCGCATCCCCCGGGCAGGCTCGCTGCCGGCGGCACCCCACCGTGGATGTCGGACGCTGCGCTGGTCAGCGTCCGTGCCTCCCCGCCCATCGCCCGGGCGACGGTGCGGACCTCCCGCGGTTCGATGCCGAACACGTGCTCTGCCATGACCCCTCCATGTCCCTCTGTGCCCCTCACTACTGCCGTGGGGACAGGACGCTACGGCAGCCGACCTGTGGTTGGGAAGGGACAGCCCACAGAGAGCGTCTCAGTGTGGAGAACTTTCGTCAGGATCCGTGGGGTTGTGCACACTCGCAACTGGGGCGGGGTCAGTCGATTTCGAGCGTCTTCAGCCACACCTGTGTCAGAGTGTCGACCACCACCGAAACGTCTTCGTTCTCGCGCATGGCCAGGCAGTTGTAGGCGAACTTGATGGTCATGCTGGAGAGTGCGCGGGTGACGAGGTAGGCGTCCATCGTCGTGCGGGCCTGCCCCGTGCTCTGCCAGTTGCCCAGGAGTTCGGCATTGGACTCGACGATGTCGTGCTCGCGCTGGCGTCGCTCCTCGCGGAAGTCCGGGTCGATCCCGGCCACCTGTTCCATGAGCAGCATCAGCGCGGTGTTCTGCGCGTAGTACTCGATGTAGCGCCTGATGCCGTAATCGACGATCTCCTTCGGGCTGCTCGTCGCGTCAGGGTGCCCCCTCAACAGTGAAGTGTGCAGCATGTCCTGCTGCGCCTCGGTGAGGACGGCCTTGAGGATCTGTTCCTTGTTGTCGAAATATGTGTAGAACGATCCCGTGGAGGCGCTTGCCTCGTTGACGATGTCGGTAATTCGGGACTCGGCGAAGCCGTCCCGCTGGAAGATCGTCTTGGCTGCGTCCATCAGCCGAGCCCGTTTCCGTCGACCGCGGGCGCTTACCGGCTCCTTGGCAGGAGTCAGCACATTCTGATCATTCACCGGGGGTCACCTCCTGTTTCCTTGCGACGTCGACAGGCAAGAATCGCTTACTCGTTGGCGAGATCGCAGCCTGTCGCTTGGGGGCAACGCTACTCGATGTGCTGATTGCCATCTGCCACCAGATGCTAGTTGAAACCAAAACGTTTCGAAGTGAAGATCATAAGATTTCCGAAACAACTTGAACATGAGATCTGGTTCACATACGCTCTCGAACTACGACGAACAGACGCCGGTCCTCACGGCTCTCAGTTCGGGGCCCAGCGTCCATCGTCGATCCGTACACATGCTCGTGACAGCGATGTTGAGAGGTTGGCCCATGAACGCAGAAACAACGGAGACATCGGTCTCCCCGCCCACGACGAAGCAGATAAGGCGTGCAGTTCTCGCGTCAACGATCGGCACCACGGTGGAGTGGTACGACTTCGCGTTGTTCGGCACCGCCTCTGCGCTGGTGTTCAACCGACTTTTCTTCCCGGATCTCGATCCACTCTTCGGTACGGTCGCAGCCTTCGCGATCAGCGCGGTCGGGTTCTTCGTCCGTCCACTCGGTGGTTTCGTCTTCGGGATCGTCGGGGACAAGTACGGACGACGGTCGGTGCTGATCATCACCCTCGCGCTCATGGGAACGGCGACGGTCTGCATGGGGCTTCTGCCCACATATGCCCAGATCGGATTGTGGGCACCCACGTTGCTCATCCTGCTCCGGGCGCTCCAGGGGTTCGGCTCGGGTGCCGAATTCGCCGGCGCCGTCATCATGGTCGCGGAGTACGCACCACCGAAGTACCGGACACTCCTGTCCAGCTTCCCGGTCATGGGGAACATGTTGGGCGGTGCGTTGGGGGCGGGATTCTTCTCGCTGCTGTCGACACTCCTCAGTCACGAACAGATGACCTCGTGGGGATGGCGAGTCCCCTTCTTCGTGGGTGCGCTCGGCCTGGCAGTCGGTATGTGGGTGCGCTACGGACTCGAGGAAACGCCGAAGTTCCGCGCGATGCAGAAGAAGGCGGACAAGAAGCAGGAGGAGAAGCGGACCCCGCTGCGAGTGGTCTTCAAGAAGTACCCCAAGCAGATGGCCGCGGCCATGCTGTCGGTCTTCGCCGAAAGCGCGCCGTCGTACCTGATCAAGACCTTCACGATCACCTACCTTGCCTCGTTCCTCCTCGTCGATGAACGGATCGGTCTGAACGCAGTCACAATTGCGTCCCTCGTCGGCATCTTCACAACCCCGATGTTCGGGTTCCTCGGTGACCGCTACGGCGCCAAGAAGGTCTACATGATCGCGATCGTGGCGATGGTGGCCATGATCTTCCCGTTCTTCCTGCTGATCGGTACCAAGCTTCCGGTCGTCATCACGTTGGCGGTCATCGTCATCTACGGTTTCGGCGTCCGGGCGCTGGGCGCGAACCTCGGCCTCATCATCTCGGGCTATTTCCCGACGGAGGTGCGCTACAGCGGTTGCGCCATCTCGAAGGAGATCGCGACAGCACTCTCCGGAGGCGTCTCGCCCATGATCGCCACGGGGCTTCTGGCCTGGTCCCAGTCGTTCGTCCCCGTCGCGATCTACATCATCGCGGTGTGCATCGTCAGCTTCCTGGCGCTGTTGCTCGGGCCGAAGAACCAGTGGGCGGACAAGGAAGTTGTCGAGGAAGAGAAGAAGGAACTGGCGGCCGTCTAGCGGACCCGCACACCACCACGAAATGAAAGGCGGCACAGCTGCAATGTTCACGCTCCCTCCGGGCATCATGCAAGCACCGGTTACACCGTTCACGAAGGACTTCGAGGTCGACTACGACACCGTCGAGAAGCTCGTGAACTTCCACACGGAGACGCCCGGCAACACCGGGATCCTGGCCCTGTACAACAAGGCCGAACCGCATTCGCTCACCATCGAAGAGCGAAAGAAGATCGCGGAAGTGACGATCAAGGCAGTCGACGGGAGGCTTCCCACGATCATCCACGTCGGCCACCCCAGCACCGATGTCGTGGTCGAGTTGTCGAAGCACGCCGAGTCGATCGGGGCCGACGGCATCGTCGCGATCACCCCGTACTACTGGGCCACCACCCAGGACGAGATCTACGCACACTTCGCCCGGGTGTTCAGCTCGGTCGACATCGCGGTCATGGCGTACAACAACCCGGGCGGGACGGAAGCCGGCGCGGTATCGCCGGACGTGTACCTCCGGCTCATGGAGCGCTTCCCGAACTTCGTCGGGATGAAGGACGTGAGCTTCGCCATGGACACCTTCACGGAGTACAGCCGGGCGCTCCAGGAAGCTCGCCCAGGTTTCTCCATCATGACGGGCCTGGAGTGGCTTGCCGGCAGCGTTCCGGTCGGCAACATCGGCTCGTTCGGATCGGGAGGCGCTGTGGCCCCGAAGCTGACCTACGACCTGTGGGACGCACTGCAGGAGGAACGTTGGGACGACGCCTATCCACTGCAGCTCAGGGTGGCGGAACTCATCAGGCACATCAAGTACCAGTACCCGTCATCGGTCAAGGTCGCGATGGAGCTGATGGGGCGGCCTGTGGGGCCGTGCCGTCCGCCGTTGCCCTCCGGCGACGAAGACACACGACGCCGGATGGAACACGTCCTGAACGAATTCAACATTCCTGAGACCGAGAAGTATGGATGGTGACACGATGACCTTGCAGAACACGTCCGCACTCGTCGACGCGACCGGCATCAACAACGGCCTGGTGCACACACCCGTGACCCCGTTCAACGACGATGAGACCATCGACTACGACACCCTGGGCAAGGTCCTGGACTTCCACCAGGGACAGCAGCCCGGCGCCATCGCCCTCCATCTGGACGCGGGGGAGCGCTACAGCCTCCGCGACGACGAGCGAAAGGAACTCGTGGAGTTCGCGGTGAAGCGCGTCGTACCGACTCCAGTCCTGGTCGACGTGACGGTCCCCGGCACCGCTGTAGCCGCCTCGTTGGCATCGCACGCCCAGCAGGCCGGGGCGGCAGGCGTCATCGTCACGACGCCGTACTTCTACCGGCCCCCGGAGGACATGCTCGTCGAGCACTTCCGGCAGATCGCCGCAGCGACTGACCTGGCGGTGCTGCTCTACAGTTCGCCGCGCACCAACAAGGGCGGGGTGGGCATCACCCAGCCCATGGTCGAGGAGCTCATCGACCTCTCACCGAACGTCGTCGGCTTCATCGACGGCTCGTTGAGCTGGCCCAACTTCATGTGGTTGCGCAAGGCGACGCTCGAGAAGAATCCGTCGTTCGTCATGCTTCCCGACGCCGAGTACCTGTCCACGTCCATGACGATCGGCGCCGACGGAGCGCTGAGTCCACTGAGCGCGATCATTCCCGGTGCCTTGGGCGAGCTGTATGCGCTGTGCCGCGACCAGCGATTCAACGAGGCGCGCAGCCTGCAACAGAGGGTCGGCCAGGTCTCCCTTCTGGTCCGCAACACGGGTGCATCCCTGCCGGCGAGCATCAAGGCCGCGATGGAGATACTCGGTCGGCCGACCGGCACCACCCGCGGACCTAACCTGCCGTTGGGAGCCGAGGAGACGGAGCGTCTCCGGGCAGGACTGACCGAGCTCAACGTGATCGGAACCGAGCCAGAGGGCTGGTAGGTCCGCGGAGTCCATCTCCGAACAATATTGGCCAACACCGCTACCCACACACTTAGTGAAGGGAATGGAAAGTATGACGCGAACCCGCGAAGTAAGAAGGTACCGGATCGTCGACGGGAAGATGGATGAGTTCATCGATGCCTTCCAACGCCTCGTCGTGCCGGTCCGCAGAAAGATCGGCTTCGAGGTCGAGGCCGCCTGGTGCAACAGGGAGAGCGGGGTCTTCACCTGGATCTCCGCCATCGACGGAAGCATCGAGGACTACGAGGCCCTGGACCGCACCTACAAGAAGGCCCGGGCCGAATACCGGCAGAAGGTGGACGAGGACACGACGCACCTGCATGCGGAGTATCCCGTCACCTACTTCGTCGACGAAGAAGTACAGCTACCGCCGGACGTCGACGTCGAACTGTAGTCCACCATTCGGCAGACACCAGGTGAACACGCACACACAGCAAGCGCTGAAACCTACGCGCTGGATCTAGAGAGGGAGAGACGGAATGAGCAGAACAGCATTGGTGACAGGTGCAAGTGGCGGCATCGGCCGTGAGATCGCCATCGATCTGGCCGGGAACGGCTGGACCGTCGTGATCGCCAGCCGCAACGTGGACGGCTTGAAGGAGACGGCGGAACGGGCCAAGGGCACGGTGCACGTGCGCAGCCTGGACCAGCACAATGAATCGGAGGTCGAGGCCCTGGCCGCCGAACTGGAGGAGTCGGGGTTGACGCCGGACGCCCTCATCAACAACAGCGGGGTGGCCGGGCCGTCCAAGCCGCTGTGGGAGATCGACACTGACGAGTGGGACGACACCGTCGCGGTGAATCTGCGGGGCGTGTTCCTGTGCTGCAAGGCATTCCTACCCGCCATGATCGCCCGGGGGAGCGGTTCGATCGTCAACATCGGTTCCGTGACGGGGAAGAACCCGCTGGTGAACCGCAGCCCGTACGCGGCCAGCAAGGCAGCGCTGATCGGGCTCACCAAGACGCTCGCCTCCGACGCCGGACCTCACGGAGTCCGCGCGAACCTCGTCTCGCCGGGAGCGGTGGGAGGTGAGCGCCTGGAGTGGGTCGTCAAGTCCCAGGCAGAGGCTACGGGGCGTTCGCCGGACGAGATCCGCGCAGAGGCCTCGTCGTCCTCCGCACTCAAGCGCTTCGCCGACCCCGAGGAAGTCGCGAAGGCCGTCCGCTTCCTGGCTTCGGACGAGTCGTCCGGAGTCACGGGAATCGACGTGACCGTGTCCGCCGGCTTCGTCATGAACTAGCACCAACCGCACTACTGAAAGGAACACCCATCATGGTTGACATCATTGAAATCCTCGACGGCGTCCCGGTCGCCTCCGATCAGGGGAACATCGCGTTCTGCAGCGTGACCATGCTCGAAGGTCCCGACAGAGAGGGCAACACCCGCAGGATCCTCATCGACTCCGCCCATGTCGGCAGGCGCCCGCAGCTGGTGGACTCGCTGGCCAAGCGCGGGCTGACCACCCAGGACATCGACTACGTCGTCGCGACCCACGCGCACTGGGACCACATGCAGAACAACGATCTCTTCACGGATGCCACTGTGCTCATGCACGCCGACGAGCGTAGGTACGCCCACAACCCGGCTGTGGATGACTGGGCCACCCCGTCGTGGACCGGCTACCTCGTGGAGCAGTTGAAGCTGCAGGAGGTCGGCGAAGGACACGAGATCATCCCCGGCGTGACGATCATGGACATGCCCGGCCACTCGGTGGGCACCATCGGTGTCTCCGTGGAGACACCCGAGGGCCTTGCCGTCATGACCTCCGACGCCATCCACCTGGGCAGTGTGGCGCAGTCGGGGATCAATCCGCTGATCTTCTGGGACGAGAAGCAGTCGGAACAGTCGATCAACCGGATCAAGAAGCGTGCCGACATCATCTACCCGGGACACGATGCGCCGTTCCGGGTGCTGGCAGACGGTGGCATCGAATACCTCCGTGAGCCCCAGATGGCCGTGGCCGGCATCACCCCGACCGTCATTGACGTGGGCGACGCACTGCCCAACGTCATGATGCCGGGCCGCCACGATGAGCAGAACCAGAATCTCTGGCGCGAGACGGCCGCGCAGCGCATCGCTGACGTGGTCCCCCGCAAGTACCTCGACGGCGCCGCACCGGTTCCGCAGTCCGAATGGGATCACCAGTAAATGTCTTTCAATCTCGCAACCATACTGGAGGAACCCGCGCGGACGTCCGGCTCCCGACCGCTGCTCCGCCTGCCTGACCGCACCCTGAACTATGCGCAGGTGGACCGGGAGGCCGGGAGGGTGGCGGCCGGGTTGCTGGAGCTGGGGCTGGAGCCCGGTGATCGCGTGGCTGTGCAGTTGCCGAACACCGCCGAGTTCGTCTTCTCGTACTTCGGTGTCGTCAAGGCAGGCCTGGTCATGGTCCCGCTGAACCCTCAGTTGACATCGCGGGAGATCGCGTACCATCTCGGCGACAGTGGCGCGCGTGTCTTGATCACCGGCGGGAAGGCACTGAACGAGGCCCGGCACGCGCGGGCGGAGGATCCTGCGCTGGCCGATGTCTCGCTCTACACCGTGGACGACGTCCCCGGAGGAGCAGCCCCGGAACCTGCGGAACCTGTTGAGGGTGTGGTGGACTTCGGGCGACTCCTTGCGGACGCCCCGCTCGCCCTGAGCCGTGCCACCGACGCCGACGACACGGTGATCCTGCTCTACACGAGCGGGACCACGGGGCGTCCCAAGGGGGCGAAGCTGACGCACTCCCAGATGTACATGAACTGCACGGTAGGCGGGGAGCTGTTCGACGTCACCGAGCGCGACATCATGTTCGGGGTTCTGCCCCTGTTCCATGTGTTCGGGTTGTCGAGCGTGCTCAACATCGCCGTGCGGTACGGGGCCAGCCTGGTCCTGCAGGAGCAGTTCGATGCCAGGACCGTCATAGAGACGATCGAGAGTGTCGGTGTCACGGTGTTCCACGGTGTGCCGACGATGTACGGTGCGCTGACAGAGGCATACGACGGGGCGCACGACATGTCGACCCTGCGTACAGCCATTTCCGGTGGTGCAGCCATGCCGGAGGGCGTCATGCGTTCGTTCGAGGAACGCTTCAACGGAGTGGCCGTGCTGGAGGGCTACGGATTGTCGGAGACCGCGAGCGTCGCGAGCTTCAACATCTCCAGGGAAGAACGGCGGCCGCTGTCGATCGGCAAGCCGATCTGGGGCACGCGTATGGCCATCCTCGACTCCGACGACAACGAGCTGCCGGACGGACCCGGCAACATCGGAGAGGTCGTAGTTCGTGGGCACAACGTCATGAAGGGGTACCACCAGAATCCTGAGGCCACCGCCAAGGCGGTGCGGGACGGTTGGTTCCACACCGGGGACCTCGGCTATCGCGACGAGGACGGGTTCTTCTACATCGTCGACCGCCTCAAGGACCTCATTCTCCGTGGTGGCTACAACGTGTATCCGCGCGAGATCGAAGAGGTTCTGTATTCGCACCCTGACGTGAGTGAGGTGGCGGTCGTGGGGCGTCCGGACGAACGCCTGGGGGAGGAGGTCCATGCCTTCGTTGCCTTGACCGACCACCAGGCGGTAACGGAAGAGGATCTGAAGGCCTACTGCAAGGAACGCCTGGCGGCCTACAAGTATCCGCGCCAGATTCACCTGATGGGTGAGATCCCGAAGGGTGCGACGGGCAAGATCCTCAAGCGGGAGCTTCCCGTGGAGTAGGTGGGCGGCGCGTCCGCGTTTCCCGGGGCTGGACCTGACGATGCAGACCTCTCGTCTCCGACAGTGAATTCTATTCAGAAAGTAACCAGTACCGCATTACCGACTACGGAGGACTTTCCATGAACGACGTGACAATTGCGAAGGCAGAGATCCGTGAGGTGATCAACGATTACGCGATGCTTCTCGACACGGACATCAGGGACGACAGTCACAACGACGAGATGGCCGCGTTCTTCACCGACGATGCCACACTGACCGGCCTCACCTGGCACGCCGAAGGGGCTGACCAGATCCGCGAACGGCTCGCGGCGCGACCGCAGGACCAGCGCACCCGGACGTATCTGTCCACCTGCCACATCACGCTGAGTTCGCCGACCGAGGCTGCCGTGAGGGTGTACGTGCATGCGTACCACGGCAAGGGCGGCGAGCCGCCGTTCACCATGCGGGCCGACGGGCCTGCCGGCCCTGCCGACCCCGGTGTGGGCGAGTGGCGACTTCGGCTACGCAAGACCGAGGCCGGTTGGCGGATCAGCTTCTACGAAGCGGTGGGGCCCACTTTCGTCCAGTAGTGGACGTCGTGGCCCTTGGCTCAAGCCGTGGAGGACTGGTTCCGCGCCGAGGGCACAACCCAATCACATTCTCGGGCGCTTGAGTACGGCCCGTGGAGCGACAGCAGTTGATCACCTGAACTAAGGAGTCACGTGTGACGACGCAAGCGACCAAACCCTCCCAGACGACCCAGACGACCCCGTACCCGAAAACCCCGTTACGTAAGATCGGCCCGTTCCTGCTGATCGGCAACCTCGGGTTCCTCGTCACCACGAGTGTCAACCAGAATCTCATCCAGGCGATGCTGGCACAGATCGACGAGGACGCGAAGGTGGCGAACTTCACCCTCATCGCCATAGCCGGATCGGTGACCCAGGTGATCGGCAGCGTGCTCTTCGGTGCACTGTCGGACCGTACGACCAGTAGGTTCGGACGGCGCAATCCGTGGATTCTCGGTGGTGGCCTCGCCGCCTCCGCCACGATCGCCACCATCTCCTTGGCGAACTCCTATGCGGTGATACTTGCACTCTGGATCATCGCGACCTTCGCGATCTCGGCGTTCACCGCCCCGATGGTCGCGATCATCGCCGACCGTGTGGCGGAGGACCAGGTAGCCAGGGCCTCCATGTTCGCGGGCATCGGGCAGGTGATATCGCTCCTGTTCAACGGGATACTCGTCTCCCTCGTGATCACCATGCCTCGCGCCGGCCTGCTGATACTCGCCTGGCCGATAGCCATCGCCGGTGTGCTCGTCTTCTTCTTCACGAAGGATTACCAGGTGAAGGAGGTCCAGGCGTCGCGGAGCTTCCGCGAGACAGTGGAATCCCTTCGCCCGGCGAACAGCAGTGACCTCTACTGGGCTGTCTTCGGTCGCTTCCTGCTCATGCTCGCGGTGCACCTGCTGTTCCATTTCCAGCAGTACATGCTCACCGACCACATGGGGCTCAGTGTCAAGGGTGCGGGCCAGGCGATGGCGGTCTCCGGGCTCTTCGTCGGTGTCTTCGGCGGGGCCTCGGGGATCGCGTCGGGTATTCTCTCCGACCGCATGGGAAGACGTAAACCCTTCCTCTACTTCGCCAGCGCGGTCCTGGTCATGGGGTATCTGCCCCTGATGTTCTCAACCAACCAGATGGCTTTCTACCTTTGGGCGGCATGTTCTGCGCTGGCCTTCGGAGTGGTCATGTCCGTCGACCAGGCGTTGCTCGTCGACATCCTGCCGAACAAGGACAACGGAGGACGCGATCTCGGCATCCTGAACGTGGCCAACCCCGCGTCGAGCATCCTGTCGCCCGCGGTCGCAGGTTTCCTGATCGGGATGTCCGGCTACCCCGCGATGTTCCTCGCGGCGATCATCTTCGCTGTCGTCGCCGCCTTCTGCATCGTCCCGATCAAGTCAGCGCGGTGACAGGCTTCGCAGCAGCAGCTCGGCGAATGCGTCCGTGATCTCGTCCGCGGAATGCCGACCCTGTGGTTGGTACCAGGTCGGGAGATGGTGTACCGACCCGAAGAATGCGTCCGCGGCGATCTCCGCCGGAACATCGTCGCGGAAGGTGCCGGTACGTTGCCCCTCTTCGATCATTCCCCTGAACACCTCGTGGTAGCGCCGACGTTCCTGTCTCACCGCCTTCTGCCGGTCGTCGCTGAGCTGGTGCAGTGACCGAAAGAAGATCGTCATGCCCTCGAGGTTGTCGAAGGTACTTGAGATCACGTCCCGCGCCGCCGCCCGCAGTCGGTCGGAGATCGGCGCCTCCGATTCGGCGAAGCGCGTGAGGTTCTCGATCTGCCTGCGGAGGACTCCTCCGTAGATCTCGTAGAGCAGCTCCTCTTTCGACGGGAAGTAATGGTAGAGCGCTCCCTTCGTCACACCGATGGTGTCAGCCACCTGTTGCAGCGACGTCCCCTCGTAGCCCTGCCGGGCGAACAGTGAGGTCGCTGCCTCGAGTGCCCGGTCCGGCACGGTGCGGCCGTGGACGGTTCCGCGGGGTCTTCCGATGTTTCTGTTCACGGTGACCAAACCTTTTGCTGTTGACAACGAATGCACAACCGATAATACTTACCGACTAGACGGAATGGAAAGGAAAATCTCCACATGGATACGACTCCACACCACCCACCACAAGGACAGGGGCAGTCGATGAAAGCTTGGCAGGTGCAACGGCACGGTGATCCGGTGGACGTCCTCGCGTTGGTCGAGACGGACCTACCCACACCAGGGCCGGACCAGGTCGTCGTGCGGGTGCGCGCAACGGCCGCCAACTTCCCCGATGTGCTCCTCTGCCGGGGCGAGTACCAGATCGACCCTGAGCTGCCCTTCACACCAGGAGCGGAGATGTGCGGTGAGGTCGTCGCCGTCGGGTCGCAGGTCACCGACGTCTCCGTCGGGCAGCGTGTCATCGGCATGGCGGCGCTTCCCCACGGCGGATTCGCCGAGTACGCACTGCTGGACGCAGTCTCGACGTTCCCCGCCCCGGATTCGCTGGATGACGCCGAGGCCTCCGCGATGCTCATCGCGTACCAGACGGCGTGGTTCGCACTTCACCGCAGAGCGGCCATCCGCCAGGGAGACACACTGCTCGTGCACGCAGCGGCCGGTGGCGTAGGCAGCGCCGCCGTCCAGCTCGGCAAGGCGGCCGGCGCGGTCGTGATCGGTGTCGCGAACGGCGAGCAGAAAACGCAGGTCGTGCGCGAACTCGGGGCGGACCTGGTGGTCGATCGGTCCACCGAGGACTTCGTCCCGGTGGTCAAGGACTTCACCGACGGACGCGGGGTGGACGTCATCTTCGACCCGGTCGGTGGCGAGACGTACCAGCGCTCCACGAAAGTCGTCGCTTTCGAAGGCCGGATCGTGGTGATCGGCTTCGCGGGAGGTGAGATCCAGAAGGCCGCGCTCAACCACGCTCTCGTGAAGAACTACAGCATTCTCGGTCTTCATTGGGGGCTGTACAACACTGTCGACCCTCAGCTGGTGCACGACGCCCACCGGGAACTCACCGAACTTGCGGGTTCCGGATTCCGCCCGCTCATCGGCGAGCGTATCGACCTGGATGACGTGCCGGCGGCACTGGGGCGTCTTGCCTCGGGGGACACCGTCGGACGCACCGTGATGATCCCCACTACCGAAGGAGCCGATGAATGACCACGCGAACCTTCACGAGTATCGAACAACTGCAGGCGGCCACCGGCGAAGCGCTGGGAACAAGCGCCTGGCGGACCGTGACGCAGTCACAGGTCGACCAGTTCGCCGACGCCACCGACGATCACCAGTGGGTTCATGTCGACGTGGATCGCGCAGCTGACGGTCCGTTCGGCGGGACGATCGCGCATGGATTCCTCACCCTCTCGTTGCTCTCGGCGATGGCCGCCGAGGTGTACACGGTGGAGGGGATGTCCATGGTCGTCAACTACGGGTTGAACAAGGTGCGTTTTCCGTCGCCCGTACGGGTGGGTTCGTCCATCCGTACGGCCATCGAGTTGGTCTCGGTGGAGCCGTCGGTGCCGGGGCATCTGCTGACGGCCCGTGCAGTCGTCGAGATCGAGGGTGAGAGCAGACCGGCCTGTGTCGCCGAGATGCTCGCCCTTCTGGTGGCCTGACATGGCTGCCGCACAGAAGAAGGCCCCGGAGCTCGACCCGGCCGTGCTCACACGGTGGCTGCAGGGCGAAGGTGTCGAGGTCGCGGGTGAACTCGAGATCTCGTTGCTGGGTGGAGGCCGTTCCAACCTGACCTACGCCGTCCATGACGGAGTGCACAGATGGGTGGTGCGGCGTCCCCCGCAGGGACAGGTGCTCGCCACGGCGCACGACATGGTGCGGGAGTTCCGCGCGATCTCCGCCCTCCACGGGACGGACGTCGCGGTTCCGGAACCCATCGCGTTGTGCGAGGACGTCGAGCTCATCGGTGTGCCGTTCTATGTCATGGGACAGGTCGAAGGGACGGTGTACCGCTCGGCGCCACAGTTGGAGGAGATTGGACCCGCACGCACCAGGCAGGTCGCCCTGCGCATGGTGGACACCTTGGCCGAACTGCACAAGATCGACCCGGCGACGGTGGGGCTGGACGACTTCGGGAGACCGCAGGGTTTCAATGCCCGCCAGGTGAAACGCTGGACCAAACAACTGAAGGGATCGTGGCACCGGGACCTCGTCGGTGCAGACGAGCTGATTGACCGACTCTCGAAGAACCCACCTGAGACGCAGAGCGCCAGCATCGTTCACGGCGACTACCGCATCGACAACCTGATGTTCGACGACGAGGACGAGGTCGTCGCTCTCTTCGACTGGGAGCTTGCCACCCTGGCCGACCCCCTCAACGACGTCGCGCTGTTCCTCGTCTACCAGAACGTCGAGAAGCTGGGTTCGGAGAGCACCGGCGCCTTACTCGGAAATGCGACAACCGCTCCCGGTTACCCCACAGAGCAGGAGTTGCTCGAACGCTATGTGCAGAGCACCGGTAGCGACCTGCATGACCTCGACTTCGCGGTGGCACTCGCGTCGTTCAAACTGGCGGTCATCATCGAGGGAATCCATTACCGCTACGTGCAGGGCAAGGCGGTCGGGGAGGGCTTCGCCGAAGCCGGCGAGCTGGTGGAGCCGTTGATCCGCGCAGGCCTGGACCGTTTGAAAACACGCTGAAGAAGCTCAAGAAGGAGTACACGATGGATTTCACCTACGACGAACGAACGCTGGCCCTGCGCGATACGCTGCTGGAGTTCATGGACAGCCATATCTATCCTGCTGAGCCGGTCTTCGCCGAGCAGGTGGATGCGCTCAGCGACCGCTGGGCGTGGAGCACCGTCCCCGTCCTGCAGGAGCTGCGTGCGGCGGCCCGGGAGCGGGGACTGTGGAACGCGTTCCTCCCCGGAAAACGGGGAGCGGGACTCACGAATCTGCAGTATGCGCCCCTGGCGGAGATCACCGGACGGTCCCTGCAGCTGGCGCCACCCGCCCTGAACTGCGCGGCACCCGACACGGGGAACATCGAGCTTCTGGACCAGTTCGGCTCACCGGAGCAGCAGTCGTCATGGTTGGAACCGCTCCTTGACGGCACCATCCGCTCGTCGTTCGCGATGACGGAGCCCGAGGTCGCGTCATCGGATGCCACGAACATCGGCACGAGTATCGTCTGGGACGGCGACGACTACGTGATCAACGGGCGTAAGTGGTGGATCACCGGTGCCATGAACCCCGAGACGAAGATCTTCATCGTGATGGGGAAGACCGACCCGACGGCGGATCGTCACAAACAGCAGTCCATGATCCTCGTACCCCGTGACACCCCGGGTGTTGACGTGAAGCGCGGCATGAGGGTGTTCGGCTACGACGATCAGGACCATGGTGGTCACGCCGAGATCGAGTTCAAGGATGTACGCGTCCCCGCGTCGAACCTGATCGGCGAGGAAGGGTCGGGCTTCGCGATCGCGCAGGCACGACTAGGGCCGGGACGCATCCACCACTGCATGCGGTCGATCGGTATCGCGGAGCGTGCGATCGACCTGATGTGTGCCCGTGCGGATGAGCGGGTCGCTTTCGGCAAGCCGCTGTCGGATCAGGGGGTCATCAGGCAGTGGATCGCCGAGTCCAGGGTCGCCATTGAACAGGTCAGACTGTTGGTCCTGAAGGCCGCGTGGCTCATGGACAACCAGGGGAATCGGGCTGCGCACACGGAGATCCAGGCCATCAAGATCGCGACACCGTCGGTCGTACAGCAGATCATCGACCGCGCGATTCAGGTACATGGAGCCGCCGGACTCTCGCAGGACCTCGGGCTCGCCGCGAGTTTCGCCTCGATTCGCTCGCTCAGATTCGCCGACGGCCCGGACGAGGTGCATCTCAACTCGATGGCACGCGCCGAGATCAAGCGCCATCGTGCTGCCCGCACGGCCGGCTGAGCTTCGGTCCACCGCAGGGTGCGGCTCTACCCCAGACGACCCTCGAGCCGGTTGATGTAGCCGGCACTCACATCGTCCAACCCGGTGAACGTCACCGTCTTTCCGCGTCGCCCGTACTGCTCGCGCACACCCTGCAGTGCGGCGACGGTGGAGGAGTCCCAGACGGTCGTGTCCGAGAAGTCCACCGTCACCGACTCCGGGTCGTGGACGTAGTCGAACTGGTACACCAGGTCGTTCGAGGAGGCGAAGAACAGCTCCCCCTTCACCTTGTAGTGCCCTTCACCTGTTCGTTCGACGTGGGTCAGGTGTGCCACGCGCCGGGCGAAGGCCACCATCGCCGTGACCACGCCGAGGATGACGCCGACCGCCAGGTTGTCGGTGAGGACGGTGGAGACCACCGTGACCAGCAGGACGCAGGTCTCCGACAACGGCATCACCCGCAGGGTGCGCACCGAGTTCCAGTCGAAGGTCGTGAAGGCGACGACCAGCATCACCGCCACCAGCGCGGCCATCGGGATTTCGCCGACGAAGTCCGACAGGGACACCGAGAGAACGATGAGGAAGGCACCGGCCAGGAAGGAACTGATCCGGGTCCGCGCGCCGGCCTGCTTGACGTTGATCATCGTCTGGCCGATCATCGCGCAACCGCCCATGCCACCGAAGAAGCCGGTGACCACGTTCGCGGCACCCTGACCCAGTGACTCACGGGTCTTGTCGGAGTGGGTGTCGGTGATGTCGTCGACGAGCTTCGCGGTCAGCAGTGATTCCATCAGGCCAACCAGCGCCAGTGCGAGGGCGTACGGCGCGATGATCTTCAGGGTCTCCAGGGTGAGCGGGACGTCCGGCACGCCGAATCCGGGGAAGGTGTCCGGCAGTTCGCCCTGGTCGCCGACGGTCGGGACGTCCCAGCTGAACACCATGACCGCCAGCGTGATCAGCAGGATCGATGCCAGTGGTGCAGGGAAGCGGGTGGTCAGCTTCGGGAAGAAGATGATGACCAGCAGGCCAGCGGCGGTCAGCGGGTAGACCAGCCACGGCACGTCGAAGAGGTGCTGGAGCTGGGCGGAGAAGATGAGGATCGCCAGGGCGTCCACGAAACCGGTCATCACCGAACGGGGGATGAAGCGCATCAGTTTGGCAACGCCCAGGGCCCCGAAGAGGACCTGCAGGAGGCCGCCGAGGATCACCGTGGCGATGAGGAACTCCACGCCGTGGTCGCGGGCGACGGGGAAGATCACCAGGGCGATCGAGCCGGCCGCGCCGGAGACCATGCCGGGGCGTCCGCCGAGGACGGCGGTGACACAGGCCATGGTGAAGGCGGCGTACAGTCCCATCATCGGGTCGAGCCCGGCGACGATGGCGAAGCTCAGTGATTCCGGGATCAGCGCGAAGGCGGTGACCAGGCCACCGAGGATCTCCACGATGAGCAGCTTCGGGCTCTTCAGTGCGGCGAGGACGCTCGCGGGCTTCGACTGGACGGGGGACGACTGGTCAGGCAGTTCAGACACAGTGCGATGGTATCCCGTGCAGGTCCGTGGGACCTCCACGAGCCAGCTGAACATCAGGGGCTTATGCTCGCGTGCCTCGGAGGGCTCTGTTGCAAAGATTGGCGGCAGTCAGAGGTAGGCTGTCGCTCTGCGCCGATCAGGCGGCTGCTGCGAAATGGTGGTTGAGCATGCCCATGGCCTCCGTCAGCGCCGAGGGCCCAATGCCAAAAGCTC
>DXGC01000114.1 GCA_019114135.1 Candidatus Corynebacterium avicola
TTGTAGATGCCGTGGACGTTGCCGAAGGTTGCGGCCAGCAGGTAGCGGCCCTTCTCCCCCAGGCCGAGGACGTCGATGGTCTTCTCGAAGTCCTCTTCGGTGGTGTAGAGGTTTGCGTTCGGGTCGGCGGACACGCCGTCTTCCTCGCCACCGACGACGCCGATCTCAACCTCGAGGATGATGTTCGCGGCAACGGACTTGTCGAGCAGGTCCTTGGCGATCTGCAGATTCTCGTCGATCGGGGTGGCGGAGCCGTCCCACATGTGGGACTGGAACAGCGGGGTCTCGCCGGCCTCGACGCGCTTGCGGGAGATCTCTAGCAGCGGCAGGACGAAGGTGTCCAGCTTCTCCTTCTGGCAGTGGTCGGTGTGCAGGGCGACGTTCACTCCGTAGTGCTTGGCGGCCTCGTGGGTGAATGCCGCGAGCGCCTCTGCACCGGCCACCATGTTCTTCACATTCAGGCCGGAACCGAACTCCGCGCCACCGATGGAAAACTGGATGATGCCGTCGGACTCGGCATCCGCGAAGCCCTTCAGGGCTGCGTTGATGGTCTCGGAGGAGGTGCAGTTGATCGCGGGAAACGCGAAACCGCTCTCCTTGGCCTTGTCGAGCATGTCGCGGTAGACGGAGGGGGTTGCAATCGGCATGACGAGTTCCTTTGCGGGTTGGCGTGCGCGCGGTTCCCCCCAAGTATGCCGGGGAACGGCACGATTGTGTGGAGGTGTGCCCGGCCGCCCCCACGAATCGGGTTGGCCGGGCCCCGTCGGAGCTACCTGTCAGCAGCCGCGACCGCGGCCGCCGCCTCCATCAACATCCATCCGGAGAGCTGCACCGAGAGGTCCCGTTCCGGGATCTCCGCCGAGGACGCCGAGCCGCTCAACGCGGCGCCGACGAGTCCACCGGACTGCGGCAGCACCGCGTCTCCTCCCCAGGAGGCGGGGAACAGGGGCAGGCCGTCGACCTCCAGGCGGTAGCGCCACACGGCCTCCGCCGAACGCAGCACCAGCCGACGTGCCGTCCGGCGTGTCGTCGCGGCGGCGCTGTCCGCCCCGGGCAGCGAGGTCGCCACCAACGCGAGGTAGCGCGCCAGTATGCCCTTGAACAGGCCTCCGTCGCCGCCTCCACGACGCCAGTCGATGCCGCCGCTGTCGGTGGTCATGTGATCGGCGACGGCCTCCACGAGGTGCTGCACGCGGGTGATCGCCGGCATGCCGACCTCACTGACGGCGTCCATCGCCACCCCGGCACTGCGGCGCTGGGCCCGGGCCAGTTCCAGGGACGCACCGATCATCACGCCCTGGCAGTAGGCGTGGATGTCGTCGACGATCTCCGGGCCGGACATGGTCATCCGGACACCGTCCATCACCAGGCCGTCGGGGTTGATGAGCCGCAGGTGGGCCCAGTCGGTGAGCTCCTCGGCCAGGCCGAGGCGTCCGGTCCTGGCGGCGAGGATCGCGGCGGGGCCGTTGGTGGGCACGTTGTAGAAGGTCTCCCCCTTCCTCCACGGGATGACCCCGGTCAAGGAGTCGACACCGGCGAAGATGTCCTCCTCCAGCGAGGACCGGTAGCGCACCCGGCCGTAGCGGTCGAGGTTCTCGACGCGCTGCAGGGCCAGGGCCAGCCACGTCTTGTCGTCGTAGTAGTCGTTGCGGGTCAGGCGTCCGAAGTTGCGCAGCCGCATACCGCGGATGGTGCGGCGGATGAGCCCGAGACGGAAACGGGTGTTGCGTCGTTTCGCGGCATCGACCTGGCAGTCGATGAAATGTGCCTGCCACCAGTAGTGCCACTGGTAGTACAACTTGTCCTTCGTCGACGGGGGCCAGGCGACGACGGCGAGGTTCGTGCGCGGGACCGCCCACAGTCGGCCGCCATGGCGTTCCATGACGGCCTGTTCGGCGAGATCGGCGCGGTGGTCCCAACGTTCCTGCATACAGTCATTCTGCCTTCGAAAGTGCCCGTCGCGCACCTGTTGGTACCCTAAAAACATGGACACGCCTCCCCCGTCCGACAAGCTCCGGCTCAGTGACGCAGACCGGATCCACGCGCTGAAGGTGCTCGGCGGGCACTACGCCGACGGTCGACTCGACGACGTCGAGTTCAACGACCGTTCCGCCGCAGTCGCGGACTCCCGCACCATGGGGGATCTGCGCGGGCTCTTCGGCGACCTGCCGGGCGGGGCGCCGTTCGATTCCACCGGCAGGACTGTCGCTGTCGAAGGGCAGGACGCTTCGACGTCCACCGAGGTGGACCGGGTCGCGGATCCCGACGCCGCGGAGGTTCAGAGTCTCCGCAAACGAGGCGAGCTGATCCAGACGATCGATGCCGCCATCCTCGGCGTGACGCTGGTGTCGTTCCTGGTGCTGCAGTTCGTCTTCCACGTCGGATTCGCCTGGGTGGTGTGGCCGTCGCTGATCGTCACCCTGAGCGTGCCCCGGATGATCCTGAAGTACTCCGACGAAGACGAGGAGCTTTTCGAGGAGATCAAGGAGACCGAGCAGGAGAACCGGGCGAAACGACTGCGTCGGGCAGCAGAGCGGATGAATGAGCTGGAGTCCAGGAACGACGACGACCTCTGATCAGTGGGCTACCAGGCCTCGCTGAGGTCGGCGTGCTGCCGCACCCAGGTGTGCATCGCGATGCCCGCGGCGACACCGGCATTGATCGACCGGGTGGAACCGAACTGGGCGATGCTCACGGTGAGCGTCGCAGCATGCTGCGCCGCCTCGGTCACCCCGGGTCCCTCCTGGCCGAACAGCAGCAGACAGTTCCGGGGCAGCTGTGCGGTCTCCAGGGGGACGGAACCCGGGGTGTTGTCCACCGCCACCACCGTCAGTCCGTGCTCCCGGGCGTACTCCGTCACCGAGGAGGTGTCCGGATGGTGCATCAGGTGCTGGTAGCGGTCGGTGACCATCGCACCGCGCCGGTTCCAACGCTTCCGTCCGACAATGTGGACGGTGTCCACCGCGAAGGCGTTGGCGGTACGCACCACGGTGCCGATGTTCGAGTCGTTCTCGAAATTCTCGATGGCGATGTGCAGGCCATGACGTCGGGCGTCGATGTCGGCGACGATCGCCTCGAGCTTCCAGTAACGGTAACCGTCGACGACATTGCGTCGGTCGCCGTTCTCCAACAGCTCCGGGTCGAACTGCTCCCCCTCCGGCACCGGCAGGTCGGGGTACTCCTCGGCCCAGGGGCCCACGCCGACGGGGTGGGCGAACCACTCGGTGGGGCCGCGGCCGGATTCTGCGCCGGGCTCAGTCACTTGTCGTCCCCCGCGCCGGTCAGCGCCTCGACGATGAGGAGCTGTGCGGCGACGTAGGTGGCCATGACCAGGCCGTCCACCACACCGTCCAGCGCGCGGACGAGCCGCTGCTCACCCTGCAGGAAGGCCTGGCGGGCGAGGATCAGACCGTCCGAGAGGACGAAGAGGTTGCCGCCCAGGCCGACGCCGGTGAGGTCGGCATCGAGAGGTTCGGCCCCCTTGGGCAGCTGCTCCGGGTCCGAGGCCAGCACCGAGGTCGCGGCCAAGGCGGATCCGTAGCCGACCGCGGCAGGCAGTGCGGACGGGGCGCCGACGGCCGCGGTGCCGGCACCGGACAGCAGCACCGGCAGACGCAGCGCCACCGTCGATCGCCGGGGCCGGTGTCCCTGTTTCCACAGCTCGGTGATGTAGGCGACCTGGTTGACCGCGAACGCCGCCGATCCCTTGTTGAGGTTCTTCGCCCGCACCGCGGGATCGTCGCTGCGTCCTGCCTTCCCCATGAGGATGACGTCGCCGAGCCACCCACCGGCGAGGCCCGCAAGCACCGACGGGTGGCGTCGGGCCGCCCCGTCGGCGGCGACGGATGCGGCAAGCAGGGGCATCAACGTGGGCTTGGCCAGGCGGGTGAGCCGGTCACCGCGGCGTCCAGCGGTGGCGGCGAGGACGGAGGTCGCGCCGGCGGCCAGGTAGACGTTCCGGAGGCGGCGTCGGAGGGTACTCATCGTGGATGCTCCTGTATGTCCTGGGGACTACGCCAGGCCGAGGTCCGCCAGGCCCAGCAGGCTGCGGTACTCCACGCCCTCGGCCTCGATGACGTCCTTGGCGCCGGTGGCCCGGTCGACCACGGTGGCGACACCGGCGACGACGGCACCGGCCTCGCGCACGGCTGCCACCGCGGTCAGCGGGGAGTTGCCGGTCGTGGTGGTGTCCTCGACGACGAGCACGCTCTTGCCGGTGATGTCCGGTCCCTCGATACGGCGCTGCATGCCGTGCTTCTTGGTCTCCTTGCGCACCACGAAAGCGTTGATGTCGTCACCGGCGTGCATCACGGCGGTGGCGACGGGGTCCGCACCCAGGGTCAGGCCGCCGACGGCGACGAAGTCCCAGTCGGCGGTGAGTTCACGGAGCAGCTCGCCGATCAGCTTCGAGGACTCCCGGTGCAGGGTGGCGCGGCGCAGGTCCACGTAGTAATCGGCCTCCTTGCCGGAGGACAAGGTGACCTTGCCGTGCACCACCGACAGTTCGGTGACCAGTTCAGCGAGGCGGGCGAGCTTCTCTGCGTTGACGGTGGGCGCACTCATGGCTTCAGCGGGGTCCTTTACGGTTTTCGGGTCGGTCTTCCACCCGCGATCTTACGGGGTGGTGAACAGTCAGCGCTGCTCCGGGCCGTCGGGGGCATCGGGGTCGACGACTTCCGCGTCGACCACGGGGTAATCGTCACCGTCGGACGCTGCGGCGGTGTCGTCGTTGTCGTTGGTCCGGGCGTGACGGGCGTCCGGCGCCCGGTGGCGACCCCGCGAGGGCAACTGGTGCGAGGCGCGCTCGGCAGCCTGCGGGGTCCAGTGCGCGGCGGCGTTGGCAGCGCTGTCGCTGTCGGCGGCCGGCTCGTCGAAGATCGTGGACTCGTGCGCATTGTCCCGGATGACCTGGGGGCCTCCGGCGGAACCGCCGAGGGAGTGGTCCGGGTCCTCGCCGACGGCGGGTATCGGCGGGACGTCCTCCGTCACATCGCCGACGCCCTGCTCCGACCAGTCGCTGGTGTCGCCCATCGTCTGGGTCTCCGACCGGGTCGGGTAGTCGACCGGGGTGCTGGAGCGTTCGACGCGGGGGCGTTCGCGGGAGGAGGTGTCGGTGGTGTCGGGCGCTGTGGTGTCCGGTTCCGTGTCGGTACCGGAGTCGATGTCCGGCACCACCCGCAGATGGCCGTAGGAGCCTTCCGGAGTCTCGGCGATGATCCGGCGGGCGCGGGGCCGGGTCTGGTCCGCCGCACTCATGTCCAGCTGTTCGGAGGTCACCCTCGGCGGGAGGACCCGCGAGGCCGCGACCAGACGTACCAGCTGCTTGAGTACGTGGTCCCACACCGGCGGATCGGACTTCCGGTTCAGGGACAGGGCCACCCAGGAACCGCCGAACGCGATGGCGTTGGCGACTCCGCCGAGCGCGGCCAGAGCGGTGTCCGCCCGGGAGTCCAGCATCCGGTCCAGGGCCCGGTTGTCCGAGGAGAAGCTGATGAACGGGGGCCGGTCGCACAGTTCGGATCTCCGCATCCCGGTCGGGGCGTCGGTGCCCACCGCCAGGTGGACGGCGACCGGGGAGAATGCGTCCCGTCGCATCGCGAGGACGGTGATGCCGTGAACCTCTGCGACGTGGAACTGATGCCCGTCGATGAACCCGGAGACCAGGTCGCGGGCCGCCGTCGGCCCCTCGGAGGTACCGAGTTTGCTGACCAGACTGACCGGCCACTCGCTGGGGAGGTAGCGGTCCTCCTTGGCGTATTCGTAGCCGTGGGACTGCGCCCACTGGCGCCGCGAGCGTCGCCCGGCGAACAGACCGCTGGGCTCGTGGGAGCTCGAGGTCACGGACTTCTCTGGTTTATCGGACATGCTCTTGGCCGGACCGGTCGAAGCGGGAACCGGTTCCGTGGTGTCGGAGGATGACGGGGATTCTGCCGGCTCGTCAGCAGCAGGTTCGGCAACCTCGGCAGTTTCGGGGGAATCTGTGGTCTTCGCGGGCTCTTCGGGCTCGGGGGAATCCTCGGTGCCCGCGTTCTCCGTACTCTCCGGTGCCTCCGGGGTTTCCGGGATCGTCGCCGCTGCGATGACCTCGGTGGGGGCGTCCGACGCGGCCGGGGCTGCAGTCTCGGCAGGAGGCGTGGCCTCGGACTCCGGTGCCGGCTCGGCGGCCGGGTCGGCCACCGCACCTGCGGGCGGCGCCGTCCCCCAGCCGCTCTGCGCCCGGGAACGGACGTCCCCCGACCGCGCGGCCTCTCCCCTGTCGACGCCGCGTGTCTGGTTCCTGCCCTGGTTCTGCGCTGCACGCCAGAACAGGCTCGCGGCAATAATCAGCAGCACGAGCCCGATGGCGAGAGCGACAAGAGCGGTAGGCATCGGCAACCAGCATAATCGAGGTGCCGGACACTAACTCCGCTTGCCACGCCTAGGCGGGTCGCGGCGACCCCGAGGTGGCGGAACTACTGGTTGGCTGCGCCGTAGGCCTCGTGGTCGAGCAGCTCGCCGACCTCGGTGACGGTGACCTCGTACAGCCAGCCAGCCGCGTAGGGGTCCTCGTTGATGACGCCGGCGTTGTCCTCCAGGTCCTCGTTGACGGCGGTGATCTCGCCGGAGACCGGGGCGTAGATGTCGGAGACCGACTTGGTGGACTCGACCTCGCCGTAGGGCTCGCCGTGCTCGATCTCGGTGCCGACCTCGGGCAGCTCGACGAAGACGATCTCGCCCAGGGCCTCGGCCGCGATGTGGGTGATGCCGACCCGGACGGTGTCACCCGGGTTGATCTCGGTGGAGTTCACCCACTCGTGCTCCTCGGAGTACAGGCGGTCGGTGGGAAGTGCAGTCATGGTTCTTCTCCTGGTTGTGCAGTCGTTGCGCAGACTGGCGCAGTGGATTCAGTGTAGAGGTCGAACTACTTGTCGCGCTTGTAGAACGGCAGCGCGACGACGGTGTACGGGAAGGACTTGCCGCGGATGTCCACGACGACCTCCGCACCCTCGGCGGCGGCCCCGCCCTCGGCAGCAGCCTCGGCGGTCACGTAGCCCATCGCCACCGGGTGACCCAGCGTCGGCGACAAAGCGCCGGAGGTCACCTCACCGAGACGATTGCCCTCGGCGTCCTGGATCTCGTAGCCGGAGCGGGCGGCACGGCGCCCCTCGCCGACCAGTCCGACGAGCAGCTGAGAGGTGCCCTTCTCCTTGGCCTCGACGATGGCGTCGCGTCCGACGAAGGAGTCCTTGGACTTCGTGGCGGCGAGGATGCCCAGCCCGGCGTCGACCGGGGTGAGCTCGCGGGAGAGCTCGTTGCCGTACAGCGGCATGCCGGCCTCCAGGCGCAGGGTGTCACGGGCGGCCAGGCCGCAGGGACGGATGCCGTGCTGCTCACCGGCGGCGAGCACGGTCTCCCACACGGCCTGCGGGCCGGCGGTGCCGGCGGCGCCGGTGGCCTCGTTGGAGACGAAGATCTCGAAGCCGTCCTCACCGGTGTAGCCGGTGCGGGCGATGATCGCCGGCACGCCGGCGATGGTGCCCTGGAAGGCGGCGTAGTAGCCCAGGCCGTCGATCGCGGCGTCCACGGACTTGTCTTCCGAGGACGCACCGGACGCCTCCGGGGCGTCCGTCACGGTGTGGACGATCTCCCGCATGATCGCGGCGGCCTTGGGGCCCTGCACGGCGATCAGCGAGATGTCGTCGGTCTGGTTGACCAGGGTGACGTCGAAGTCGGCGGCGCGCTCCACCAGGGCCTCGTACACGGCCGGGGCGTTACCGGCGTTCGGGATGACCAGGTACTCCGGATCGCCCTCCGGGTCATCGTGGTTGCTGAGCACGTAGGTGATCAGGTCGTCGATGATGCCGCCGTCCTCGGTGCAGATCATCGAGTACTTGGCCTTGCCGACCTTCACCGCCGACAGCCGGGAGACCAGGGCGTGGTCGAGGAACGCCGCGGCGTCCGGACCGGTGACCAGTACCTCGCCCATGTGGGAAAGGTCGAAGATGCCGACGGCCTCGCGGACCGCACGGTGCTCCTCGAGTTCCTTGTCGTACTTCAGCGGCATGTCCCAGCCACCGAAGTCGGTGAACTTCGCGCCCAGGGCCTCGTGGACCGGGTGCAGGGCGGTGTGCTTGATACTCATCAGTTCTCACTCTCGATGTCGAAGGCGTCCAGCGGCGGGCAGGAGCACATCAGGTTGCGGTCGCCGTAGGCGTCGTCGATGCGGCGCACCGTCGGGAAGTACTTGTCGCGGCGCAGCGAGTCGACCGGGAAGGCCGCCTTGGCGCGGGTGAAGTGACCACCGGAGACCGCGGACTCGAAGTCGTCGCGGACGACGGAGTCGGCGGTGAACGGTGCGTGGCGCAGGACGGAGTCCTCCGCGGCGACCTCCCCGGCGATGACCTCGTCGATCTCGGCGCGGATGGTGCGCATCGCGGTGATGAAGCGGTCCAGCTCGCCCTTGTCCTCGGACTCGGTCGGCTCCACCATCAGGGTGCCGGCGACCGGGAAGGCCAGGGTCGGGGCGTGGAAGCCGAAGTCCATCAGACGCTTGGTGACGTCGGCGGCGGTGATGCCGGACTGCTTGGTCAGCTCGCGCAGGTCCAGGATGCACTCGTGAGCGACCAGGCCGTTGTCGCCGGTGTAGAGCGTCGGGAAGCTCTCGGCCAGCTCGGAGGAGATGTAGTTGGCGTTGACCAGGGCCATGCGGGAGGCCTCGGTGAGGCCCTCGTCGCCCATCATCGCGATGTAGCTCCAGGAGATCGGCAGCACACCGGCGGAACCCTGGCCGGCCTGGGAGACCGGGAAGCCCTTCTCGTCCGACGCGTCCTCCCACGGGTCGGTCGGCAGGTACTCGACGAGGTGCTCGCCGACGCACACCGGGCCGACGCCCGGGCCACCGCCGCCGTGCGGGATGGTGAAGGTCTTGTGCAGGTTCAGGTGGCTGACGTCGCCGCCGAACTCGCCGGGCTGGGCCAGTCCGACCAGGGCGTTGAGGTTCGCCCCGTCGATGTAGACCTGGCCGCCGGTGGCGTGGACCTTCTCGCAGACCTCGCGGACGTGCTCCTCGAAGACACCGTGGGTCGACTGGTAGGTGATCATGATGCCGGCGATCTGGTCGGCGTACTTCTCGATCTTGGCGTCCAGGTCGTCCAGGTCGATGGAGCCGTCCTCGGCGTTCTTCACGCCGACGACAGCGAGACCGGCAAGTGCGGCCGAGGCGGCGTTGGTGCCGTGGGCCGAGGCCGGGATGAGCACCAGGGTGCGCTGGTCGTCGCCGTTGGCGAGGTGGTAGCGACGGATCGCCAGCAGACCGGCGAACTCGCCCTGGGAGCCGGCGTTGGGCTGGAGGGACACCGCAGCGTAGCCCGTGATCTTCGCGAGCCGGTCCTCCAGGTCATCCATGAGCTCCAGCCAGCCGGTGGCCTGGTCCTCCGGGACCATCGGGTGGATGCTGGCGAACTCCGGCCAGGTGACCGGCTCCATGGAGACCGCGGCGTTGAGCTTCATGGTGCAGGAGCCCAGCGGGATCATGGTGCGGTCCAGCGCCAGGTCGCGGCCGGCCAGACGGCGCATGTAGCGCATCATCTGGGTCTCCGAGGTGATCGTGCGGAACACCGGGTGGGTGAGGATCTCGTCGGTGCGCAGCAGGTCGGCCAGCGGGCCGTCCTCGGCGGTGAAGGACGCGGTGTTCACGGCGGTCTCGGAGTCGGCAGAGGCACCGCCACCGATGATGCTGATCAGCTCGGCGATGTTGGCGTCGGTGGTGGACTCACCGACGGAGACGCCGACGTGGGTGTCGTCGACCTCGCGCAGGTTGAAGCCGGCCTCGCAGGCGGCGGCGACGGTGGCTGCGGCATCTGCGACCTCGACGGTGACGGTGTCGAAGAAGCGGTCGTGGGAGATGGTGCGTCCGGCACCGGCCAGGCCCACGGCGAGGGCGGTGGCTCGGCCGTGGACCGCGGTGGCGATCTCACGCAGACCGGCCGGCCCGTGCCAGACGGCGTAGAAGCTGGCGACGACGGCCAGCAGCGCCTGGGCGGTGCAGATGTTGGACGTCGCCTTGTCGCGGCGGATGTGCTGCTCACGGGTCTGCAGCGACAGCCGGTAGGCCGGGGTGCCGTCGGCGTCTACGGAGACGCCGACGATGCGTCCCGGCAGCTTGCGCTGGTACTCCGAGCGGCAGGACATGAAGGCGGCGTGCGGGCCGCCGAAGAACAGCGGGACACCGAAGCGCTGTGCCGAACCGACGGCGATGTCGGCTCCGAGCTCACCCGGGGAGGTCAGCAGCACCTGGGCCAGCAGGTCGCAGGCGACGGTGACCAGACCGCCGGCGGAGTGGACGGCCTCGATGACCTCACCGAGATCGTCGCGCAGGCCACCGGTGGTGCCCGGGTTGGAGACCACGACACCGGTCAGCGGGGCGTCCTCCTCGGAACGTGCCGCAATGGTCTCCGCGGTGATCGGGGCGACCTCCACGGGGATCTCGACGGCGGCGGCGCGGGCGCGGGTGACGTTGATGCTGGACGGGTGCAGGTTCTCGTCGAGCAGGACGACGCCGCCCTTCTTCGCGACCTTCGCATTCTGGCGGGCCATCATCTGCACGGCCTCGGCTACGGCGGTGGCCTCGTCCAGCAGGGAGGCGCCGGCGATCGGCAGACCGGTGAGGTCCTGGACCATCGTCTGGAAGTTCAGCAGCGCCTCGAGCCGACCCTGGGAGATCTCCGGCTGGTACGGGGTGTAGGCGGTGTACCAGCCCGGGTTCTCGACCACGTTGCGTCGGATGACCGCCGGGGTGACGGTGTCGTAGTATCCGGCACCGATGAGCTGCTTCTTCAGGGTGTTCTTGTCCGCGAAGCCGCGGAGTGTGGCCAGTGCCTCGGTCTCATCGAGGGCGGGGGCCAGACCGATCGGGGCGTCCTGCGCGATGCTGGCCGGCAGCGCGGCGGCGGCGAGGGCCTCGGTGGACTCGTAGCCGAGCGACTCGAGGATCTCAGCGGTGTCGGCGGCGTTCGGGCCGATGTGGCGGTTCGGGAATGCGTCGTGGGGGGTTGCCATGTGTCAGGGGGTCTCTTCCTGGGTGAAGACAGCGGACATGTGCTTAACCCTCCCCACTCTGTCGATGGTGCCTGAGAGCTTTGCTCCTTCGGCGGCCGGGTCACGGACGACGGTGACCAGCTCTTTCCAGAGATGCCTCGCCACGGTGGTACGGGTGCCTGAGAGTGTCGACGGGGAGGTGTTGCTCCTACGGCGGCCGGTGACTGGTTCCGACCTCTCCCACAGTGGCTACGAGCGGCATATTCAGTTATGACTTGCATGACAGTATAACGGTGGCGGTGTGACGGAGACATCTTTTCGCCGGTAGCAGGTCTGCGACACCCCCCGGGCGGTGGCGGGCGCGCATACCTGGGCGTGACGGATTGGACGTTTCACTGGCAGCGCCCTACCCAATCCGTCACGCTTTCCTTCCTGTTGCCACCCCGTAGCGAGGCAAGCAGGGACGACCATGGTCACCCCGGTTTCGGGGAGTGTATTCTCAAACATGGAGCCGCCCTTTCGAGGAAGGGTCGGATGTGAGCCGCAGGATTACTCGCCGGAGGTGAGGTCTGCGGCTCACGTCATTGAAGTGTGTACAGCGTCATCGGAGAATGTCGCATGGAGTGCCCGAAGCGACATTCTCCGATGACGCTGTACACACTCAGATGACGCAGAGGAGGCTGCAGGCACCGGAGGGTGGATTCTGGCGGGGTGCAACGGGCCGCGCCCACACCTCCGCATTCGCATCAGCCGCCGAGAACCACCGCGAAGTAGGCGGGGAGAACCGCCAACGCCCCGGAGAACAGGTCCGACACCACCCCGGTCGGCACCGCGATACCGAGACCCGACTCGACCACCTCGAAGTCGTCGTTCCCCCTCGGACGCCCACGCACCACCGCACACCACAGGATGGCGGCGGCGGCCAGGACGGCGAAGACCACCGGGAGGTCCGGACGCCAGAACAGCGCCAGGACCATGGCCCCTACCACCGTCACCGCAGCGAGGAAGGCCAGCTGCCACGGGAGTTCACCCCGGACGTCCAACCGGGTCGCCCGCCACACCGCGGACGCCAGGACGCCCCAGGCGACGACCAGTCCGGCCGGCGGACACCCGGGAGTTGCGCAGCCAGGCCGCGGCGTAGATGTTTGCGGAGAGTTCCGGGTCATTCACCACCGACGACATCGTGAACATCACCCGTGTGGTGCCGTTGTCGAGAATCTCCGGGAGACGGACGCGACGCACTCCCACCAGCAGGCGTGCGCCCATGGCCAGGAGAGCGGCAACCACGACGGCAATCCCTGCGTGAGAGGGCACGGTCCCGTAGCCGAGCACCGCACCGAGGACGCCGAACGTTGCGACCTGCCACCGGGAGAACTCGTCGAGGGAGGGAAAGCGTCCGGTGGGACGCAGCCTCCACTCCCAGACATCGCGTTCCACCGCCCGCAACGGCAGCATCCGCTCGGCGATGAGGACCACCGGGAGCAGAGCGGCCACCGCGGCCGCAATACTCATGGCACTCGCACCACTCACAGCTCCACGGTGCGGTCGGCGCGTCCTGCCGAATGGGCCGAGTGCGTTGCGACCACGACGGCGGCGCCCTTGGCCCTGACGGCGAGGAGCTCGTCGCCGAGACGACGGCCCCAGTCACCGTCCAGGTGCCGCTCCGGCTCGTCGAGGACCACGACGTTCGCGGCGGACGCCAACTGCAGCGCCAGGTAGGCGCGTTGGCGCTGACCACCGGACACCCGGCTCGGCAGCTCGGACTCGATGTCGGAGATCTGCCACGGTGCGACGGAGTCGCGGAGTTCATCGGCGGGGACCCCGACCTGGTGGGCGGTCATCTCCAGGTGTTCGCCGATGGTGAGGTCCGGGAAGAAGGACGGGTCGACGAGGAAGGTCACCGCCCCGGCACCCTCCGGTGCGGCGGGATCGACTGCGCCGTGGGATGCCGCGACCCTCACCTCGCCCTCCACCGGCTCGATTTCACCGGCGATCGTGGACATCAGCGTGAACTTCCCGGCACCGTTCGGGCCAGTCACCGCGACAATCTCACCCGAAGTTACCTGCAGACTGAGATGGCCGACAGCACCGTTGTGCCCGTAGCTGCAGTCGATGTCGAGAACAGGGTCGAGCAGAGGAGAGTGAGAGAGGCCGGACATGGAACACACGCTACCGAAGGCCCGGCGACGGCGGATTGGGGGATCCGCCCACACGACAGGGACGAAACGGGTAACACTGTTGTCATGGCGAAAGCACCCTTCCTCTCCCGATTCCTCACCCCCTCCCTGCCGCTGGTGAGTGCCGGCGACATCGCACTGGTCACCGGGGTGACCTCCGGCATCGGCCAGGCCACCGCCGCCGCGCTGGTCCAGCAGGGTTTCCGGGTGATCGGGACGTCCCGCACCCCCGACTCCGAGAAATCGGTGGCGAATGCGCCACGCGGTGTCGAGCTCGTCCCGCTGGACCTGGAGGACCCGGCGTCCATCGCCGCGGTGCCGGAGCATCTCGCGGCGCTGGGGGTCGATGCGTCCAACCCGGTGACGGTGCTGGTCAACAACGCCGGCGAATCGCAGAACGGCCCACTGGAGGAACTCCCCCGCGAGGCGCTGCAGCGACTCTTCCAGGTCAACGTGATCGGGCATGTCGAACTCACCCAGCTGCTGCTACCGCAGATGCGTCAGGCCGGACGCGGCCGGGTGGTGTTCGTCGGCTCCATGCTCGGCAGTTTCCCGCTGGCCCACCGCGGCAGCTACGGGGCGTCCAAGGCCGCGATCAAGGCCTTCGCCTTCTCCGCCCGCCGCGAGCTGGCCCCCTTCGGTGTCGGCGTCTCGGTGATGGAACCCGGGGCGATCAACACCGGACTGTCGGAGCGACGCACCATCTACATCGACGACCAGGGCCCCTACGCCGACGAGTTCCACACCATGCTGAAGACGCTCAACGCCAACGAGGCCGACGGGGTCAGCGCCGAGCAGGTCGCCGACGTGCTCCTGCTGGCCGTGACGTCGAAGCGTCCGAAGCCGCTGTACGCCACCGGCTCAAGCTCACAGGTCGCGTTCCCCGCTGCCCGACTGCTGCCGCGTGACACCATGGCCGGCATCATCGCCGCGAAGCACGGGATCTGAGCGGCGCGAGTAGAACAGGTCGCGCCACGGGCTGGCCGACAGCGCCACCACCGCCGCGCCCAGCACACCGGTGAACATCACCGCGCTGGCGACCACGTTGAGCCACAGCACCTGCCCGTGCCCCAGGGCGATCTCCAGCATCAGCACCAGGGCACCGATCGCTCCCGCCCAGCTCAATCCGACGAACACCCGGTTGACCGGGTGACGGGCCGGCCCGAAGTAGCCGCGCACGGTGAGGATGATGCCCGCCAGCAGCAGCAGAAGCTCCACGAAGAAGAAGGCGTAGAAGGCCGCCTCCAACCACTGCGGGTCGAGCTGCTCGTCCACCCGCGAGACGCCGACGAGCATGAACAAGGCGCACGCCGTGGTGGTGATTCGTCGAAGCATGGTGCCAGTCTAGAACAGGCCCGAGAAGGCTAGGCCCCGTCCACGCGGAACAGGACCTCCCCCGGCCCGCAGGGCTCGCCGGGAACCAGGGCAGGACGCACCGGCGCACCATCGCCGCGTCCCATCACCACCACCGGGACGATGGGGTCGAAACCGAGCCGACCGAGTTCCAGCGGGGCGTAGGTGGTGATGCGCTGACCGACCTGGACGCGCTTGCCCTGCTCGGCGTGGGGTGAGTACCCCTGTCCGTCCAGGTGTGCGGTGTCGATACCGAGATGCACGAGCACCGGTGTCTCATCGTCGGTGAGGATGAGGAACAGGTGCGGCATCAGCCGGGTCAGCGTGCCGGACACCGGGGCACAGACCGTGACGTACTCGACACCGGCGTCAGGGACCACCGCCATCCCGGGGCCGACCGTGCCCGCAGCGAAGAGCGGGTCAGGCACCGATTCCAGTGGTACGACGGTGCCGGCGAGCGGGGTGATGACGTCAAGCGGGTCTCGGGAGCGGACACCGGTATCCATGCCTGCCCCCGGCTGCGCTGCGTCTGCGATTCCGCGGCTTTCCTCCATGGCCACAGACTAGTGAGGTGACGGCGGTAATTCAGGAGTTTCATGCCATTCACTGGATCAGTGAACCATCACAGGCCGACCGGACGGGACCTGTCAAGAGCCCACTGCGACCATCCGCCGACGAAATGCCGGGCCGCGGGCAGCCCCGCATGCTCCATCAAGGCAATGAACAGTGCGGAGTCCACACCGGAACCGGAGTAGATCACCGCCTCGGCGGCGATCGTGTCATCGGTGAGGCCGTGGGCGGCGAGACGCTCGCGCACCACCTCGGACGGTGGGACGCGGCCATCGTCGAGCAGGTCGATGACCGGGATGCTCACCGCGCCCGGGATGTGCCCGGCGCGACGGTCGACCGGCTCACTCTGACCATGGAAGCGGTCGGCGGTACGGGCGTCGACCAGCAACGGGATGGTGGACGCCGGGCCGGACGCATTACCGGACGCAGCGATCTCGGCGGACAGCGCCGACACCTCGTCGATGGTGGCCACCGCCATGGCCGGTGCCCCACCGACGAAGGCCTCGAAGGTGCCGCGGCCGCGCAGGCAGCCGATCCCGGTGGCGACGTCTCCCC
>DXGC01000115.1 GCA_019114135.1 Candidatus Corynebacterium avicola
ACGAACTTGCCCACCTTGCGGCGCAGCGACTGCGCCATACGGTACGGGTCGTTCTCGCCCTGGCCGGAGAGGTCGAGCATGACGTTGTCGACCAGCTCGGTGACCTGACGCATCATGTCCTTCGAGGCGTCGGAGAAACCACGGGCCTGGACCTGCGGGTCCTCCAGCGGACGGCCGGTGCGGTTGTCGATGACCACAGTGACCGCGATCAGGCCGCCCTCGGACATCGCGGTGCGGTCCTCGAGCTCCTCGGCTCCCACGTCACCCATGGTGACACCGTCGACGTAGAGGTTGCCGACCGGGACCTGTCCGACCACGGAGGCCTTGCCGTTGACCAGGTCGACGACGACGCCGTTCTGGGCCAGGACGGTGTTGTCCGGGTTGACCCCGGTGTCGATGGCCAGCTGACGGTTGGCGCGCATGTGGCGCCACTCGCCGTGAACCGGCATGGCGTTGCGCGGGCGTGCGGCGTTGTAGAGGAACAGCAGCTCGCCGGAGTAGCCGTGACCGGAGGTGTGAACCATGGCGTCCTTACCGGTGATGATCTCCGCACCGATCTGGGAGAGCATGTTGATCACGCCGAAGACCGCCTCCTCGTTGCCGGGGACCAGCGAGGAGGACAGGATGATCAGGTCACCCGGGCGGACGGTGATCTGGCGGTGCTCACGGCGGGCCATGCGGGACAGGGCCGCCATCGGCTCACCCTGGGTACCGGTGGTGACCAGCAGGACCTTGTGCGGTGCCATGCGGGAGGCGTCGTCCATGGAGACGATGGTGCCGCGCGGGGCGTTCAGCAGGCCGAGACGCTCGGCGATCTCCATGTTGCGGATCATCGAACGGCCGTTGAAGGCGACCTTACGGCCGGCGGCGACGGCGGCGTCGACCGCCATCTGCACGCGGGCCACGTTCGAGGCGAAGGACGCCAGGATGACGCGCTGCTTGGCCTCACCGATGATGCGCTTCAGGTTCGGGCCGATGGCCGACTCCGACGGGGAGAACCCGGGGGTGGTGGCGTTGGTGGAGTCGCAGAGGAACAGGTCGATGCCTTCGTCGCCGTAGCGGGACAGGGCCGGCAGGTCGGTCGGACGCTTGTCCGCCGGGGTCTGGTCCAGCTTGACGTCACCGGTGAGCACGATGGTGCCGCCACCGGTCTTCAGGCGAACGCCGAGGCACTCCGGAATGGAGTGGCCGACGTTGAAGAAGCTGATGTCGAACGGTCCGCGGCTCTCGTTCGAGGTGTCGTCGACCTCGATGAGCTTCGGACGCTGACGGTGCTCCTGGCACTTGGCGGCGATCAGCGCACAGGTGAAGCGGGAGGCGATGATCGGGATGTCGTTGCGCTGCTTGAGCAGCCACGGGATCGCACCGATGTGGTCCTCGTGACCGTGGGTGATCACCAGGGCGTCGACGCGGTCCCACTTGTCGTCCAGGTAGGAGAAGTCCGGCAGGATCAGGTCCACGCCCGGCTCACCGGAGGACGGGAAGAGCACGCCACAGTCCACGATGAGCAGACGGTTGTGGTACTCGAAGACCGTCATGTTGCGGCCGATCTCGGAGATACCGCCGAGGGCGACGATACGTACGCCGTCCTTCGGGGCTGCCGGCGGCTTCGGCAGACGCTGGGTCAGGTCGGCACCCTGCATGGTCTGCATGGCGTTGCGACGACGGTCGCCGCCCTGGTTGCGGTTGCCGCCGCGTCCGCCGCGGTTGCGTCCACCCTGGTTGCCACGGTTACGGCCACCGCCGTTGTTGTTGCCGCGGCCGCCCTTGTTGCCGTTGTTGCCGTTGTTGCCGTTGTTGTTGTGGTCGCCCTGGTTGCCACCCTGGTTGTTGCCCTGGTTGCCACCACGGCCACGGGAACGGCGCGAACGGTTGCGGTTGTTGCCGCCACCCTTGTTGTTACCGCCGTTGTTGTTGCCGGCGTTGTTGGCGTTGCCGCCGTTGTTGTCGCCGCCCTGGTTGGACGCCGCGGCCTGGCCGCCGTCGTTGAAGGTCGCGGTCACGTCGGCCGCGGTGGTGTCGGCGCTCGGCGGAGCGGCCTTCCGGGTCACCTTGCGTGCCCGGGAACGATTCTCAGTCATAGTGTCCTTAAATCCCTGCGCGTTGCAGGTCCTCTGCCAGCCGGTCAATCTCTTCCGGCGTGGGCTCGATGATGGGCAGGCGCGGTGCGCCCACCTCGATTCCTTGAAGTTTCAGTGCGGCCTTGGCGAACGTCACTCCACCGAGCCGGCCCTGGGCCTGGGTCAGCGGAGTCAGCGCGGTGGCGATGGCGCGGGCACCGGCGAGGTCTCCGGAGTCGACGGCGTCGCGCAGCTTCTTCAGCTGTGCTGCGGCGACGTGGCCGATGACCGAGATCATGCCGGTCGCTCCCACGGCGAGCCACGGGACGTTGAGCGGGTCATCACCCGAGTACCAGGCGAGGTCGGTCTGCTCCAACAGTCCCATCGCAGCCGGGATGTCGCCCTTGGCGTCCTTGACGGCGTGGATGTTCGGGTGTTCCGCCAGCCGTGCCAGGGTCTCGGTCTCGATCGGGGTGACCGAACGGGACGGGATGTCGTACAGGCAGATCGGGGTGTCCACGGCGTCAGCCACCGTGGTGAAGTGCCGGTAGAGCCCCTCCTGGCTGGGCCGGGAGTAGTACGGGGTGACAACGAGCAGGCCATCGGCACCGGCGTCCTGGGACAACTTCGACAGTTCCACGGATTCCGCGGTGTCGTAGGTGCCACTGCCGGCGGTGAGCTTCACACGGTCACCGAGTTCGGCGCGCACTGCCTTGAGCAGGTCGATCTTCTCCGACGGACGCACCGTGGGTGACTCACCCGTGGTTCCGCCGAGAACAAGAGCGTCACAGCCCTGGTCCACCAGGTGACCCGCAAGGGCCACCCCGGCGTCCAGGTCGAGGTCCCCGTCCTTCTTGAAGGGCGTAACCATCGCCACAGAGACCGTGCCGAAGAACTCGGCTCCTCTTGTCGCTGCAATACCTGTGCTCATGTCACCATAGGTTACCGCCCAAGGCCCCGGATGTGTACCAGCGACCCCCACGACGCGCCGGAAAGGCCCGCCGGACGTGCATCATCACTGCTCACATGCCTGGGATTCAGACGCGCATGTGACAGTCACATGCTCATCCACATGCTCGTCACATGTCGGCGACGTAGGGGCTGGTGGCCATCTTCGTGCCGTCCCGCAGCGTGGTGACCGTGAAGTCCTCGAAGATCTCGGGGCTCACCCCACGCAGCAGTTGCAGGCACTGTACCGCGACCTCGCGGATCTCCGGGTCGGCGTGCTCGGCTGCGCGCATGGCGATGAAGTGCCGCCAGGAGCGCATGTTGCCGGTCATCACGAACCGAGTCTCTGTGGCGTTCGGCAGCACCGCGCGGGCTGCCTGGCGGGCCTGCTTCTCGCGCAGCACCGTGTTCGCCTCACCGCTGAACCGCTCCTCGAGCGCCTCCAGCAGTTCCTCGTAGGCCTCGCGGGCGACGTCGGTGGCGTGCAGCAGCAGGTTGGCGATCTCCGGATCCTCGGCGATGCTCGCCGGGATGACGACCTGGGACTGACCGTCCGGGATGTAGCGCTGCGAGAGCTGACTGAAGGAGAAGTGCCGGTGCCGCATGATCTCCTGGGCGCACGAGCGGGACACTCCCCGCAGGTACATTCCCGCCGTGGCGTGCTCCAGCACGTTGAAGTGCCCGACGTCCAGGATGTGCCGGATGTAGGCGTCCGTCTCCGCGGTGTGCGGGTTCGGACGGTCCCACGTCTCGTAGCAGGCGCGTCCGGCGAACTCGACGAGGCTGGACGCATCGCCGACGCCGGGCTGCGGACGCCAGTCGACGTCCTCCGGCGGGGTGAACGACGTCGTCGAGATCAGCCGGACGGACAGCTCCGCGGGGTTGTTCATGGCCGTGACTACTCGGCCGGGACGCCGAGCTGGTCGAGACCCAGTAACTTCTCCAGGCCGATGGTCAGACCCGGGTTGTCGCCGATCTTGTCGACACCCAGCAGCACGCCCGGGACGAAGGACTCGCGGTCGTAAGAGTCCTGCTTGATGGTCAGGGTCTGGCCCTTGGCACCGAGGATGACCTGCTCGTGGGCGACCATGCCGGTCATACGCACGGCGTGGACCGGGACACCGTCGACGTCGGCCCCACGGGCACCCTCGAGGGTCTGGTCGGTGGCGTCCGGCTGGTCACCCAGGCCGGCAGCGGCACGTGCCCGGGCGACGCCCTCGGCGGTGTGCACGGCGGTGCCGGACGGAGCGTCCTTCTTGTTCGGGTGGTGCAGCTCGATGACCTCGGCAGAGTCGAAGTACGGAGCGGCGATCTCGGCAAGCTTCATGGTGAGCACCGCGGAGATGGCGAAGTTCGGGGCGACGAGCACGCCCACGGTCGGGTTGTCGGCCAGCCAGCCACGCAGCGTCTCATAACGCTCCGGGGTCCAGCCGGTGGTGCCGACGACCGCGTGGATGCCGTTGGCGACGAGGAACTCCAGGTTGCCCATCACGGCGTCCGGCACAGTGAAGTCGACGACGACCTGCGTCCCCGACTCGACCAGTGCCTGCAGGTCATCCCCGTGGTCCAGGGCTGCGGACAGCTCCAGGCCCTCGGTGGCCTCCACGGCGGCGACCACTGCGGTGCCGACCCGGCCCTTGGCGCCCAGTACTCCGACCTTCGTCATCTTCTACTCCTTATATCTTCTCTGCTGTCTACTACGCTGCGTCTGCCCGGTGACTACTCGGCGTCGACGAGGACCAGGGAGATCTTGCCCCGGTTGTCGATGTCGGCGATCTCGACCTCGAGGGACTCGCCCACGGAGACCTCGTCCTCGACCTTCTCCACGCGGCGGTCGCCGCCGATGTTGGAGATGTGCAGCAGACCGTCACGGCCCGGCAGCAGCGAGATGAAGGCGCCGAAGGCGGTGGTCTTCACGACAGTGCCGAGGAAACGGTCGCCGACCTTCGGCAGCTGCGGGTTGGCGATGGCGTTGACCTTCTCCAGCGCAACCTCGGCGGCCTTGCCGTCGGACGCGGAGATGAACACGGTGCCGTCGTCCTCGATGGAGATGTTGGCGCCGGTGTCCTCGGTGATCTGGTTGATCGTCTTGCCCTTCGGGCCGATCAGCTCACCGATCTTGTTCTGCGGGACGGAGACGGTGGTGATGCGCGGGGCGAACTCGCTCATCTCCTCCGGCCCGGCGACGGCCTCGCCCATGGTGGAGAGGATCTCCAGGCGGGCGTTGCGGGCCTGGCCGAGGGCGTCGGCCAGGACCTCGGACGGGATGCCGTCGACCTTGGTGTCCAGCTGCAGGGCGGTGACGAAGTCGGCGGTACCGGCGACCTTGAAGTCCATGTCACCGAAGGCGTCCTCCGCACCGAGGATGTCGGTGAGGGTGACGTAGGCGTCCTTGCCGTCGACCTGGCCGGTGACCAGGCCCATGGCGATGCCGGCGACCGGGGCCTTCAGCGGCACACCGGCGTTGTACAGCGACAGGGTGGACGCACAGACCGAGCCCATCGAGGTGGAGCCGTTGGAGCTCAGGGCCTCGGAGACCTGGCGGATGGTGTACGGGAAGTCCTCACGGGGCGGGATGACCGGCAGCAGGGCGCGCTCAGCGAGGGCACCGTGGCCGATCTCGCGGCGCTTCGGGGAGCCGACGCGTCCGGTCTCGCCGGTGGAGTACGGCGGGAAGTTGTAGTGGTGGATGTAGCGCTTGGACGTGTCCGGCCCCAGGCTGTCGATCTGCTGCTCCATCTTGAGCATGTCCAGGGTCGTGACACCCAGGATCTGGGTCTCGCCACGCTCGAAGAGGGCGGAACCGTGGGCGCGCGGCACCAGGTCGATCATGACGCCCAGGTCGCGGATGGCGGTGGAGTCGCGGCCGTCGATGCGGAAGCCGTCGGTGAGGATGCGGCTGCGGACGAGCTGACGGGTCACCTCGTTGTGGGCGTTGCGCACCTCGGACTCGCGGTCCTCGAACTGGGTGGACAGGGCCTCGACGGCGGCGTCCATGTTGGCGGCCAGGGCCTCGTCGCGCTCGGCCTTGTCGGCGATGGCCATGATCTCGGTGAGCTGGTCCTGGGACTCGGACTCGACGGCGGCGAAGACGTCCTCACCGAAGGGCGGGAAGAGCTCGAACTCGCGGGTCTCGGCGGCGACGGCGGCGGACAGTGCGGCCTGGGCACCACACAGCTCGGCGATGAACGGGCGGGCGGCCTCGATGCCCTCGGCGACGACGGACTCTGTCGGTGCCGGAGCACCCTCGCCGACGCGCTCGACGACGGAGTCGGTGGCGCCGGCCTCGACCATCATGATGGCGACGTTCTCGCCCGGGACCGGCTTGCGACGGCCACGGCCGCGCTTGACCGGCTCGGTGACGCGCCCTGCGACGACCAGCTCGAAGACGGCCTTCTCCTGCTGCTCGCGGGTCGGGAAGGCGACCCACTGGCCCTCGGCGTGGTCCTCGTCGACGACGAGGGCCATGCGCACGCCACCGACCGGGCCGGAGACCGGCAGGCCGGAGAGCTGGGTAGAGGCGGAGGCGGCGTTGATGGCCACGACGTCGTACTGGTCGGCCGGGTCCATGGACATGACGGTGACCACGACCTGGACCTCGTTTCGGATGCCCTTGAAGAAGGTCGGACGCAGCGGGCGGTCGATCAGGCGGCAGGCCAGGACGGCCTCGGTGCCCGGTCGTCCCTCACGGCGGAAGAAGCTGCCGGGGATGCGGCCGGCGGCGTACATGCGCTCCTCGACGTCCACGGTCAGCGGGAAGAAGTCGAGGTTCTCGCGCGGGTGCTTCGAGGCGGTGGTGGTCGACAGCAGCATGGTGTCGTCGTCCAGGTAGGCGGTGACGGCACCGTCGGCCTGACGGGCCAGCAGTCCGGTCTCGAAGGTGATGGTGCGGGTACCGAAGTCACCGTTGTCGATGGTGGCGGCGGACTCCCATATGCCGGACTCGGGATCGACGAGCTCGGCGGTGTGGGTCGGTGCCGGGGCGGCGGCCTTGGTGGGAGCCTTGGTGGACTTGGCGCCGGTACTCTTGGCGGCGGTGGACTTGGCGGGGGCCTTCTTGGCCGGAGCCTTCTTCGCGGGGGCCTTCTTGGCCGGTGCGGTCTCGGTGGCCTGGGCGTCCTGTGCCGGTGCGGTCTCCTTGGCGGCGGCGCGCTTGGTCGGGGCCTTCTTCGCCGGTGCCTTGGTGGAGGTGGCCTTCTTGGCTGCGGTCTTCTTCGCCGGAGCCTTCTTCGCCGGTGCCTTCTTGGCGGCGGTCTTCTTTGCCGGCGCCTTCTTGGCGGTGGACTTGCGGGCCGGGGCCTTCTTGGCGGCGCCGTTCTCGGCGGTGTTCTGCTCGTCGTTCGTGGATTCGTTCGGCGTCGTCATGACGTAGTCTTCTCAAACCTTCTGCGTCTGTGGTCCATGTGTCGATCATCGGTGCCGACGGTTGGACATGTCATCTGGATTCTGGACAATTACCGCAGATCATCCTACACCACACCTCACGGAAACTGGTGTGGGCACCTGCGTGATCCCCGACTCAGTGCCTCGCGGCGTCCGATCACTCCGCCGCGGCGTCCTCACCGCAACGACGGGTGCCACCGCCACACCGCCTCGTCGGTCAGCAACGCCTCCAGCGCACGGCGCATCCGGCGTCCCCGCCGATGACGCAGGTTGTACCGCACGGTGTCGACGATCTCCTCGGTGACCATTCCCGGTATGATCTGCACGCACAGGTCCGAGTACCGCAGCAGCGTCCATCCCCACCGGGAGGCCATGTTCCCCTTCCACCGGTCGATGATGAACGTCCTCTCCCCCAGGTTAGAGCCCTCCGCAGCGTGGTAGATGTAGCTGTCGATCTCGACGAGCACCTTCGCCTCCTCGATGACGACGTCGAAGCGGTAGCCGCGGATCTTCCGGTTGACCTCGATCGTCACGTTCATCTCCGCCATCGCGATACGCAGACGGTCGACAACCTGTAGCTCCAGGTTGCTGGCGGTACCTGTGACCAGACCATCCAACAGTTTCTCGGCGATGTCCCGGGAACGCGGTGCGAGCGCCACGAAGTCCTCGGCGCGACGGTCGTTACCCTTCGCCCCGCCGTAGGCGCGGACCAGGAACATCCGTAGCTTCGCCTCCTGCCATCCCTGACGATGGAGATCCACGACAGTCTGCAGCGGCGTCGTGACCGGCAGACCGCGCACCGTCGCTGTCCTCTCGAGTCGTTTGTGAACCACCTGAAGGCGATCACCACCGTCCCGAGTCCCTCGCCTCGGCAAGGCTCCATGCGCTGGCCACTGCATGTCCACCATCCCGTGCAGGTAAGCGGCCGTCTCCTCGACGTAGACCAGCTCCGGATGCTGGTGGACCAGCGCTTCGAGAATGATGTCGTCAGTCGGCGACTCTGCACTGTAGAGGCCGTACCCCACCTGATGGATCACACCTTCACGTAGTGCCTTGTCGATTGAGCGGCGGCTCTTCCCAACCTCAATAAGCTCTGACCTTCTCCAGAACTTCTTGGTCTCCATTTACCCCTCCCGAGTGACTTGCTTGCGCGACCCCCTGCCACGCATTTCAAGGATAGACAGTCTCACTGGCGGCAAGTGACGGCGAACGGCAATCTCAATCAACAAATCGCCGATCTGGTGGCAGTCACCCGCCAGAAAGTTGATCGAGAGTGCCCACTTTCACCCCTTTAAATGTTGAGAGTCTCCAGCGCGCGGTGGAAAGCCCCCACACAACGACGGACACCCGCCCCACCAGGTGGTGGGGCGGGTGTCCGGAGAACGCGCCGCGCATAAAACGCGGCACCGATCGTGACTAGCGGCGCAGGCCCAGTCGGTCGATCAGGGAGCGGTAACGCTCGACGTTGTTCTCCTGCAGGTACTTCAGCAGGCCCTTGCGACGACCGACCAGCAGCAGCAGGCCGCGGCGGGAGTGGTGGTCGTGCTTGTGGAACTTGAGGTGCTCGGTCAGCTGACGGATGCGGACGGTCAGCAGTGCGACCTGAGCCTCGGGGGAACCGGTGTCGGTCTCGTGAAGGCCGAACTCCTTGAGGGTGCTGGCCTTCTGCTCCTGGGTAAGAGCCATGATGAATCTCCTAGTTGTTTCAGTCCGCGCAAAAAGTTGTAGCGATGCCATTCCTGGCGACACTGTCTGCGACTACCGCGAACCACAGTCACAGACCGATCGATCCTATCACCCACCAGCGCAGGGAACTAATCCTGGTCGCGGGACACCAGGCGCCGCGTCGCGTCGACGTCGTTGTTGATCGCGGTGATCAGCGAGTCCATGTCGGTGTAGGTCTCCATGCCACGGATGTGGTCGACGAAGCTGACGGTCACGGTGCGTCCGTACAGGTCGGCCTCGTGGTCCAGGACGAAAGCCTCCACGCTGCGGGTCTGGTCACCGAAGGTCGGGTTGGTGCCGACGGAGATCGCCGCCGGCAGGTGCTCGTCCACCGGCATGTCGCCGACCTCGGAGCCGACCGGGTCCTTGTGGGTCGGCAGGATGCGCAGGTCACCGGCGTACACCCCGTCGACCGGCAGCGCCTGACTGTCCGGGAAGTACAGGTTCGCCGTCGGGAAGCCCAGGGCCGCACCGCCGCGTCCTGCACCACGGGTGACCACGCCGCGGACGGTGAAGTTGCGTCCGATCGCCCCGGCGGCAGAGGCGACGTCCCCCTCGGAGAGCCGGTCGCGGATCCACGAGGAGCACACGGTGTGACAGTCGGAGCCCTCGGCTCCGTCACCGGTGTCCCCCTCGTCGACGAGCAGCCCGTGGACGGTGACGTCCACGTCGTACTTCTCCCCCAGCTCGCGCATCGTCGTGCTGGTGCCGGTCGCCTGCGAGCCGAAGGTGAAGTTCTCGCCGACCTCGACGGCCTTGGCGCCGAGCTTGTCCAGCAGGATGGTGCGGAAGTACTGCTCCGGATCCCAGCTGATGATCTCCTCGTCGAAGGCGATGACCAGCATGGCGTCGATGCCGTAGCGCTCGGCGCTGATGGCGCGCTGTTACACGGTCGCCAGCAGCGGCGGGGTGTTCTGCGGGTCGAAGATCGCCCGCGGGTGCGGGTCGAAGGTCACCATCACCGCGGGTACTCCGAGTTCGCGTGCCTTCGTCGCCGCCGAGGTGATCAGCGTCTGGTGTCCGCGGTGCACTCCGTCGAAGACGCCGATGGTCACGACACTGCCTGCGAGATCCGCGGGAACCTCGTCAAGTCCATTCCAGATATCCACGGCCACCACACTACGACATCTGCGGCCACCACCTAGACTGAAGTCCATGTCTACAGGCTCCACAGGCTCCTTCCCCGCCACCGGAACGTCAACCTACGCAGCTGCCGCCCCGAGCGGCGGCCCGTTGTCCCGCTCGGGACTGGTGGTCGTGGACAAGCCTGCAGGGATGACCAGCCATGACGTGGTCTCCCGCTGCCGTCGCATATTCGGCACCCGACGGGTGGGGCACTCCGGGACCCTGGACCCCATGGCGACCGGCGTGCTTGTGGTCGGGATCGAACGCGGCACAAAGTTCCTCGCGCACGTGGTCACCCACGACAAGCGCTACACCGCGACGGTGCGCCTGGGCGCGTCCACGGTGACAGACGACGTGGAGGGCGAGGTGCTCACCTCCGCCTCGGCGGAGGACCTCGCCAAGTTGGACGAGACGGCCGTGCGGGACGCCTTCGCCCACCAGGTCGGTGACATCATGCAGCGCCCCAGCAGCGTGAGCTCGGTGAAGATCAACGGTCGCCGTGCCCACGAGCTGGTGCGCGAGGGTGTGGACGTCGTGCTGCCGGAGCGTCCGGTGACCGTGCACGAGTTGGAGGTGCTGGACGTCCGGCTCGGCGACGGTGGAGATACCGACCCGGTGGAGGTGGACATCAGCGTCCACTGCTCCTCGGGCACCTACATCCGCTCGATCGCCCGCGACGTCGGCGGGGAGCTCGGCGTCGGCGGCCATCTGACCGCGCTGCGGCGTACCAGTGCCGGCCCCTTCGACATCTCGCAGGGCCGGACGTTGGACGAGCTGTTCGCCGTGCGCGACGACACCGGCGCCGCCCCCGCACTGTCACTCACCCTCGACGAGGCGATGACGACGTGCTTCCCGGTCCGCGAGGTCACCGAGGAGGAGGGCGTGGACCTGTCGCTCGGCAAATGGCTGGTGCCGGTGGGACTCAAGGAGGTCCACGCGGCGGTCACCCCGTCCGGACATGCCATTGCCCTGCTCCAGGAGCAGGGCAGGAGGGCGGCGAGCGTCTTCGTCGCACGCCCGGCGGGCATGGACTAGGACGCTCCTAGACGGATCCGGGGCGCTGCAGAAAACTACGGCCGCGGGTTGATGACGCGGCCCCAGGTCGACTTGTTGCCCCAGATGTTCTGGCGCAGGCCCTCCAGCTGGAGGATCTGTGAGTGGTCGACGAAGAGGTTGCACTCGTTGCCGTAGTTCTTCACGTACCACTCGAAGACCGGCCCGTCGGCGGCCTCGAACATGACGTTCTCGAGGCCCAGGCCGTTGATGATGGACGCGGCGGCGCCGGTGTTCCACTCGACGACGTTCTCGGTGATGCCCTCGGACTCGATCATGATGATCGAGGCGCCGGCGTCGAGGGCGCGCTTACCGCGGTCGATGAGGTCTCCGACGTCCTTGGAGGACTCGGCGGCCAGCTCGGCCTCGGTGGAGTCTCCGCCGGAACCGATCTGGATGCCCAGCTCCGGCTTGGCCTTCAGTCCGGCCTTGACGACCTTCTCCACCAGTCGCTCCAGGCCGCTGGTCGGCAGCATGATGAAGCCGGTGGAGATCTCGATGACGTCGAACCCGACGTCCTTGGCCTCCTTGAGGTACTGGTCGACCGCGTCATCGCCGTAGCGCAGGACGGTCTCGATCCAGCCACCGGAGGAGACGTAGGCGTCGTTCTCGTGGGCGATGTCGCTGAAGGCACGGACCTGCTCCGGCGGCACCAGCGAGAAGGAACCGCCGGCCCACTTGATGCCGTCGACCCACTGACCTGCGACGTCGAAGACGTCCTGCATGTGGCGCGTGCCGTAGGTGTCGTAGTACGGCGCACGGACCTCGGTCATGCCGAAGGACCGCGGCTTGGAGGGCCGGTGGGCGCGGGGGACGAAATTGAAGGAGACGTTGGCGTCGATGGCGTTGCTCATGATGTCACTCCTGACATGTGGTGAATGATGTGGTGAATGTGGTGATTGATGTGGTGAGTAGTGAATGAGAGCTTCACCGGCTGTGGTGGTGTGCCGGGGAGTCTCAGGACCGGGTGGTGGACACCCGCGCCAGGGCCGCCGTCAGGTCGGCGGTCGAGTGGTTCTCGAGGGTGTGGACGATCTCGCTGATCTCGTCACGCAGTCCCTCGTCGGCGAACGGGGTGGCGAGCGAATCGAACTTCGCCCGGGCACCCGCCCAGTCCAGCGGCTGGGTGAAGAAGCCTTCGTAGGCGGACTCCTCGGCGGTGAAGGTCGTGCCGTCCTCGAGGGTGAACTTCAGGACAGCCGGCATCTCCTGCGGGAAGCGGTCGGAGAGTGCGTCGTCCGGGACGATCGTCACCTTGCGCATGAGCTGCTGGACGTCGTCGGCGACGATGCGGGCCGGCTCGTACTGGTCCGGGATGAGTTCACCGTCCAGCAGGGCGACCGCGAGCATCCAGGGCAGGGAGTGGTCCGCCTCCTCCTTGGTGCGGATGGTCTGCTTGTCGCCCTCTTCGCCGCCGCCGATGATCGAGTAGGCCACGTCGAAGGTGGTCAGCTCGATGCTGGCGATGCGGTCGGCGTCGAAACCGTCCTGCGAGCGGATGTCCAGGGCGGCGTCGAGTGCCGACTGGGAGTGAATCTCCGCGTTGTATTTCTTGATGATCGTCCGGGTGACCGACTCCAGGTCCTCGGCGGACCAGTCGAGGGTGTAGTCACCGGCCAGGGCCTTGAAGCCCTTGTTGCCCTCGAAGACCTCCTCGGGTCCGGTGATGCCGCGGGACGCCAGCAGTGCCGACCAGGTGCCCTCCTTGGACACGTGCGGGTACGCCAGCCCCTTCCAGTGGCTGAGGTTGCCGGTGCGGGTGACGCGCAGGGCGACGTTCGCGGTGCCTGCCATGGCGATGGCGTTGGCGATCTGCTCGGTCGGCAGCCCCAGGGCCTTGGCGGCGGAGGCGGCCGCGGCGAAGGCGCCCTGGGTGGTGTGGTCGAAGCCGAGGGCGCGCACGGGCGCGACGTCAGACAGACGGGTGTGGACCTGGTAGGCGACCGCGAAGGCGGTGAGCAGGTCCGCACCGCTGGCGTTGACGGTCTCGGCGGCGGCGAGGGTGGCGCCGAAGTTGTCCGACGGGTGGTTGGTCTCACCCTTGGCCAGGTAGGCGTCCATGAAGTCGAGGTAGCGGCTCAGGGCGCTGTTGAGGAAGGCCGCCTTCTCCGGCGTCGTCTTCCCGCCGCCGATGAGGGTGGACTGCTCGGCGCCGCCGAGGTCCTCGATGAGACCGCGGATGGCGATGATGGGCTCGGCGTCCAGCGCGCCGATGGCGACACCGAGGGTGTCGAGGATCCGGATCTTGAGCTGCTCGAGCGCGTCGGCGCTGAGGTCCTCGAGGGACGCCCGGTCCACGAAGGCGGCGAGCTGGCCGACCTCGGTGGAGAGGTCGGTGGTGCCTTCGGACTCGGGTGTGCCGGCGATGTACCTGGCGTCGCCGGTGGCCGTGGCGTCTTCGGCGTCAGTGGTGATGGAGCTTGTCATACAGGTTCTCCTGTCGGTTGGGGCGGCAACGGTGGTGTGAACTGCCGGTGGTTGTGACACCGGCTGCTTTAGGGTTGCCTCGCCTTCCATCGTGCACCTTGCGAGCCATGCGTCAAGGGTGGTGTGATTCATCCCACGCCCCCTTGACTCGCCGCGAGAAATGGCGCTCTGACACATCCCACCCCCGATTCCCCGGCGTTCGTGGGAATGCACTAGAATGCCAGATTATGAGACAGTGACTCCCGACCAGTGAGACACTGCCCGAGATCTTCCCGGTGACATCCGACCCGATTGACCGGCACAAGCACACGACGAGAGGAACACATGGCCGACAACGAGAGCCCCCGCCAGATCAAGTGGAACGGTGGTCTGCAGCAGGAAGCCGTCGACCTGCTCAACACCCCGGGCCACATCGTGGTGACCCCGACCAAGGTCGGCTACATCATCGCCACCAGCGACCGTGAGGGCCTCGAGCGCAAGTTCGCCGTCAAGCACCGCAAGCGCAACAAGCCGGGCGTCGTGCTCTGTGGCTCCATCGAGCAGCTGCGCGAGCTCGCCGAGCTGAACCCGGAGATCGACAAGTTCTACCAGACCTGCGCCGACGGTGACATCCTCATGGGCTGCATCCTGCCGTGGAAGGAAGGTGCCCAGGAGAAGTACCTGCCGGAGGGTGCCGCCGAGCTGGCCACCGACGTGCGCGGCACCAGCTGCTTCGTCCTGAAGTTCGGCACCCCCGGAGAAAACATCGCCCGCGAACTGTGGGAGAAGGAGCGCAAGCTGGTCTTCGCCTCCTCCGCCAACCCGTCCGGCAAGGGCAACCGCGGTGTCGTCGAGGGCATCGGCGAGGAGATCGCCAACGAGGCCGACCTGGTCATCGAGGGCAACGACTACGTCGCGTCGATCCAGCCGGACAAGACCGAGGAAACCCGCTACGAGCAGGGTGTCATGGTCTCCATGGTCGACGACGACGGCAAGATCATCCCGGAGCAGAAGGGCGAGCGCGGCGTCACCCCCTGCCCCACCCTGATCCGCAAGGGTGTCTACAACGACGAGATCGTCCTGATCCTCGCCGACCAGTTCAACACCTGGGACTTCCGCCAGGGCGCCTACTACTGATCCGGTAGGACGCACC
>DXGC01000116.1 GCA_019114135.1 Candidatus Corynebacterium avicola
TAAAAAAGGACCCGCGAAGGGGGGGTTATCGCGGGTCCCGGCCGCACTTTCCTCAAAGAGGATGGGGCCTGGTCCCCCGTTTGGTGGGATCGACTTAGGGGGGGGGACAAGCGATCCCTGGGGAACTGGCACTAATTTACGGCTGTTGTATCGTGTCTGTCAAATCACATCATCATGCCTGGTGACCACCCCTGTTTTCACCGTGATACACCCATTTGAGCGGATCATTGGTTAGGGTTGGGTCACGATGAATACACCACGGATCGGACAGCGCAACACCCGCCAGCGTGCGGCGGTCGTCGACACGCTCGAGACGCTCACCACCTTCGCCAGTGCGCAGGACATCCACGCCACCCTGACCCAGCACGGGCACAAGGTTGGGCTGACCACGGTGTACCGCACTCTCCAGCAGCTCACCGAGCAGGACCTGGTGGACACCCTGCAGGACGACAGCGGCGAGATGCTCTACCGCAGCTGCAGCTCGGTACACCACCACCATCACCTGGTTTGCACGTCCTGCCGTAAGGCCGTGGAGATCGACGGCGGGCCGGTCGAGGGGTGGGCCTCGAAAGTCGCCGACACCCACGGGTTCGTGCTGACCGGTCACACCGCCGACGTCTTCGGCCTGTGCGCGGACTGCGCCCGCAAACAGAGGGCGTAGCCGCCGCTACCCCACCACGTCGAACAAAGAACCCAGGGCGTAGGTCGCCGCCGCCGCGCCGACACCGATCGCCAGCTGACGCAACGCACGCAGCCACGGGGACACACCGGAGAGCATGCCGACCAGGCCGCCGGTGATCATCAGCACCACACCGACCAGCACCACAGCAACGACGATGGAGGCCAGGCCGGTCATCCCGAAGATCAGCGGGATGACCGGAACCAGTGCACCGCCGCCGAAGCACAGGAAGCTGGAGAGCGCAGCGGAGACTCCGGACCCGGTCTCCGCCTCGGCCTCTGCGACCACATCGTCATCGGTCTCGAGGGCGGCATCGACAACGTCTTCCGCGTCGTCCGTTCCGTCTGTGCCGTCGGTGCCGTCTGTGTCGTCCGCATCCTCCCCGTCACGCAGCCCCCGCAGATCCTCCAGGGCGGAGATTTCGGCGAATACCGCGGCGGCCTTCTCCTTCGCGGCCTCCGGGTCCAGCCCGCGGGCACGGTAGACCAGCTCGAGTTCATTGCGCTCGACATCCAGCTTCGGAACCGCTGTGCGGGTCTCCGGGTCAGGGGCGGACGCCGCGAGCAGCTCCTTCTGGCTGGTCACCGACACGTACTCACCGGCCGCCATGGACAACGCACCGGACAGCAGTCCTGCGATACCGGCGGTCAGCATGGTGGCCTGGCCCGCACCGGCACCGTACATTCCCAGCAGCAGTGCCAGGTTCGAGACCAGGCCGTCATTCGCCCCGAAGATCGCCGCCCGGAAGTCCCCCGACATCTTCGCCCGCCCACGGGCCGCCAGTCCACGGACCACCTCGGCGTGGATCGCCTCGTCGGCGGCCATCTGCTCGGTGGCGTCCTTGTCCGACAGGTAGTGGTTCCGGGTCTCGGCGGACTGCATCAGTCCGAGCACGAACACCGAGCCGAAGCGTCGGGACATCCAGGCCAGGATGCGGGTGTCCAGACTGGCCCGACGCGGCAGCCCGACATCGTCCCCCAGCCGTGCCCGCCAGTACTCCTCGTGCCGGGACTCGGCGTCGGCGATGGCCAGCAGGATCTCGCGTTCCTCACCGGACTTCTTCCGGGCGAGCTCCCGGTACACCGCCCCCTCGGCCCGCTCGTCGGCGAGGTAACGACGCCAGCGGTTCAGCTGGGCCTTGGTCGGCTGGTCGTTCTCCCCGCTCACTTCACACCGCCGAACCGCCGGTCCCGTCGTGCGTACTCGTACACCGCGTCCCGCAGGTGTCCGCGGGTGAAGTCAGGGAACAGGACGTCCTGGTAGACCATCTCGGCATACACGGACTGCCACGTCAGGAAGTTCGAGGTGCGCTGCTCGCCGGAGGGCCGCAGGAAAAGGTCGACGTCCGGCATCTCCGGTTCATCCAGGTGGGAGGCCAGAAGGTCTTCGGTCACGTCACGGGGCCGCACCCGCCCGGCGGCGACCTCCTCCGCGATCTCCCGCACCGCATCCGTGATCTCGGCGCGTCCCCCGTAGTTCACGCACATCACCAGCGTCATCTTCGTGTTGTCCGCGGTCTGCCGCTCGGCCTTCTCCAGCTCGGAGATCACGCTGCGCCACAGGCGCGGCCGGCGTCCCGCCCACCGGACCCGCACTCCCTTGGCGTCGAGCTCGTCACGGCGACGACGCAGGACGTCCCGGTTGAACCACATGAGGAAGCGGACCTCCTCGGTGCTGCGCCGCCAGTTCTCCGTGGAGAAGGCGTAGGCCGATAGGTAGTCGACCCCGAGCTCCAGGCACTCGTCGACGGCGTCCATCAGGACGGCCTCGCCCCGCTTGTGGCCTTCGGTGCGCGGCAGGCCCCGTTCCTGGGCCCACCTCCCGTTTCCGTCCATCACCAGGGCGATGTGCTTGGGGATCAGGTCGGCGGGGATCTCAGGGTTGTTCACGGTCCATATTGTGCCAGAGCCACGGCCCCGCCGACAGACCCCACCCGTCCCGCTACAGACCGACGAACGCCTTACAGGGCGCTTCGGTCTGGTGGCGCAGGTGCGCAGCCAGCAGGTCGTGGGCGACCGAGAGAAGATGCGGGCCCTCCGGGGAATCGGCGATCTCGGCGAGGGTCTCCATCGCGGCCGCCCTCGCCTCCCCGGTACGCGAGAGCAGCCACAGCACCCGGACCGCCTGCGACGGCGGGGTGAACGCCCCCGGCGGGCGGCAGGTGGTGCACACCGCTCCCCCGGCCAGCGGGTGGAAGGCACGGTGCGGGCCGCGGCGTCCGCACTGGGCGCAGTCCACCAGGCTCGGTGCCCAGCCCGCCAGGTCCAGGGCCTGCAGGACGAACCGGTCGGCGATCGTCCGCGGTGGCAGGGTCGCCCCGGCAGCCTGCTCAGTCAGCTCAGCCAACGCGGCGTCCAACAGGTCCACGACATGGGCGGCCTCCTCGACGGAACCCTGCACGGTGATCTCGGCGATCTCCAGCATCGCCACCCCGGCGTAGAACCGGTCGACGTCGCCGACGATCTGCGGGGCGTAGGTCGCCACCGTGGCGGCGTCGGTGATGGTGCCCAGTCCCCCGCCGGTGACGGTGGCGTTGCGCGTCGAGTAGATCTGGACGTTGACCCGGGAGAACCGGTCGAGTTTCGCCCCGAACCGGGACCCCACACGCCGGATCCCCTTGGCCACGGCGCGGACCAGTCCGTGCTCACGGGTCAGCAGGACGAGGATCAGGTCGGCCTCCCCCAGCTTGTGGGTGCGCACGACAAAGCCCTCGTCCCGGTAGTGGGGACGAGGGCTCCGGGACATGCCCGACAGTCTAACCAGTCAGCGGCCCTGCTGTTGAGTCGCCTGGCGGTAGTCCATGGACTGCGTCGCCTGGGCGATCCGGACGTTGGACAGGAAATTCTCCAGGGACATGCGCAGCAGCATCAGCATGAACAGGAGCCAGATCGAGAGGATCACGAGGCCGAACAGTCCGATGATGAAATCACCGCCGTCGCCGTTACCGGAAACCCCGCCGACCAGGAGGGCGATGGCGGAGACGACCCACAGAAGGCCGAGGGAGATCACTCCCAGCGCGTAGGCGATCTTCACGATCGACGGGGTGGCGTAGCGGGTGAATCCGAAGTTGAACAAGGAGGCGAACAACTGGTCCTGGTTGGTACCGGTGTTCGGCGGCGGGGTGGGCGCCGCAGCACCAGCGCCGTAGAGCGGGTCCTGTCCGCCGCCGCCCTGCGGGTAGCTGCCGAAGGAGGGGAAGCCGCTGGCGCCACTGCCGCCGCTGCTGCCACCGTTACCGGCACCACCGGCGCTACCCCATCCGTTCCGGTAGGGGTCGTTGCTCCCGTTGTCTCCGTCGTTGCCGCCGTTGTTTCCGTTGCCGTTACCGGGCGTGGTCATGGAGTATCTCCTGAAAGTCAGTGTCAGTACTCAGAGCCAGCTGACTGACTCTGAGATGTTTCACCGCCGACACTAACACCACGGCGCACCCGGCAGCGGTCAGAATCCCAACTTGCCCAGCTGCTTCGGGTCGGACTGCCAGTTCTTCGCCACCTTCATGTGCAGGTTGAGGAAGACATTCTGGCCGAGCAGGTCGATGAGCGACTGCCGGGAGTTGTGGATGATCCGGCCCCAACGGCGGTTGTCCTTGCCGCGCAGGATGCGCTTCTGGCCCTCGCGCTCGACGAAGATCACCGCGTGCACGTCCAGCACACCCTCACGGTCTTCGGACGGCATGACCTCCTCGATCTGCACCGCCACGGAGTGCGGCAGTTCGTCGTGCAGGCCCGACAGGGCGGCCTCACGGATCAGCTCGGACATGCGGGTGTCGCGGTCGTCGTCGGTGACATGGTCGTCCGGGTAGAACTTCGGTCCCTCCGGCAGCTGGCCGGTGATGACGTCCAGCAGGACGTCCAACTGCACCTGCTCGGTGGCGGACACCGGGATGACCTCGGCGTCAGACTCGGCGCCGGCGAGCAGCTCGTGCAGAGCCATGAGCTGCGCACCGACCTGGTCCTTCGACGCCTTGTCCAGCTTGGTCACGATACCGATCACCGGGGTCTTCGGCGCCGCCGTGCGCACCGCCTCGAGGATCCAGCGGTCACCAGGGCCGATCTTCTCGTCGGCCGGGACGCAGAGCCCGATGACGTCGACATCGGCGTAGGTGTCCTTGACGGCCTCGTTGAGGCGCTCGCCGAGCAGGGTGCGCGGACGGTGCAGACCAGGGGTGTCGACCACGATGATCTGGGAGTCCGGCCGGTGCACCACGCCACGGATCGGGTGACGGGTGGTCTCCGGCTGGTCGGCGGTGATGGCGATCTTCTCCCCGACCAGTGCATTGGTCAGGGTCGACTTGCCGGTGTTCGGACGGCCCACGAAGCTGATGAAACCGCTGCGGAACCCTTCCGGTGCAGCGAACTCGGACCCGGCGGCCGGGGTGGTGGCCAGGGCGTTGGCGTCCTCCGGCAGGTCGGAGAAGTCCGGGAAATCAGGGAAGTCCGGAACGTCCGGGGTATCAGCGTCGTTGCTCATCGTGGATCCTTGTCCTCGTATTCAATGTTGTCGTGGTCGTCACCGTCTTCGGACGCCGTGTCCTCACCGTCCGGCCCCGGGGTCGGGCCGGTCACCACGACGGAACGGAGCTTCACCCGACCACGACGATCACGTCCACCTTCGCACGTCAGATGCAGTCCGGCCACATCGACCTCCGCACCCGGCAGGGGGACCCGGCCGAGTTCGAAGGACACCAGACCCGCGACGGTCTCCACCTCGTCGGTGATCTCCTCCGGGAACTCGAGGTCGACCCCGGTCTCCTCGTACACCTCCATCAGGTCACCGAGGCTCAGCCAGGAGTCCACCCGGTAGCGTCCGGGTTCGAGGTACTCGACCGGGGCGTCGTCCTCACCGTCGTACTCGTCGGAGATCTCGCCGACGATCTCCTCGATAATGTCCTCGATACTCACGATGCCCGCGGTGCCGCCGTACTCGTCGACGAGCACGGCGATGTGGATCTGGTCGCGCTGCATGTCCTCGAGCAGGTCGTCGAGCATCCGGGAGTCCGGGACGAAGACGGGTTCACGCATCAGCTCGGCCACCGGGGTGGAGCGGGAACCGGAGTCGTAGGTCGCGTCCACCAGGTCCTTGAGGTAGACCATGCCGACGACGTCGTCGACGCTCTCCCCGACCACCGGAACGCGGGACAGACCCGAGCGCACACAGAGTCGCACGGCCTGGCCGGCGGTTTTGTCGTCCTCGATCCACAGGATCTCCGGGCGGGGCACCATCACCTCGCGTGCGGTGGTGGACGCCAGGTCGAAGACCGACTGGATCATCCGTCGTTCGTCGACCTCCACCACGCCGCGCTCCGAGGCGATGTCGACCATCTCGCGCAGCTCGATCTCCGAGGCGAAGGGGCCGTCGCGCAGTGCCCGTCCGGGGGTGAACAGGCCACCGAACCACACCAGCACCTTCGCCAGCGGACCCAGCACCTTGGTCACGGCGACCAGGAACATCGAGCCCCGCATGGACAGGGTGTAGGGGTTGCGCCGTCCCATGGTGCGCGACACCACGCCGACGGCGACGTAGATCAGCAGGGAGACGAGCACGATGGCCACGGCCATGCCCCATCCCCTGTCCCCGATGATGTCCAGGGCGACGACGGTGACCAGCACCGCCGCACTGGCCTCGCACACGGTGCGCAGCAGAACCAGCAGGTTGATGTAGGACGGCCGGTCGTTCATCACCCGCAGCAGGCGGGACGCCCCGCTGCGTTCGTCCTTCACCAGGGACTCGACCCTGGCCAGGGACAGCGAACTCAGTGCCGTCTCCATCGACGAGAAGACACCGGCCAACGGCAGGACCACCAGCAGCGCGATGACCGCGCTGACGATCACCGGGAGGTCAGGCATCGTCGGAGTCAGCGCTCTCGTGGTTGCTGTCGCTGTCGCTGTACGGTGCCGGCACCGGGTTGTTCCAGCCTGGCTCGTCGCGGTCGGCGGCGCTCGGGAATGCCGCAGCACCCGAGGGCTTCGGGCCGAAGGACACACCCCGCTTCTCCTGGGAGTCGTACCAGTCCGCGAGGATCTCGTTCTGCAGCGCGAACATGCGCTGCTCCTCCTCCGGCACCACGTGGTCGAACCCCAGCAGGTGCAGCACACCGTGCACGGTCAGCAGGTCGAGCTCGTGAGCCAGCGGGTGGCCGGCCCGGTCGGCCTGGCCGCGGGCGAACTCCGGGCACAGCATGATGTCGCCGAGGACGCCGGGGCCCGGGGGCGGGCCGTCCTTGCGTCCCCACCCGGGGGTCAGCTCGTCCATCGGGAAGCTCATCACGTCCGTCGGGCCCGGCAGGTCCAGCCACCGCACGTGCAGGTCGGCGATGGTGTCCAGGTCCACGATGTGGATCGACAGCTCGGCACTGGAGTGCACGTCCAGGCTCCACAGGGCGAACCGGGCTACGTCGATCAACTCCTCCTCGTTGACCTCGCCGTAGCCGGACTCGTTGAAAACCTCGATGCTCATCGCACCCTTCCTTCCTCACTGCGCCTGACCTGCTGGAAGCGGCGCTCCGCCTGTCGTTCCTCCCGGTCCTGCCGGGCCAGTTCCTCCTCGGCCGCCTGGGCCGCCTCGTAGCGGTCGTAGGCCTGGATGATCCGTCCCACCAGGTGGTGGCGCACCACGTCCTGCGAGTCGAACTCGGTGACGGTCACCCCGTCAACCCCGGAGAGGATCTCGTGGGCGACCCTGAGTCCGCTCTTCTGGTGGTTCGGCAGGTCGACCTGGCTGAGGTCGCCGGTGACGACGATCTTGGAGCCGAAGCCCAGACGGGTGAGGAACATCTTCATCTGCGCCGGGGTGGTGTTCTGCGCCTCGTCGAGGATGACGAAGGCACCGTTGAGGGTGCGCCCGCGCATGTACGCCAGCGGCGCGACCTCGATGACCCCGGACTCGATGAGCTTCGGAATCGCCTCAGGGTCGAGCATGTCACGCAGGGCGTCGTAGAGAGGCCGCAGGTAGGGGTCGATCTTCTCGCCGAGCGTGCCGGGCAGGAAGCCGAGCTTCTCCCCTGCCTCGACCGCGGGACGGGTGAGGATGATCCGGGTGATCTCACGGTTCTGCAAGGCCTGGACGGCCTTGGCGACCGCCAGGTAGGTCTTGCCCGTGCCGGCGGGGCCGACACCGACGACGACGGTGGAGTTGTCGATGGCGTCCACGTAGTCGCGCTGACCGAGGGTTTTCGGACGCACCGTCTTACCGCGTCGGGTGACGATCGCCGGCTGGGTGACCTCGGCCATGCCGGACGCCTCGGCCCCGCTGTCCTCGGCCGGGGCGACCACTTGGGCGTTGGTCTGGTCGACGAGGTCCACGGTGCGACGGGTCAGGTCCGGGGTCACCACGGATCCGCGGGCGGCCATGGATTCCAGCTCGTGCAGCACCTGGCGGGCGCGGGAGACCTCTGAAGCCTCACCCCGGACGGTGACATGGTGTCCACGGCTGAAGAGGTCGGCGTCCACGAGGTCCTCGATCACCCGCAGGTTCTCGTCTGCGGTACCGGCGACGACCGGGGCGGTCGCCGGTTCGAGGTCGACGGTGGTGGACGCAATCTTCCTGGGTGGTTGCTTCACAGTGTTCTTCGGTTCTCCGTGCTGTCGGTTGCTGTTGGTTGTGCTGTGTTGCTGCTGCTGATGAGTCTACTGCACCGGCGAGGGCTCCCCGTCCTTCAGTGGACGGACCCGCAACGCCGAAAGGGTGTCACTGTAGGAGACCTGGGAGACGGCCCTCCAGTCGTACTCCGCAAGTTGGCCCCACAGCAGGTCACGGTTGATGTCGGTCTTGTCGGCTGAGTTGGCCTTGGCGTAAATGATCCAGACCGCCCGGTAACCGGCCAGATCCTCACGGTGGGCCTTGAACACCTCCTCGACCGCAGCACGGTCGGCGGTGAACAGGAGTGCGACATCGGCCCCGGCGATGTCGGTGACATCGGCATCGTTGACTTCGGTGGTCGTCCCCGGTGGCCAGACCCAGACTTTGGTATCAGCCTTGATCTGCAGTTTCTTGGCGAGAGCCGCGTCGGTGGGCATCGGAACCACTCCTCGGTCCAGGGACCCCAAGGATATCACCGGCTGCAGGCCAGCTACCGCGCCCAGCGCTCGGTGAGCACCCCGATCGCGCCGAGGGCGATCGCCGCGGCGCTGGCCGTGCGGTAGACCTCCGGGCCCAGGACGACCGCCTGGCCGCCGAAGCCCATCACCGCTTCGACCTCTCGCTCGCTGACCCCTCCCTCGGGACCGATGACCAGGACGATCTCGTCGACGTCCAGGTCGATCCGGGACAGCGGGGTCGCAGCCTCCTCGTGCAGAACGAGCACCCGCACCGAGCCTGACAGGTCGTTCAGACGTCGCGGAAGGTCGGCGATGTCGCCGAGCAGCTCGCCGACGTCCGCGCCCGACAGGCGCCGGGACTGCTTCATCGCCGAGACCGCGGTGGTCTGCCACTTCGCCCGCGACTTGGCGGTCTTCTTCGCGTCCTTGTCCAACCGGGAGATGCACCGGTCGGCCTGCCACGGGATGACCCGGTCGGCCCCGGCCTGCACCGCGAGGTCCACGGCCAGTTCGGAACGCTCCGACTTCGGGATGGCCTGGACCACGGTCACCCGCGGACGGTGGGACGGGGCGTCCAACACCGCGGTGCCTGTCACCCGACCGTCCCCGGACCACTGTCCGGCGACGCCGAGCCCGGCCCCGTCGGTGAGCACCACGGCCTCACCCTCGCGGATGCGCTTGACCGATGCATGGCGTGCCTCGGCGTCCGGCAGACCGAAGCTGCCGGTCTCCCCCACCGCATCCAGTTGGGCGGCGAGGTCGGGGACGAGGAACACCGGGTCGGTCATGGGGCCGCTACCTCGTCAGTCCTAGCGTCCGAACTTCTGGCGCAGGCGGGAGAACAGGCCACCGGACTTCTCGTCCTCGTCGGAGCGCAGACCGGCGGTCTCCTTCGACAGCTCACGCAGCTGCTCCAGCAGCTCCTGCTGCTTGCGGTCGACGTCGGTGGGGACGGTGACGTCCACGTGCGCGATCAGGTGACCGGCACCCTCGCGGCGCAGATGCGGGATGCCCTTGCCCTTGACCCGAACCAGGGCCTCGGGCTGGGTGCCCGGGTCCACGGTCACGGTGGCGACCGAGTCGTCCAGCAGGGGGACCTCCACGGAGGTGCCCAGGGCGGCGTCGATCATCGGCACCTTCACGGTGACGTGCAGGTCGTCGTTGTCGCGTAGGAAGTACGGGTGCTCCTTGACCTGCACCTCGACGTAGAGGTCACCGGCGGGTCCGCCACCGGGGCCGACCTCGCCCTTGCCGGCCATGCGGATGCGCATGCCGTCTCGGATGCCGGCCGGGATGTTGACGTCGATGTCCTGACGGGCGCGGACGCGACCGTCGCCGGCGCACTCCTCGCACGGGTCCTCGATGATCTCGCCGGTGCCCTGGCACCGCGGGCAGGCGCGGGCGACCTGGACCTGGCCCAGGATCGACTGCTGGACCTGCATGACCTGGCCCTGACCCTGACAGGTCGGGCAGGTGGTCGGGGCGGCCTTGGTCTTCGAACCGCTGCCCTCACAGGTGTCGCAGACCACCGCGGTGTCCACGGTGACCTCGCGCTCGACGCCGGAGAAGCACTCCTCCAGGGTCAGCTGCATGCGCAGCAGGGCGTCGTTGCCGGGACGCACACGGGATGCCCGGGGGCCGGCGCCACCGGCACCGCCGCCGAAGAAGGCGTCGAAGATGTCGCCGAAGCCACCGGCGCCGCCGAAGCCGCCGGCACCCCCCGGGCCACCGAAGCCGCCCTGCTGGTCGGGGTCGCCACCGGCGTCGATGATCTGACGCTTCTGCGGGTCCAGGAGGTACTCCTGGGCCACCGAGGCCTCCCGGAACTTCTCCGCGGCCTCCTCGGACGGGTTCACGTCCGGGTGGTACTTGCGGGCCAGCCGTCGGTAGGCCTTCTTGATGTCGGACTCCGAGGCCTCCTTGTCGAGGCCGAGGATTCCGTAGTAGTCACGAGCCAAGGGAATGATGCTCCATTAATCGCTGGGTATCACTGTGGGTATCGCAGTGGGAGGTCAAAAACCCTTCCAATTGTAGTACGTTCTACTCTCCGGCGAGAATGCGGGACACGTAGTGGCCCACCGCCTGCACAGAACTGATGGTGCCCGGGTAGTCGAGGTACGTCGGCCCCAGCACGCCCATACCGCCGAGCAGGGACTCACGCGACCCGTAACCGGTGGCCACGACCGCCGCGGACTGCAGCTCGGCCGGTTCATTCTCCTCGCCGATGGTGACGCTGACACCGTAGTTGTCGGTGGCCACGTGGTCCCGGGCCGCCGACAGCAACCGCAGGACGACGACCTGCTCCTCCAGGGCGTCCAGCACACCGGCGAGTTCGCCACTGCGCACCAGGTTCGGGGTGCCGGCCAGCAGCAGCCGGTCGGTGGGACGCTCCAGCATCGTCTCGACCAGGACGGTGGCGCAGGTCAGTGCGGGGGCACGCAGCAGCGGCGGGACCCGGTCGTCCTCCCCTGCCGCCATCGCGGCGATGGCGGCGGAGGCGTCGTCGAGGGTGTGTCCGACCAGGGTCTCGTTGATCAGCTCACGCAGCTTCGGCAGTTCCTCGGCAGGCAGCGGCTCGGCGAGGTCCACGTTGCGCTGCTCGACCTGACCGGAGTCGGTGATCAGCACCAGCAGCAGCCGGGCGTCGGCCAGCTGCACGATCTCGCAGTGCTTGACCCGACCGCGGCGCAGGTCCGGGATCTGCACCACGGCGACCTGCCTGGTGAGCTGGGCGAGGAGCTGGACGCTGCGACGCAGCACGTCCTCCATGTCCACGCCGCCCTCCAGGAAGCCCATGATCGCCTGGCGTTCCGGACGGCTCAGCGGCTTGATCCGGGCGATGCCGTCGACGAAGTGGCGGTAGCCCTTCTCAGTGGGGATGCGTCCGGAGCTGGCGTGCTGCTGGATGATGTAGCCCTCGGACTCCAGGACGGCCATGTCATTGCGCACCGTCGCCGAGGAGACCCCCAGGTTGTGACGCTCGACGAGGGTCTTGGAGCCGACCGGCTCATGCGAGGAGATGAAGTCGGCCACGATGGCGTGCAGGACCTGCGCGCGCCGTTGACTGGTGGACCCAGTGGATTTTGTACCTGCGACCTCTCTCTTGCTCATGGCCCTATTATCCATGAAGGACCACGTCCGCCTCATCCTCTTCATCCTCGGCGAGCAGGATGTCGGTGATGATGCCGTCTGCCAGCAGCCGGCCCTTCTCTGTCAGCCGGGTCCGTCCACCGACCCGCTCGAGCAGGCCGAGTCCCACATGGTGGTCGACGGCGGAGGTGGCGTGGGTCAGCAGGGAGTCGTCCAGTCCCTCGCGCAGCCGCAGTCCCAGCATGATGCGTTCGGTGTGCACATCCTCCTCGCTGAGCTGCTCCACCGTGGTCACCGGGGACTTCCCGGCCTCCAGTGCCTCGGCGTAGCGACGCGGCAGTTTGGCGTTGACCAGCCGGGTCAGTCCGTCGTGGTGGCCGTCGACCCCGGGTGCCAGGCGCACACAGCCGTGCGCCCCGGGGCCCGCACCCCACCACTGGCCGGAACGCCAGTAGACCAGGTTGTGCTCGCACTCCCCGCCCGGCTTCGACCAGTTGGAGACTTCGTACCACTGCATTCCCGCGCCCTGCAGTGCCGCGTCGATCATCTCGTAGCGGTCGGCGTAGACGTCCTCGTCGGGTGCGGGGAGCTGGCCCTTGCGTACCTTGCGGGCCATCGCGGTGCCGTCCTCGACGATCAACGAGTAGGCCGAGATGTG
>DXGC01000117.1 GCA_019114135.1 Candidatus Corynebacterium avicola
GAAGCTAAGCCTGCCTGCGCCGATGGTACTGCACCTGGGAGGGTGTGGGAGAGTAGGTCGCCGCCGGCATTTAACTTTAGAGAGGCTGTTGGGCCCTGGTTGTTGATTCTTTGTGATCAACGGCCAGGGCCTTCAGTCATTTCCGGAGCCTTTTCCGGGCTATTCGGTTCTTCTCAGCCGACGTTGACATATAGTTACGTCATGTCTGGAAGCAAAAGTATCTTCGCCAACTCACCCTCCGTCGTTTTGGCGTTGGGTACTACCTTGCTCGTCTCCACTGCGGTCCTCTCGCCAGCAGTAGCGGGAACAGCACGTCCCGATGTCTCACCTGTCGGCGACGTCGAGCAGGCGCCGCGTCCCGCGAATCCCGTCACCCTGGAGCAGGCGGGGGACATCAGCATGCGGGATCCTCACCGGGACCCGCCCGGGGCCAATGACTGGAATTGTGCTCCGACTGCGCAGAATCCGTATCCGGTCGTCCTGCTGCACGGCACATGGGGAAGTGCCTACAACTCTTTCGCCGGCATGTCCGCCGAGCTGAAGGCAGACGGGCATTGTGTCTACTCCACCAACTTCGGCGAGGCGTCGGTCCTGGAGAGAGGTGGCGTCCAGGCAATCGCACCCAACGCCTTCGCCACCGGTGACATCGGACGCTATGCGGACGAAGTCGGCGCCTTCATTGACCGTGTTCTCGCCAGTACGGGAGCGGAGAAGGTCAATGTCGTCGGTCATTCACAGGGAGGCGTCGTGGCCCGCCACTACACCAAGTTCAACGGCGGGGCGGAGAAGGTCAACCACATCGTGACCCTCGGCGCGACCAACCACGGCACGACCTTGAACGGGGTGTCAGAGCTCTACGAGGCTGTCTCCGGGGCCGGGGTGGACATCGACCCTGCGCTGGACCATATCGTCGGAGTCGCGGGGATGCAGCAGCTTGTGGGTTCGCCCTACATGACGGCGCTGAATGAGGGTGGTGACACTGTCCCCGGCGTCGACTACACCGTCATCGCCACGGTCAACGACCAGGTGTCTACCCCCTACAACGCGACATTCCTCGAAGCGGGCCCCGGCTCAGAGGTCGACAACGTGACCCTGCAGGACTCCTGCAGTATCGACCAGTCCGACCACAGCACGATGATGTACTCGCCGCACTCCTACGACATCGTCCGGGAGGCACTGGCACCCGGAACTGTCCCGGAGGATGCCCGACGCTGCACCGCGAACGTGTAGAGGGCTCCCTGACAGGGGAGCTAGCGTCGGAACTCCCGCGGTTCCTGGCTCAGCGGGTCGGTGAATCTCATCGCCGCGGCGGTCAGTCCCATCGGAGCGCTGAAGTCCTCATCGGCCACGGCGGGCACGAAGGGCATCGGAGCGTCGGCGTCCCACAATGCCTCGTCGCTCAACGGTCCGTACAACGGATCGTTGACGATCGGGACGCCGAGGAGGCGCATGTTCACCCGGAGCTGGTGTGTGCGGCCACTGTGCGGTTCCAGCGTCCACACGACAACATCCTCGTGCCCGTGCTCGCCGCCACCGCGGACCAGCCGCACACCGGTCACGCGGGTCTCGCTGTTCGGTTCGCCGGCCTCCAGGTAGGTGGCCATGCGTCCACGGAGCTTGATCATCCGGTGCCGCAGCACCCACGGCTCGGCCTCGGACGGTGCGTCCAACTCGGTAGCCGGGCTCCGGTAACCGAGGGCGCCGTCCGGCACCGGGAACGTGGCCGTGTCCCCGTCCGATCCGGCGAACCATCCGGTCGGCACCGGCGTCACCGCCTCGTAGGTCTTCACGACCTCCCGCGCCTCGAAGAGGCGCTGGTACGCACCACGTACCGAGGGGTCGACCGTGAACAGCAGCACCCCGCGGGTCAGGCGGTCCAGCCGGTGCGCCGGGGACAAGGTGGAGATGCCGAACTGCCGGCGGGCCCGGACGACCGCCGTCTCGGTGATGTGCTGGCCGCGCGGCAGAGTCGACATGAAGGTCGGCTTGTCGACGACCAGGAGGTGGTCGTCCCGGTGGATCTCACGTAGTTCCCCAGGTACGACCCTCTCGGGCGCCGGGCGCCGGTAGAACCAGATGAACTCCCCGGCCGGCACCACTGTCGACGGCGACAATCTGGTGCCGTCATCCAGGCGCACCAGGCCCTCCGCGAACCGCTGGAGCACGGCTGCGTCGTCGTCGGTGGGGTCGTGGTGTTGCTGTGTGTCGATCAGGTGCCTGACTATGGACCGTGCGCTGCCGGAATGCTCGACGCGCACCCGTGACGGATTCAGGCCGTCCGCTATTGGTAGCGGTGGGTTCCTCACGCTAAGCTCCTGATCATGGATCTCTCAATCATCACTGACTTCCTCGGCACCGGTGTCGGGCGCATCGTTCTCCAGGGACTGCAGTTCATCTACGAGCTGCTGTACCCGAGCAATGCGCCGGCCGTCCCGGGCGAGTAACACCGTCCCTTACCTTACTACCCCCGCCTGGGGTGACCGTTCTCCGGGCATGCTTCAGCAACCCTCCCCCTGAAGGGGGAGGGTTCATGCACGAAAGGGCCCGATGGGGGGATACTGGGAGGTGGAGAGAAACCATCAACCGGAAAGGGGTCCGTGATGTCGGACACCAAGGCAAACAATGAAATCGTCGTCGCAGTCGATGGGTCTGATGCCGGCACCGCTGCCGTCGCCTGGGCGGCCAATGCCGCCGTCAAGCGTGGCGCCCCGCTGAAGCTCGTCACCGCCTACACCATGCCCCAGTTCATGTACGCCGACGGCATGGTGCCGCCGCAGGAGCTCTACGACGAGCTCGAGAACGAGGCGATGGACAAGATCAACAACGCCCGCGCCCAGGTCAGCGCCGTGAGCGAGGACATCCCGGTCAGCCACTACGTGGCCGAGGCAACCCCGATCGACCTGCTGCTGCAGCTTTCCGAGGAAGCGGACATGGTCGTCATGGGCTCCCGCGGTCTCGGTGGCCTGTCCGGCCTGGTGCTCGGCTCGGTGTCCTCCGCGGTCGTCGCCCACGCCGCCTGCCCCGTCGTGGTGGTCCGCAAGGACAACGACGTCTCTCCGGAGACCAAGTACGGCCCCGTCGTCGTGGGTGTCGACGGCTCGGACATCTCCCGCGAGGCCCTGGCCTACGCCTTCCGTGAGGCGGATGCCCGTGGAGCAACCCTCCGCGCCATCCACAGCTGGGCGGACGCCCAGGTCCAGACCAGCCTGGTCGGACTGGCCGCGGTCCAGAGTCAGCTGGACTCCATGAGCGCCCAGGAGCGCAAGGTCCTGGACGACGAGCTCGCCCCGTACCGCGAGAAGTACCCGGACGTCCAGGTCGAGGAGGTCGTCGAGCGCGACCGCCCGATCCAGGTGCTCAAGGAGAACTCCGATGACGCGCAGCTGCTGGTCCTGGGCTCGCACGGTCGCGGTGGATTCCGCGGCATGCTGCTCGGTTCCACCTCGCGCGCGTTGCTCCAGTACGTACCGTGCCCGATGATGGTCGTCCGTCCGACCGCCAAGTAGAGGGCTGCGTCAGGACGCACCACCGCCGCTGCTGGCCGCCGCCGGCCGGCGCCGACACTGTCGGCGACGACCGGCGGCGGCTCCTGCGTTTGTGTGCCGCGCCACCCGTGTAAACTCGGCACACAGAAACAACGCGAACAACGTCAACGGCCGCGGTATTCCGGTTTCCCGAGAATCAGTCTGCGACCTCTGACAGACTTGCCCCCGACCCGACAGTGAAGGATGGACGAGACATGGCCGGCACCGGTTCCTCGACGAGCAACGGTGGCAGCGTGTCCGGATCCACGGCGAAGGGGAGCAAAGGGGGGTCCCGTCGGCGTGACCGTCCGGGGCCGCGACAGCGCCTGCTGGCCAGTGCCACGGAGCTGTTCACCACCGAGGGCATCCGGGTTATCGGTATCGACCGGATCCTGCGTGAGGCGGATGTGGCGAAAGCCAGCCTGTACTCGTTGTTCGGCTCCAAGGACAACCTGGTGGTCGCCTACATCGAGGAGCTCGACCGCTCGTGGCGCCAGCAATGGGAGGAGATGTGTCAGGAACTGCCGAAGCCGGAGGACAGGATTCTGGCGTTCTTCGACATGTGCATCGCCAGCCAGCCGGGGGAGAACTACCGGGGGTCACATTTCCAGAACGCCGCCAGCGAGTACCCGCGCCCGGACACCGACAGTGAGCGGCGCATCCGCGAGGCCGCCCTGGAACACCGGCGGTGGTGCCGCGACACGATGGCCGACCTGCTCACCGAGAAATTCGGATACGCCTCGCGCACCCTGGCCGACCAGCTGATGGTCTTCCTGGACGGGGGAATCGCGGGATCGAAGATGAGTCGGGCGGTCACCCCGCTGGAGACCGCCCGAGAGCTCGCCAAGCAGCTGCTCTACACTGCACCGATGATGTACAGCATCTAGTCACCGTCCCCGAGGTTGGAGGTCACTCCCAGAGGCGGTGGCGGCCCCGGTAGGACGATTCCGGGGCGTCGGGGGACTCGTCCATCTCGGTGTTTTCGGGTGTATCGGTGTTTTCGACGTCCTCGACGTCGTCTGAATCCGCCTCCGGGGTTTCTTCCTCCGTGATCGGAACCTCGGTGTCTGCGGACTGCTCAGCCTGTGTGGTCTCCTCGGTCGCTTCCGTTTCCATGGGTTCGGCCTCCTCCGCCTTACCCTTCGCCCGCGCCGCTCGTTCGGCCCGCATCGCCTCGCGCCGCCGGGCCTTACGCTGCTCCTTCTCCAGCTTCTCGCGGTTCACGAACCGGTCCACCGCGTCCTTGTCCTCGGACTGCTCGCGGAGCAGCGCCTCCTTCTCCTCCGTGGCCTCCTGGCGCACCTCCTCAAGTGACGAGTGCTTCAGGGTGTGGTCGAGTTCCCGGATCCGCCCGGAACGGTCGGCAGAGCGCTTCTCCAGCGCGGCCTGCGCCTCCCGGATCTCCGCGCGGCGGGCCTTACGGCCGGCGCCGACGGCGCGCCGGTGCGTCCGGAACTCCTCGGTGTACGGCACCTGGCGGTCCAGGACGACATGCAGACCGATGTTCTGCACCATCGTCCACAGGTTGTTCATCACCCAGTAGCAGAGGATCGCGACGGGGGCGGGACCCAGCAGGCCGAACAGCAGCGGCACCGAGATCGCGATGCCGGTGAGCACGAACATCGACCGGAAGATCACCCGGGCGGTCGTGTTGTTCTCGTCCAGGGTCATCCAGTTGCGGTAGATCGAATAGGCCATGTTCAGGCTGGTGAAGATGGCCGCGGCGATGCACAACGGCAGGGCGAAGCGGAAGACCTCGGCGCCGGTGGTGCCGAGGAAGTCAAACCGCTCGTCGCTCATGGCTGCATACGCCGTTAGCGGGATTCCGAAGACCTCGGCCTGCAGGAAGTGTGAGACCTCCGAGCTGCTCAGGGCACCGATCCCGGGGTGGGTGGCGGCCTCCAGGTCCTGCGGCCGCGACACCTGCAGCAGGATCCGGTACAGGCCGATGAACACCGGCAGCTGGATCAGGGCGGGCAGACACCCGTCCCGCATCCGGTAGCCCTCGTTCTTCTGCAGTTCACGCCGCCTGGCCAGTAGTTCCTTGCGGTCACTGGAGGTGTAACGGTCGGTGTACTCCGCCTCCAGTGCGGCCAGGGCAGGACGCAGGTTCACCAGCACGCGGGTGGACCGGTACGCCCGGTAGGCGAAGGGCAGCAGGATCAGACGCACGGTGACGACCAGGAACACGATCGACAGCGTCCAGGCTGGGATGTCCGACATGCCGACAGCCGTCAGGGCCATGTGCCACAGCTTCAGCACGCCGGATACCGGATACTCGATGAACTCCACGTGTCGAGGATACTGTGTTCGCATGGGCAATGAAGATGCGGTACGCGATTCGCTACTGATCAGGGGTGGTTTCGCGACATTGCTCAGCTTCCTCCTGGGCTCCACCATGTGGTCGGCCACGCATCCGGACGACGGTTCCGCGCAGCTCGTCTTCCTCTCCTCGCTGGCTTTCGGGCTGGTCGCGGCCTACGGACTGACCCGCCCGACGATGATGTCCCTGCCCAAGAGGGCGACATGGATGCTGATACTGACGGTGCTGTGGGCGGTGCTGGCGTTCCAGGAGCCCACCGCGCACTACATGATCGTCGCCCTGTTCGCCCTCTACCTCTACCGCCTGCCCTTGTGGTGGGGTGTGGCGGCCACGGCGGTGGTCATGCTCCTCGGCTCCGGTATCGGGGTGGTCGTCATGGGGTCGGATGTGTCCGTGGTCGTCGGTCCGGTGATGGCGGGGCTGGTCGCCATCGCCGTGGCGGTCATCGTCGAGGAGGTCTTCATGGTCGGCGAGGACCGCCGGGAGCTCATCGACGAACTGATCTTCACCCGTAGTCAGCTGGCGGAGTCGGAGCGCGAGGCCGGCGTCGTCGCCGAGCGCCAACGCGTGGCGCACGAGATCCACGACACCGTGGCCCAGGGACTCTCCAGCATCCAGATGCTGCTGTACGCCGCCGAACGCGACATCCCGGACGACTCCCCGGCCCGCGACCGGATCGAGGTCGCACGGAAGGTCGCCGCCGAGAACCTGCGGGACACCCGCGCCATCATCGCCGCCCTCCAGCCGCGGGCGTTGCAGGGAGGGACCTTGGCGGACGCCCTGCGCAGACTCGCCACGGCCTCGCACGAGAACGTCCCGGGGCTCAGCGTCGAGGTCACCGTCGGGCATCGCTCTGATTCGGGTGCGCTCGCACTGGGGACTCTCGAGGTGTCGCTGCCGATCATGGTGAAGTCGGTGCTTCTGCGGATCGCCCAGTCGGCGATGGCGAACGTCCGGCACCACTCCGGGGCTACCACGGCGCAGATCACGGTGGTCGCGGACCTCTCCGCCGGCCTGGTGGAGATGGAGGTCATCGACGACGGACGTGGGTTCGACGTGCCCGGGGCCCTGGTGGGGGCATCCGGGCGGGCGCAGGGCGGACACATCGGCCTGATGACGATGCGTCAACGTGCGGCGAGCATCGGCGGCACCGTGGAGTTCGGGTCCGCCCCTGGGCGGGGGACGGTCGTGCGAACCAGCGCCCCGCTGGAAGGGCACCGTCTAGAATCACAACATCCCTGAGCCCTGGCCCTCATAAAAAGGAGAGTCCACCGATGATCCGTGTCCTGCTGGCCGACGACCACCACATTGTCCGGATGGGACTGCGCGCCGTCCTGGAGAGCGCCGACGACATCGAGATCGTCGGGGAGGTCGACACCGCCGACGGGGCGGTGCAGGTGGTGCAACGCATCGACGTCGACGTCGTCCTGATGGACCTCCGTTTCGGACCCGGGACCTCCGGTCACCAGGTGGAGTCCGGAGCGCAGGCCACGGAGCGAATTCGAGCACTGGACCTGGATAATTCGCCGAATATCCTCGTCGTCACAAACTACGATTCCGACGGTGACATTCTCGGCGCCGTCGAAGCCGGTGCGGTGGGATACCTCTTGAAGGACGCCCCGCCCGAGGAATTGATTGTCGCGGTCCGGAATGCGGCTGAAGGAACCCCGGCAATGTCGGGTTCGGTGGCCGACCGGCTGGAGAACCGTGACCGTGAGGCGGCGTCGTCACTGTCCGCCCGGGAAATAGAGGTTCTCCGTGAAGTCGCGAACGGGAAATCAAACCGTCAGATAGGTACGGACCTGTTTCTGTCGGAAGCAACCGTGAAATCACATCTGGTCCACATCTACAACAAGATGGGCGTCAGGTCCCGGACGTCAGCGGTCGCAGCTGCCCGCGACGCAGGAATTCTGTGATCCCCCTCCCGGAAACCCGGGCTCACGGCGACGTCGCGGAAATCCCCCGGAAAGCTAGCGGTCGGAGGGGTTCGCTGCCTCGTAGGCTGCGATGAGCTCGTGGGGGATCTGGCCACGGGTGGAGACCTCGTGCCCCTGCTCGCGGGCCCACTCGCGGATCCGGCGGTTACGGTTCGGGTCGGACTTGGCGCCGGTGGAGGCGCTGCGCTGACGACCGCGGCCGGTGTTCTTGCTCACCTTGGTGGCGTGGGAGATGTAGGACTCCAGGTCCGAAGCGAACTTCTGGGCGTTCTCCTCGGAAAGATCCAGGACGTAGGTGGTTCCCTGGTAGGCGAATTCGACGACGTTGACTTCGTCGGCGGACAGGGGGGTCTTGTCCAGATCATCGTAGAACTGGACGATTTCCTTGCGGGCCATGGTTTACCTCCGGTTGGCTGCGGGTTTTCATCGAGAGTGTAACGCAATTGATCTCTGAATGCCATTTAATATCAAGATTCATAAAGAAACTTATTTGCGAACCAATGATTCACATCTGCGAATACTAAATGGCCTTTAGCCGCTCAAGGTATCGGAGGTTGCCTATACCGTGCCTTTCGGAAACCGGATATCAGGCCTTTTCGGAGAGCTGACGGTCCAGCAGATCAAGCTCGGTGGAGACGCTGGAGGTCAGGCTGCTGGCCTGGGAATCCGACATCGTGTCCGCATTGTCCAGGGAGGTCTCCAGCTGGTCGAGACGCTCGGTGGCGTCCTTGGCGAAACCGGAGGAGACGTCCGCGCGCTCGATCCGGTTGCGCAGGTCGGCGATGCGGGCACGCTGGGCGGCGCCGACGCCGACGAAGGCCGACGGGGCCGCACCACCGTTCTGGCCACGCTGGGAGAGCTGGGTCAGGCCCCGGTAGGCCAGCGGGATGACCACGGGCAGCAGGACGCGCAGAGCACCGGTGTAGCGCAGCACGGTGCCGGCGTTGAAACGGCCGGCCTTGATCTGCTGGATGGTCGCGGTCGCCATCTTCTGATCATGCTTCTGCTGGGCCTTGAGCTGGCGCTTGTCCTCCTTGCGGACCTTCTTCGCCATCTTCTGGAGGTACTGCTCCTTCTTGGCGTCCAGCTTCGCGTACTCACGGGCCTCAGTCTTGGCCTGGACCTTCGCCGCCTTGTACGTGGCCCTCTTCTCGTGCCGACGCTGGCGCGCCGAGCGGAAAATTCCCATGATCCTCTGACTCCCGTAACTGATTATTGGTTTTCTGCGGTCTGTGCGGTTTCTCCGGCACAACACTAGTCAATAGTATGGGGGCATTGTGAGAAACAGTTCCACTCCAGTGCCGGCGGGCCCGGGTAGTCGGGGTCTCCCGGTGCTCCCCGCCGACCTCACCGGCTGCCGTTACCGGCGCGTCCTCACCCGCGCCGCCGGTACCGGGAGGGTGTCGGCGGAGGACCCCGTCGACGTACTGGTGGGACGCACCGCGTCCCGCGGCCGCGCCCTCCTGCGCCGCGCGGCGGTGGTGGACACCCTGCCCACAGAGCCGCGGTTCGGTGAGAGGACCGTCCCGTCCAGGGTGGACATCGACCCCGACTCGGCGACGGCCGAGGAGGAGACCCTGGAGGCGATCGCCGCTGGGACCAGGATCATCACCGGTGCCCGCCTCGCCGACGGGGCCCTGGCCTGCGAGGTCGACCTGCTCGTCCGCACCGACATGGTGAACGTGCCGACCCCGACCATGACCTACATGCCGGTCGTGGTCACCTCCCACACCGTCAGTGCGGCCGCCAGGAAGAGGTCCCCCGGGGTACGCGTCGTCGACGTCGCCGCGCTGAGCCTGGCGACGCCCCAGCCCGCCCAGGTCAAGCACCGCAGTACCCCGGCGGACTCCCAACGGGTCGCGGTCGCCCACGTACTGCTCCAGCTCGCCGAGGTGGCGTCCGGCGACGTCGGTTTCATCGGCACCGACATCCGTAGCTGCCTGGTGATCCCCGCCGAGCGGGTGACCCCGGGCCTGATGCGCTCCCTGGAGTCCCCGGTGCCGCGTGCGCCTGTGCGGGTGAAGGAGTGCGGGCACTGCGAGTTCCACAACCACTGTCGTGCCCGGCTGCTGCGCCGCGGTGACCTGTCGTTGATGCTTCCCGGTGACAAGGCCACCCACTGGCGCGAGCAGGGGATCGACACCCTGGCCGAGCTCGCCGCCGCAGAGGAGGGGGAGGTCTCCGCGCTGGCGAGCGCCTGGATGGCCGGTGTCGGCTACCTGCGCCGTCCGCTGCAGCGGTGGGTCACCCACGGTGACCTGTGGTGCGGGCACCGCTTCCGGATGCCGTCCCGCCGCGACGGCGCGGTGCTTCCCATGGCCGAGGAGTTGGCCGACGCCGAGGAGATCGACGTCGACATGGAGGCGCACCCTTCGCGCGGCACCTTCCTGTGGGGCACCTTCGACGGGTCGGTCTACCGCTCCTTCACCGACTTCGGCAGACAGGACGACGGCGGACGACATGTCGCCGTCTTCTGGTCCTGGCTGATGTCGCGGCGACGTGCCGCCCTGGACGACGGACGCGTCTTCCGCGCCTACTGCTACGCCCAGCAGGGGGAGAACCACTGGTTGCGGCACTATGCACGGACCTACGGCGGGACGAGCTACCTGCTGGAGACCGACGGATCGGCCACGGTGACCATGCCCAGCCTGGAGGAGGTCGAGGCATTCCTGCGCTCCGATGAGTGGGTCGACGTCTTCGCGCTGGTCAAGGCTGCGATCGCGGCGAATTCCTCGCTGGGGCTCAAGGCCGTCGCCCCGCTGGCCGGCTTCACCTTCAGTCAGGACGACGTGGACGGCCGCGTCGCCGTCGACCTCTTCGAGGTCGCGGTGGGGACCTCCCGGCAGGACGCCCAGATCGCCCAGCGCACCCTGGAGCGCTACAACGCCGACGACTGTTACGCCACCGCCGCGGTCCGTCGTTGGCTCCGTCTCGGCGCACCGGGAATCCCTGCGCTGTCCCAACCGTTGGAGAAGACATGAGCTTCCTTGACCGCATCCTCGCCATGAACGCCGCACAGTCCGGCGCCGCCTACAAGGCGGAGCGTCCCACCGCCGAGACCGCCCTCTCCGGCGGCCGCCACCCGGTCCTGCCCGAGCCCCGGCCGCACACCGTGCTGGGCACCCCGATCACCGGTCCGTGGCGGGACGGCCAGGAGCACATCGTGCTGGGCCTGGGCTGCTTCTGGGGCGCGGAGAAGCTGCTCTGGCAGATCGACGGGGTCGAGTCTACCTCGGTGGGCTACGCCGGCGGCTACACGCAGAACCCCACCTACCGGGAGGTCTGCACCGGACGCACCGGCCACTCCGAGGTCGTCGACGTGATCTTCGACCCCTCGAAGGTCTCGGTGCGGGAGATCCTGCAGGTCGCGCTCGAGAACCACGACCCGACCCAGGGCGACCGTCAGGGCAATGACGTGGGATCGCAGTACCGTTCGGTGATCTACCCGGCCGGCACCGAGGAGCAGGCAGCACAGCAGGCGGAGGTCGCCCGCGAGGTGCTCACCAACTATGCCGCGAACCTGTCGGAGGCCGGCTTCGGGGAGGTCACCACCGAGGTGCTGCCCCTGTCCGAGACGCCGGCGGGGGAGTACTACCTCGCCGAGGACGAGCACCAGCAGTACCTCGACAAGAACCCGGACGGCTACTGCCCGGTCCACGCCACCGGCGTGACCTGCTCCTAGCACCGGAGCTTCGGAGGGGGTCAGTCCCGGCCGACGGGGGCGAGGGTGGCGTCGAGGGTGCCCACCAGGTCATCGGGGGTCAGCTCGATGTCGAGTCCACGGCGTCCGCCGGAGACCAGGATGGTCTCGTGGTCGGCCGCGGACAGGTCCAGCACGGTCGGCAGCTGCTTCTTCTGGCCCAGGGGGCTGATCCCGCCGACGACGTAGCCGCTGGACCGTTCCGCGGCGGTCGGGTCGGCCATGGTCGCCTTCTTCGCGCCGAAGGCCGAGGCCACGGCTTTGAGGTCGAGGCTGGTGGTCACCGGGACGATCGCCACGGCCATCTGACCGGAGTGGGGGCCACCGGTGAGGTCGACCATGAGGGTCTTGCAGATGCGCTCCGCGACGTAACCCTCGGCAGCCAGGGCATCGGCCGCTTCCGCACCGAAGTCGGTCACACCGCTGGAGTGCTCGAAGGTGCGGATGGTGAAACTGGTCCCGGCCTTCTCGAGGGCGAGGGTGGCCGGTGTCGCCCCGTGGTGGTCTGACTTCTTCTTGCTCACGGCCTCCATCCTAGGAGCCGGTGCCGGCGGTGTCCGGAGGTGACCGGACCACTCGGGCCAAACCGGTCAGGGGGTGTCGAATCCGTGGGATGGATCGCTGGTTTTTCGGCCGGATCGCGACGTTTCATCTCACCTATCGGACATGGTGGGGATTGGAGGGCCGACTTGGAGGATCTATCGAGGAGCCAGGGATGCCGGAGCAGGAAACACAGCACCCCGGGGCTGCGCCGGGACAACCACACGTCGGTGGTTGCCCCGGCATCAGTCACCCGGGGTGGGTGCCTGCGGAGTCCTGGGGACCCGCAGGGCAGTCTGGGAAGGCCCAGAGAAGACCCAGAGAAACTAGGCCTTGGCGGCAGCGAAGCGCTCGGCGACGTCGTCCCAGTTGAAGACGTTCCAGACAGCCTTGACGTAGTCTGCCTTGACGTTCTTGTACTGCAGGTAGAAGGCGTGCTCCCACATGTCGAGCAGCAGCAGCGGGGTCAGGTTGATCGAGGTGTTGCCCTGCTGGTCGGTGAGCTGCTCGACGACCAGACGGCCGGCGATGTGGTCGTAGCCCAGGACGGCCCAGCCGGATCCCTGCAGGCCTAGGGCGGCACCGTTGAAGTTGGCCTGGAAGTTCTCGAAGGAACCGAAGTCCAGGTTGATGGCCTCAGCCAGCTCGCCGGTGGGCTCGCCGCCACCGTTCGGGGAGAGGTTCTTCCAGAAGATGGAGTGGTTGGTGTGGCCACCGAGGTTGAATGCGAGGTTCTTGGACAGCGCACGGATGGTGTCCGGGTTGCCACCCTCCTCGCGGGCCTTCTCCAGGGCCTCCAGCGCGGCGTTGGCACCGCCGACGTAGGTCGCGTGGTGCTTGTCGTGGTGCAGCTGCATGATCTCCGCGGAGATGTGCGGCTCCAGGGCGTCGTAGTCGTAGGGTAGGTCAGGGAGCTCGTAGACGGCCATGTCCTCGTGTCCTTTCCATGTCGATTATCGTTTGTCCGCTCACCAGTGTTGTCACTTTTTCGCATACTCGCAATGATCAACAACAAGAACATGTGAGTTCAATCACTAGAACATTTGCGATGCCCGTCCCAGTGTCGGCGCCACCCTGTCCGACAAGGCTCCTACCTGGGGCGCGAGGTACCCACGGGCACCACACCCGCCCTGTCAACAGTCCCGATCACCGGTATTCTGGGAGTTGTTCGGCCACCTCAGCCGGCCACCGGACCACCACCACTCCTGTCCGATGGTTGTCGCCACAAGCACCACCAGACACCACCAGACACCACCAGACACCACCAGACACCACAAGGAAGCGCCATGAAATCTCCCGCCGCAACCCGCATCGTCCTCGTCGGCGCCGGTGACGTCGGAGTCGCCTACGCCTACGCGCTGGTGAACCAGGGACTCTGCGACCACCTCTCGATCATCGACGTCGACGAACGCAAGACCTGGGGCCACGTCCAGGACCTCAGCCACGCCGTCCCCTGGTCCGGGCACAACACCCGCGTCACCCAGGGCGACTACGCCGACTGTGCGGACGCCGCCATCGTCTGCATCTGTGCCGGCGCCGCCCAGCGTCCCGGGGAGACCCGCCTCGACCTTGTCGGACGCAACGTCGAGATCACCCGTTCCATCGTCTCTGAGATCGCCGCCACCGGTTTCGACGGCATCTACCTCGTGGCCAGCAATCCGGTCGACATCCTCACCTACGCCACCTGGCAGGCCGCCGGCGTGCCGCACTCCCAGGTCATCGGTTCCGGCACGGTGCTGGACACCGCCCGACTGCGCGCCGCACTCGGCGACTACTTCCAGGTGTCGGCGACCTCCGTGCACGCCTACGTCATCGGTGAGCACGGGGACACCGAACTGTCCGTCCTGTCGGCCGGTTCCGTCGCCGGCGTCCCGTTGCCCACCCGCCTGGCGCAGACCCCCAGCGGGGAGGAGGACGTCGACACGATCTTCCAGCGCACCCGCGACGCCGCCTACGAGATCATCAACGCCAAGGGATCCACCAGCTTCGGCATCGGTGTCGCGCTGGCCCGGATCACCCGTGCCGTCCTGCAGAACGAGGACGTGGTGCTTCCGGTCTCCGCGCTGGTCGAGGGCCAGTACGGCCGCGGCGAGCAGCCGGGCATCTACATCGGGACGCCGGCGGTGATCAACCGCCGCGGCATCCGGGAAGTCATCGAGCTCGACCTCGACGACACCGAGCAGCAGCAGTTCACCACCTCGGCGGAGACACTCCAGAAGATCATGGAGGATGCCGGGGTGCTCGAGGCGTAGCTGCCGCAGTCAGGCTAGACCCCGGCTACACCCCGAGGAAACGCCGGATCAGCGGCATCTCCTCGCGGGCCTGCGCCAGGCCCGCCTCGTAGGTCTCCGCCAGCTCGTTGAGCTTGCGGGTGCCGTTGCTGATCGGCATCCGGTGCGGGGCGAAGATGTACGCCTTGCCCAGGCGCTCCTGCTCGAAGACCCAGTCACGTGCCTTGTTGTACCGGGCGTGCCGGTCCAGCATGGACTGCGCCAACGCCGGGTACTGCGGGAACGCCTTCTTCACGAACCAGGTGAACCGGGTCTGGGACTTGCGGTACGACCGCGTGCGGGTCATCACCACCAGGAAGCGGTCGAAGCCCTCCATCTCGATGGGTGCGTCGATCGGCATCCCGCCGGTCGTCCCGAAGGCGCCGTCGAAGTAGATGTCGGTGCCGATCTTCGTCGGCGGCATGATGATCGGCAGCGATGCGGAGGCACGGGCGTGCCGGAGGAAATCGTCCAACCCGTGCATGTCCTCCCGTGACCAGTGCACGGTCTCGCCGCTCTTGCCGTTGAACCCGGAGATGCGGAAGTTGCCGAAGCTGGTGCGGATCGCCTCCCAGTCCGGGACCATCGACTTGTCCTCGACCTGGGCGTCCGGCCCGAAGATGTAGCGGGCGTTGAAGAAGCCGTCGCCACGCAGGAACGGGCGGATCCCGCCGAACAGGGGGTCGCCGGGGAAGACGGTGAAGTAGTCGCGGGCCAGCTGCGGGTCCTGCGAGAGGTAGGTGGCGACGTGCACGGCGGATGCGGAGTTGCCGTAGGTCCAGTCGAAGTGGATACCCTCCTCCAGCAGAGCCTCGACCATCGCCGAGGAGAAGGCGGTACGCATCGCGCCACCCTCGAAGACCAACGCCGTGTCCTGCACCTGGGCAGCACCTGAGGAACTCCCGATCGTCGGGGTCTGGGTCGTCCGCAGAATCTGTGCCACGTCGTCCGATAATACAGGTCTGGGAGTTAACGACAGAGTGGACTTTGAGTGAAACATTGGCGTCGAGTGGTGACGAAATGACGATGAGGGGATAAGAATGGTGGACGTGAAGATCATCGCGCACCGCGGAGCCAGCGGATACCGTCCTGAACTCACCCTCGACGCCTACGAGCACGCCGCCGAGCTGCACGCCGACGGTTTCGAGTGCGACATCCGTCTGTCTGCGGACGGAGTGCCCGTCATCATCCACGACGCCACCGTCGACCGCACCTCCGACGGAACCGGCGCCGTCGTCGACAAGTCCGTCGCCGAGCTCAAGGAGCTCAACTTCGGCACGTCCGAGCGCCCCCAGCAGATCCTCACCCTGCGTGAGCTGCTGGAGTTCACCGCCGACATCCAGTCCGAGGACTACAAGCCGGAACTCTTCGTGGAGACCAAGCGGCTCGGCTCGCGCGCCGAGCGCTCCGGCCAGCTGGAGACCGCGCTGAACCGGGAGCTGCACGGCATCGGCCTGGACCGCAGCGAGCTGATGCACCTGATCTCCTTCGACCATGGCTCATTGGCCCGCTTCCGGGACATCAACCCCCACATCCACCGCGTCTACCTGCGCAAGGAGTACCGGCTGTGGATGGCGCTGCGCCACCTGGAGCCCTACGAGGTCGCCGACGCGCAGGGTTTCTCGATCTACCGGGCACGGTTCGCGCCGGGCGCGGTCGTCGGCAACCCGGGGGACACCTACCTGTTCACCGCCAACAAGGAGGACGACCTGCTGTGGGCCTACCGTCACGGCGTGGAGTGGGTCGCCACCGACTACCCCGACCGGGCGCGCGAAGCCGTCCTCGGGGCGATCTCCATCCGTTAGTTGCGGAACTACCTCCGGTAGTCCTACGCAGCGCGGGTCGCACACGATACACTGTGCGGCGTGGCTAAGAAGAACAGGAAGAACAAGAACGCCGACGCCGACCTGCCGGAGGGCATGAGCCGTCGTCAGGCGAAGCTCGCCGCCCGCGCCGCCGAGCGCGCCAAGCTGGAGCGCGACCCCCGCCCCTACGACGGCTTCGCCGCCGAGACCGACCTCATTGCGCTGCAGGAGTTCGTCCCCTCGGCGTCCTTCACCGCCGAGACCGCGCCGGACGCCGGGTTCACCCGTCCGGTGATCGTCTGCACCGTCCTGCCCGGTGCGGCAGCAGCCCTGGTGCGTGCCGAGGACGAGGGCGGAGAGGCACTCGTCGCCCTGCAGACCCAGCACCGCGGCGACAACCCGAACCGCGACCTGGCCTTCGCCCTGAACTGGGCCAAGAACGCCGAGCCGGGCTCCACCCTCGAGGTCGCCGTCTCCGACGGCTCCGAGCCGGCCCTGCGCGACCTGCTCGCCGTCGACCAGACCCCCGAGATCACCGTCTCCGACGACTTCAACTGGTGGCTCACCGAGGGGCAGCGGGAGAACCCGCAGGTCGCCGCCTCCCTGCAGCAGGCCAATGACTCCGTCCTGCCGAGCGAGAAGGTCGACGCCGAGATCACCGGTTCGGCCTGGTGGATCGACCCGGGCGAGAAGGCCCACATTCGCTGGGTTCGTCCGGAGACCGAGGCGCAGCTGATGCCGGCCCTGGCGCGCGTGCACGCCGCTGGTGACCTCAACCTGGGCGAGGGCACCCGCTTCGCCGGTGTCTTCCGCACCCACGGCATCCTGGTGCCGGTCTTCGACCTGGACAACACCATGGCCGCCTCGGAGTTCGTCGCCCCGCTGAAGGAGCTCGAGGCCAAGCTGGCCGCAGCGATCGCCGACCTGGGTGAGGGCTCCGACGCCATCGGCAAGCTCACCGCCGACGAGCAGAAGTCCCGCCAGACGATCATCGCCCGCGAAGTCACGATCCGCTGATTTGTGCCACCATTGGTGGCATGGCTGATACCGCATTCTCTGGAACCCCCGCCCACACCGTCGGTGACCTGCCCGCTGTCGGGTCCAAGGCGCCGAACTTCACCACCGTCAACGCTGACCTGAAGGACGTCAACGGCGACTCCCTCACCGGTCAGCGCGTCGTGCTGAACATCTTCCCCTCGGTGGACACCGGCGTCTGCGCCGCCTCCGAGCGCGAGTTCAACAAGCGCGCCGCCGGCCTGGAGAACACCACCGTCGTCTCGGTCTCCAAGGACCTCCCCTTCGCCCTGGGCCGCTTCTGCGCCGCCGAGGGCATCGAGAACGTCGAGGCGACCTCCGCCTTCCGTTCCTCCTTCGGTGACGACTTCGGTGTGACCTTGCAGGACTCCCCGCTGGCCGGCCTGCTGGCCCGCTCCGTCGTCGTCCTCGACACCGACGGCACCGTTCTGTACACCCAGCTCGTGGACGAGATCACCACCGAGCCGGACTACGACGCCGCTCTCGCCGTCCTGAACTAGGACTTGTTCGCGATGCTGCCGGCGGCGGGGACGACCCTGCCGTCGTGCAGTGTCACGACCTCGTCCGCCAGCTCCAGCTGACGACGGTCGTGGGTGACGAGCACCATGGCCAGCCCGAACTCGTCGGTCAGGTCACGCAGCAACTCGACGATCGATCGCGACAGCTCCGCGTCCAACGCGGAGGTCGGTTCGTCGGCGAGCAGGAGGCGAGGGGAGCCCATGAGGGCACGGGCGATGTTCACCCGCTGTCGCTGACCACCGGAGAGCTGGTGGACGCGGCGGTGACCGTACCCTGACAGGCCGACGCGCTCCAGCAGCGCGTCGGCGTGCTTCTTTGTGGCGGCATCCGGACGGTGGCCGCGGATGTGGTCGGCGATGAGCAGTTGCTCGCGGACGCGCAGCGAGCCGAAGAGGTTGGGGGACTGGAAGACCATGCCGGTGTGGTCGCGGCGAACCCGGGTACGGGTCGCCTCGTCGGCTCCGGACGCCGGTGACAGATCGACACCGTCCACCTGCACCGTCCCGGAGTCGGGGACGGTCATCGCCGCGGCGACGGACAACAAGGTGGACTTGCCGCAGCCGGACTCGCCGACCACCGCGGTGACGGTGCCTGGGTGGGCGGTCACGGATACCGCATCCAGCGCGGTGACCCGCTGGTCGCCGTCGGGGAAGGTGACGGAGACGTTGTCGAGGTCGAGGACAGGGTGTTCAGAGTTACTGGTGGACATCAGGCATTCGCTCCCAGGGCAGTACGCGGATCAGTGGACAGGACGCGGCGGGTGGCGGCGAGGGCGCCGACGACGCCGAGGATCAGGACGCCGGCACCGGGCACGATGACGGTGGCCGGCGACAGGTTGAAGGGCAGGACCTCTTGTGCCAGGACGCCGAGGCCGAGTCCCAGAAGGACACCGACCGCCACACCGGAGGCCACGACCGTCACTGCCTGGCCGAGGGCGTCCCGAAGGACGTATCCCCTCGAGGCACCGAGTGCCCGGAGGACGGCGATGTCGCGGCTGCGTTGCATCGTCCACACCGACAGGAAGGCCAGCACGACCAGAGCGGAGATGCCGTAGAGCAGCCCCTGGATCGCCAGCAGTGAGCCGCGTTCCGAGTTGTAGGCGCCGAGTCCGTTGAAGGACTCCTCGACGGTCAGTGCGGTGGTGCCGGACTGGGTGGCTGCAGCGGCCCACTGTTCGTCGGAGAGGGTGCCGTCGACCATGAGCACGGTCGGGTCGTCGGTGTGGGCGACCTGTCGCCAGGAGTCGAGGTCGGTGAAGGCCACCGGGACGTGGCTGTGGTGCACCGTGGATTCTCCGGCGCTGACCTGGGTAGGGACGCCGCCCAGGTCGACGGAGGTGGTCCCGTCGTTACTGGAAGTCGGGGACATGCCCTCAGGCAGGACGACACCGTCCTCGGGCACGGACATGCCGTCCACCGTCGTTCCCGCCGGCAGTCCGAAGACGGCCACGGACTCGGTGGTGGATGATTCGCCGTCGCCCAGGGTCAGCCGGGTCTGGGAGATGCCCAGTGGCGTCACCGAGTCGACGCCGTCGGTGTCTTCCCACTGGGCCACGGCGCCATGTCCGACGGAGGAGCTCGTGAAGGAGAATTCCCCGTCCTCCGAGGTGGTGGCGATGAACCGGTCCGGGGAGAGTTCCTCCAGCGCGGAGGTGTTCTGCTTGCCTAGTCCGGCGGTGAGCCCGGTGAGCATGACGATGAGCAGGGTGACGAGTCCGACGACGGACCCGATCAGGACGAACCTGCCGACTGAGGCGCGGATGTCGCGGAATGCCAGGTACACGGCATTCTCCTTTCTTCGGGGTGTCTCCCATGCTTCGTGCCAGTGGGGTGTCGGCACATCGCCCCGGTGGACGGTCTCTTTCTCAACCGATCGGTCGATACGCCGCCGCCCTCCCCGCCCTAGGCTTGGGGACGTGCCCACCCTCGAGACGTCCGCTGACCGGAGCGCAGACCGGTCCACCGACCGAACCACCCTTGCCCAGCTGCTGGAGACGCTGCGGCTCAGCGTGCACCTGGCCTTCGCCGCCCTGCTCGTCGTCGCACTGGTGCAGTTCCTGGCGCGCGGGTATTCCCCGGCGCACCAGGTCGCTGTCGCCGCGGTCAGTGCCCTGCTGGCGGTGGTGTACCTGGTCGGCACGGTGTGGGAGAACCGTTTCGCCGCAGGACGCACCAGCCGGGACCTGCGTCGGCTGACCGGTCCGTGGCTCGCGGTGGTGCTGGGACTGTGGATCCTGCTGGTGGTGCTCAGCGCGGACGCCGTGTGGTTGCTGTTCCCGCTGGTCTTCGTCTCCCTCGCCCTGACTGGTCCGTGGACTGGCGGCCTGACCGTGGCGGCCTGCTGGGCGGTCGTGGCGGTGGTGCCCGTCCTCACCGGGCAACGCACCGGGGTCGGCGGAATCATCGGCTCGGGTATCGGTGTCCTCTTCGCCGCGCTGACCTACTGGACCTACCTGCGGCTCACCCGGGAGGCCGAGCACCAACGTCGGATCGCCGAGCAACTCCGGGCGACGCGTGACAGGCTGCTCGCCGCGGAGAACCAGGCGGGACGCTTCGCCGAACGCGAGCGCTTCTCCCGCGAGATCCACGACACCCTGGCCCAGGGGTTCAACTCCGTCCTGCTGCTCTCCCGCGCCGCCCGCACCGCACTGGACCAGGGGCGGGTTCCGGACGCCGCGGACCAGATCGAGGTCATCACCACCACCGCCCACGACAACCTCGTCCAGACCCGCGCCCTGGTTGCCGAGGGTGCCAGGGCGGGCTCGGTGCCACTGGTCGCGGCACTGCGTCAGCTCACCCAGGACGCCACCCGTCGGGCTCGGGCACTGGGGGCGGAGGTGACGGTGGAACTCGACACCGACGACTTCGACGACACTGAAGACTCAGTCGACTCAGTCGGCTCAGTCGACTCAGACGGTCTGGGGGACAGCGTCCTCGGCACTGGCGATCCGAGCGGTACCGTCGCCGGCGTGCTGCTCAGGGTGGCGCAGGAGGCGGTGGCCAATGCGGTGACCCATGCGGACGCCTCCCACATCCGTCTGACGCTCGGGGTGTGGGACACCGAGGCGACACTCGACATCTTCGATGACGGCCGCGGCTTCGACCCGGCGGCGGTACAGCGCACCGCCACGAGCGGCTTCGGTCTTTCCGGGATGCGACAGCGGGTCGCCGAGATCAACGGGGAACTCACCGTGGACTCGACAGTGTCTGGGGTCTCCGGCACCGTCGTCGCGGTCCGCGTCCCGATCACCCAGGGAGGTGCACTGTGAACGACAGCGACAACCCGGCAAGCCCGGCCAACCCGGTCCGTGTGATGCTGGTCGATGACCACCCGGTCGTCCGCGCCGGGCTCCGCGCGATCCTCGACAGCTTCGGCGACATCACCGTCGTCGCCGAGGGCTCCGACGGCGCCGAGGCACAGGCCGCCACGGTGGAGAGGGTGGACGTCGTCGTCATGGACATCCAGATGTCCGGCCTCGACGGCGTCACGGCGACCCGTGAACTGGTCGCGTCCGGAGGGCCACCGGTGTTGATCCTGACCACCTACGGCACCGAGGCCGACATCGTCGACGCCCTCGCCGCAGGTGCCCGTGGCTACCTGCTCAAGGACGCCCCGGAGGATGAACTCCACCAGGCGGTGCTGGCCACGGCCCGTGGCGACGCCTCCTTCTCCTCCGAGGTCGGGGCGGCTCTGGCGCGCCGGGTCGGACGACCCGACGTGGCGCTGTCGCGCCGCGAGACCGAGATCCTCCGGTCGCTGGCGACCGGGGCGTCCAACCAGGAGGTGGCCGCGGCGCTGTTCATCTCCCCGGCGACGGTGAAGACGCACCTGGTGCACATCTACCAGAAGCTCGGGGTGGACAACCGGACCGCTGCCGTGGTCGAGGCGACGGCCCGCCGACTGATCTGACGGGCAGTGTCCGAACGGTCCTGACCGTCCTACCGCAGGTCGCTGAACAGTTCCTCCGCGGCCTGCTCGTCCCACTGCACGACGCTTCCGACGTCGGCGTCGGCGAAGCCGCCGATCGGGACGGTCTCCTGCTCGGCACCACGGATCATGCCGAGTGCGAGGTGGGCGAGGTGCCACACGTGGTCGCCCTCGTCGACGGTGAGGGCATCGGTGAACGCCGACACCAGCGGCATCGCCTTGAAGGGGTTGGCCAGCGTCCCGAAGGAACCGACCTTGGAGACGACGGCGGAGAGGAACTCACGCTGCCGCTCCACGCGGTCCAGGTCACCGGATGCCGAGGTGTAGCGCGTACGGACGTAACCCAGGGCGGTGGGGCCGTCCATCTCCTGGCAACCCGCCTCGAGGTCGAGGCCGGCCATCGGGTCGTCGATCGGCTCCTCCGGGCAGAGCTCCACACCACCGACGGCGTCGACGATGTCGCCGAAGCCACCGAAGCCGACCTCCATGTAGTGGTCCATCCGCAGGCCGGTGGCCTGCTCCACGCTCTGCTGCAGCAGCTGCGGGCCCCCGTAGGAGAAGGCGGAGTTGATCTTGTCCATGCCGTAGCCGGGGACCTCGACGTAGGAGTCGCGGGGGATGGACACCATCGTCGGCTTGCCGCCGAAGCTGGGCACGTGCACGACGATGATCGTGTCGGTCCGGGAGCCACCCTCGCTGAGGTCACCGGCGGCGTAGCGCTCACCGTCCTCCTCGCTCATGCCCTCGCGGGAGTCGGAGCCGACCAGCAGCCAGTTCGAGCCGCTGGTGTTGCCGACCTGGCCGTCGTAGCCGGAGAGGGCGTCGATCCGGTTGATCTTCGAGTCGACCCACCAGGCCGTGCCGGCGAGCACGAGGAGGATGACCAGCAGCAGGGCGCCGATGATGCGCAACGGCCGGATCCTGCGGCGTTTGCGGGGACGCCGCGACCGGGGTGCACGCTGCGGCTGTTGCGGCTGCTGTGGTGGCGGTTGTTGCGGCGCGTACTGCTGTTGCGGTGGTGCCTGCTGGTACTGCTGCTGTGGCGCGTACTGTCCCTGGTTCCGGAACTCGGCGGGTCGCTCATAGGGCGCGGCCTTCGGCGGCTGCTCGGGCTGACGGCGGTACTGCGGCGGCTCCGGCTGCGCACCGGAGGCGGACTGCCGGGACTGCCGCGACGGCGGCACAGCGGACCGCTTGGCTCCGGTGCCGCCGTCGCCGAAGACGCGCGTGGCGTCCTGTCCGGCAGCGGGACCGCGACGCTGGACGGGACGTCCGTAGCGGTCGAGGATCGGCCTGCCGAACTTGTCGTGGGCGATGTTGTCGTCGGACGGATTCTGGGCCATGCAGGACAGCATATCGGTGAGGAGCGGGGGAAATGGTCATCCCGAGGGCTGACTTCGGTCCTCTGTCCCGGCATGAACGGCCACTGCCTGCTCATTCGCGGGTATGAGGCCGCTCCGTATAATTCGTCACCATGGGTGAGAATATGGCAGCGGTGGCTTTTCCGGCGATCATGGCTGTGGTGGTGGCCGTGGTCGTCTCCTCGATCGCCAAGGCGGCGGGGCGCGGTGACCTGCCGCGGGACGGTGCGGTGGGGATCCGGACGAAGGCGACGAAGGCCAGCGACGCCGCCTGGTTGGCTGGCCACCGTGGCGCAGTTCCCAAGGCACGGGTGCTGACCATCCTGACCTCGGTGGTGTCGTTGGTGATCATCGTGCTGGGAATGCTCGTGGACGCCACCTGGGTCACCGCGGTGGGCATCGTGCCCTTCGGCGTGGTCATCATCGGGCTCATCCCGGTGGTACAGGCGGCGAATGCTGCGGCGAAGGAGGCGGAGCAGGCCGAGAAGAAGGCTGCGCGCAAGGGGACGAAGGGAAACCGTTCCGCCACGGGGAGTGGGAAGAGCAGTGCGAAGAAGGCGAAGAAAAAGGGGTCACAGAAGCGCCGTCACTAAGAGGGCGGCACCGCGGGACTGAGCGGGTCCCGCTGACGCCCTGGCGGCAGGAACCGCACTGACCGTCGCCCCGTCCGCCTCCGCACAGGAAGAGGAGACGGGATAGTCGTCCAGCCCCCTCGCCTCGGCGGAATGGGCCTATGACGTGCTCCCCGAGGAAGTGTCGGTCCCTCTCATCGCGGGGAGCGTGGGCGCCTTCTGGTTGTTGTACGAGCTGACCGGAAGTGACAGCGCCTGAGGGTAAACGCCGCTGACCACGTTTTCTGGGTAGCCTGCAAGAGTCGGCGAAGTATGTTCCCCTGGGAAAGGCACGTACACCACATTCACCTCGAAGAAAGGACCACCACATGTCTTCGATCACTCGCCGTCTCTCCGCATCCGCTGCCGCCGTCGTCGTCGCTGTCGGAACCGCCTTCGCGGTCGCCCCGGGTGCCTCCGCGCAGGAAGATGTCCCGTCAGAATCGCCGGCCCCGGCTGACAACACGAACATCCTGGTCGCCATGTCGCAGCCGGTCTATGGTCCGATCACCCTCGGCTCCCTGGCGTCGGTGATGTACGGTTCGATCGCCCTGTGCGCCTCGGACCTCACCGAGCGTCCCTCGAACGCCTGCTTCTGATCTCGGCTTCCGAGCCCCGTGTGGGCTGGTGTCCACCCTTCCTGGTTCATTGACCAGGGAGGGTTAACGTTTTTCCGGGGAAAGCGATAGAACTGAGGTAGTGGGCGCCTCGCCCTGGGGTGTCCGACCGCTTTCACGGAGAGGAAACACCATGCCAGGCCCGACCGACCACCGCACAGCGACCTCCCGACGTTCCCGACGTTCCCGACGCCGTGTGCGCACCCGCGTCGCCGCCGCTGCCGCCGCCACGATGATGGCCGCCGGAGGTGCTGCCGCCGTTGCGCCGTCCGCCTCCGCCCAGGGGCTTCCGGACCCGGTCCAGGCGTCCTACGAGGCTCAGCACCCCTACGTCCAGCAGGCGATCGGTAGCACCATCGTCGGGTCCTACGCTGCGGTCGCGCTCCCGTACCTGCTGTGGGTTTGCCCTGCCCTGGGGGAAGTGGGCGTCGTGGACCCCAGCAGCTGCGCATTCTGAGCGGCTGACCAGTTGATCAACTGACCATCTGCCACCCATCGAGGAGATGAGAACCATGGCAGGAACGTCCGACCATTCATCCCGCAGCACCCCGAGTCGTCACGGTATCCGTTCACGGGTCGCCGCCATCGGCGGTGCAGCCCTTCTCGCCGTCGGCGGTGCGACGGTCGCTGCGCCGACCGCGACAGCGGCGGAGCTTCCACAGTCCTCGCAGGAAGCCCTGGACACCGCCAACGGGATCGCCCAGTCCGCAACGGGCGTCATCGTCAACAGCGGCCCCCTTGCCGGCATGACGCTGTACTACTTCGTCTGGTGTCCGGCGGCCGTCCAGCTGGGCCTGCAGGACCCGCAGGCCTGCTCGTTCTGACCGGCCCCGCAAACGACTCCACCCCACCGTCGGCAGGATCCGAGGGATCCCGTCCGGCGGTGGGGTGGAGCGTTGCTGCCGTCCGTGGTCTAGGCGTTGGCGGCGGCGCGACCGACGTTGCGCAGGCCGACGTCGGTCATGTGCAGCGGCAGGTTGCGGCGTTGGGAGGTGGTGTCGATCAGGCCGACGACCCACCGGTCGTTGGAGCACATCTCGTGACCCTTGCTGACCGGCTTCAGGCTCACGAACTTGCCGCCGGCGGCGTTGGCACCGTCACGCACACCGCGCTCCAGGGCCCACTCGAGCGGACCGGCCTGGATCAGGGCGCTGGGAGTCTGGACCCCCGGGATGAGGTTGACCGGGCAGACCTGGCCGGCACCGTTGGTGATGTGCGGCATGCCGACCACCTTCACGTTGGCCTGCGGGGCCTGACGCTTGACCTGGGCGACGGTGCTCTGCACGGAAGCGCGCAGGTTGGACTCGATCTTCGACACCGGGAGCTTGTCGTTCAGCACGTAGGGGTAGGTGTCGTTGGTACCGGCCCAGATGACGACCTCGCTGGTGTTGCCGTTCAGCTTGCCGGCGGCGTTGGCCTTGTTGGCCTGGGTCTTGATGTGCATTCCACCGGTGCGGTAGGACGAGCCGGCGCAGGAGAAGTTGTCGACCTTCTTGCCGGACGCACCGGCGTAGGCGTTGGCGAAGCGGTTGTCGGTACCGCAGCCGGAGCCGCTGAGGATCGGGTCCGGCAGCGGGACACCCTTACCGGCGAAGTAGTTGTAGAGGTCCGGGTTGGCCGCGACGGAATCGCCGAGGAGGACGGTGTTGCCCGGGGCCGCCTGGCTCTCCGGGGCGGAGAGCAGGGTGCCGGACAGGGCGGCGACGGTGGCGACCGCAGCGGCTGCCAGGCCGGCGATGCGGCGTCCTGCGCTGGTCTTCTTGTTGGCGCGGGCGCTGTGCCGGCCACTCGGTCGTGAGCTCATGGCGTCAGTGGTCCTCTCGTGAAACGTGTGTCGGTGCCGGTGGAAGCCGGCTTATGCCGTTCTGTGCCGGTGTCTACCGGCGGCGGGGCCGGGTTTGGGGGTGGTCCCGCAGGGGCAATGCGTCAAACCGTTCTTCAGGGCAACGACGTTACAGTACCGTGACGTTAGCCGACAATCGGCGATAATGTAACCCCTGGTGCAAATGTTACTGATGTGAAGTAAGTTATTCTAGTGACTATCCATCCCGGGATATGTCCGCTGTCGCCCCGAAGGGTCTCCGGGTCGCGTCAGGGACCTCCCACTACATGCGAGGTGAATGACAGTCACCTGACCAGGCATTTTGATCATCGGGTAACATTTCGGTCACTTCGACCGGTATGGTAACCGAAAGTAGTTGTACGGCTTCATGTGTGAAGCCATGCTGAGGGCCGTCGGCCCACTCAGTAAGCCGCTGTACAACACGCTGTAGAACCCATCGAACCAACTCGCTGAACCAACTCATCGAAAGGAGGGGCAGTGTTCGAGCAGCTGTCCTATGACCTCAAGGGCGCCATCCGAGGCTCCAAAGCCTTCCTGGATACGGGATTCCTCAAGGGTTCCACCCCGGGCGGAGGGCTCGGTGTCGTCAAGTCGCTGGGTCGTTACGGGACCAGCCTCGCCGGCCTCCTCGAGGGGTCCGCGGCCCGCTTCCCGGACCGTCTCGTCCTCGTTGACGACGACGGTGAGCTGACCTACCAGGAGCTCGCCAACCGGGCCCGGCTCACCGCCCACACCCTCGCCAGTCACGGCATCGGACCGAACAGCCGGGTCGGCATCATGGCCCGTAACGGCCGTGGATTCTTCACGCCCCTCGCTGCCAAGGGCTACCTCGGCTTCACCGTCTTCCTGCTGAACGTCGGTGCATCCAAAAACCAGCTGGCCGACATCGTCCGTGAGCACAAACTCGACGTGATCTTCGTCGACTCCGAGTTCGACGACCGCTTCCCCGAGGACCTCAGCGACTACGGCTGCACCCTCGTCCACGCCGATGCCGCCGAGGGTTACCGCACCGACTTCGACTTCCCCACCATGGAGGAGTTCTGGACCTCCCCGGGTGCACACAACGACGCCTTCCCGTCGCGTCCGAAGCAGGGCGGCGTCGTCCTGATGTCCTCCGGTACCAGCGGCACCCCGAAGGCCGTCTCGCACACCGAGCCGTCCTTCCCCGTCGGCGTCCTCGGCCCGGCCCTCGACGGCCTCGGCGTGAAGGCCGGTGACCGTCTGCAGCTCACCGCATCCCTGTTCCACGTTCTCGGCTGGGGTGCCTCCGTGCTCGCCATCGTCGCCGGCTGCACCCTGGTCACCCAGCGTGAGTTCAAGCCGAAGGTCGTCCTCCAGCAGATCCAGGACTACAAGTGCACCGGCACGATCAGTTCCGCGGTCTTCCTCAAGGACGTCCTCGCCGCTGATGACGGCACCTACGACACCTCCTCGATGACCTGGATCATGAACGCCGGCAACGCCATGAGCGAGGACCTCGTCGTCGGCCTGCAGCAGCGCTACGGCAACATCGTCTCCAGCGGTTACGGCTCCACCGAGGGACTCCTCGTGGCCTTCGCCGGCCCGGAGGACCTGGCCGCCGACCCGCTCACCGCCGGCTACCCGGTGTGGAACGGTCGTCTCGAGGTACTGGACCCCGAGACCGGCAAGGAGGTGCCCGCCGGCCAGGTCGGCATCATCCACGCCATCAACGCCCTGTCCATGAAGGGCTACCTCGGCGACCGTGACAAGGCGGAGTACCGCAACGGCATGATCGACCTGGGTGACAAGGGCATCATCGACCCGGAGTCCGGCCGTCTGCGCGTGCTGGGCCGCAACAACGACATGATCATCGTCGGCGGCGAGAACATCTGGCCGACCTCGGTGTCCGACATCATCGACCGCCTCGACGGTGTCGACGAGTCCTACTGCGTCGGTGTCGACGACGACGAGAAGTTCCAGCGCGTCAAGGCCTACGTCGTGGTCAAGGACGGTGCCTCGGTCACCGAGGACGACGTCCGCTCGCAGATCGAGGACAACTTCCTGAAGCCGGCCATCCCGCGCGACGTGGTCCTCATGAACGAGTCGCTGCCGCGCAACGCCATCGGCAAGGTCGTCAAGCGCGATCTCGAGGCCTTCGGCTGATCGAGTCACGTGCCACAGCGGCGCCCAGCATCACGCTGGCGCCGCTTCTTCATGTCCACCTGCGGGTCCGACTCCGTCCGGCTACAACCCAGGTGTCGACCCGATCACCTGGTAGCCCACGAAGGCGACGGTGTCGATCATCCCGTGGGCGATGACCAGCGGCCACACCCGCCCGGTGCGGTAGAAGAACCAGACGAACACCACGCCCATCACCATGTTGCCCAGGCCCGCCGAGTACCCCTGGTACAGGTGGTAGCTCCCGCGCAGCACGGCGGAGGCGACGAACACCCACACCCACGGCACCTTGATCTGACGCAGCCGGGTGCACAGCCACGCCACGACCAGGATCTCCTCGGCGAAGCCGTTGGCCCAGGAGTTCAGCACCAGCAGGACCAGGTCCTGGATGCTGCGGTCGAGTCCGGTGGGGATCACCTCGCGTGAGAACCCCAGCTGGACCGCCGCCACGTAGAAGACCAGTCCCGGCAGTCCGATCAGAGCGGCCATGCCGAGGCCGGGCAGGAGGTCCCGCCAGGACGGGGCGAGCACCGGGTGCACCGGACGGCCTGGAGCGCCCCTGGACCACAGGCGCAGCAGGGGACCGGTCGACGCCCCGAGCTCCCCCAGCCTCGGCGGCACATGCCTGATCAGCAAGAACAGTGACAGGGCACCCCAGGCGACCAGCACTCCGGAGGAGATCAGCTGGAAAGCGGGGTCGAGCCAGGCCAGGTCCGACTGCCGGGCGTTGAGCGTGGTGGTCTGCTCGTTGAGGTCCTCCGGCATCGTCGCCGCCTCGACGAGCCGCAGGACGGCGCGGACACCGGACGCTCCGAACGTCACCGCCAGCACGATGAGGATCTCCCAGCGCAGTGCGCTGCGGTCTGCCGCATTCGGCTGGCTGTCGTCCGTGCTTACCCGGCTTTCCCGCATCTCGCCTCCGTTCCGGGTGTTGTCCGCGCTGGTGTCCTTGCCGTCGCCGCTGAGTGATACGAGGAGAGTGTACGCACCGACCCTGGAGCGAGAAATAGGCATACCTGGGGGTACGCTCCCAGGGTCGTTGGCGTACCTCCAGGTATGCACATTTCACATGGGGAGCTGTGTGGGAGCGGTGCAGATGTCCTGCGGCGCTCCGATGCAGCCGGGGAGCTACCGGCGGACGGGCGCGGTGAGGACGTCCAGGGCGTCCGGATCGGCGGAGACGAGACCGGCCACGGCGTCCTGCAGGTGGGCCCCGAGGTCCAGCAGCTCGGCGACACTGACCCGGTCAGACACCGCGCCCAGGTGCACCGACACCGGCCAGCGGCCGTGGGGGACGGTCGGGGTCGACGCGGAGGAGACCGCCGACCCCGCCGACCCTCCCGGCCTTGCCGGGACCAGCGGGACCGACAACCCGGCCCATCCGGTGAGGTTCCACAGCGTCGCCCACGGGGTCCAGGCGGTCTGTGCGGCGAAGTCGAGCTCCGGGCGTCCCACCGCCGGATCCGAGAAGCGGGAGAACGCGCCGACCGGCGGGGGAGGGAAGGCCAACGTCGGGGTGATGACCACGTCCACCTCGGCCCATGCCGCACACACGTCCTCCGGCAGCGAGCGCACCGCCGCCGACGCCTCAGCCACCCGCTCGGACGACAGCGACTGACCGCAGGACCGCAGCCAGGTCGGCATCGCCGTCACCGGGGAGGGCAGCCCGGCACAACGGGCCGCCATGACGTCCGAGAAGACCTTGAATCGCTCCACCGGGTACGGCGGGTCCACCGGCGCGACCCCGGACACGCCGGGATGGGTGACCAGCAGGGCCGCCGCCGCTCCGGTGGCATTGGCCACCGAGGGGGCCACCGCCTCCTGCGAATGGAAGGGCAGGTTCGTGTGCCCGACGCGTAGCGGACGCCCTGCTGTGGCGCGACGGGACACCGACTCCCACCACGGGGCGGGGGAGTCGGTGGCCCCGTACGCACGGGCGGTCAGCTCCAGATCCGCGGCGATGTAGCCCTGTGCCCCCGGGTTCGGTAGGACCGGCGTCTTCCCAGGGGCATCGCTATCCGGGAACACCGGGTGCCGCGGCTTCAGCCCTGGCAGGCCAACCGCCGCCGCCGGTACCCGGATCGATCCGCCGCCGTCACTGGCGTGGGCCACGTCCACCACACCACGGGCCACCGCCACCGCCGCCCCAGAGGACGAGCCACCGGTGGTCAACGAGGGATCGACGGGGTTCACCGGGCCCCGGCCCACGGAGGGTTCGGTGTACACCGTGGCCCCGAACTCGGCGGTCACGCTGGATCCGACCAGACGTGCACCGTCGTCAAGCAGCCGCTGCACCGCATCGTCGGAACTGGTCGATCGCACGGCGTGTGAGGGTTCCCCGAAGGTCGTCACCTCGCCGGCCACCCGGTTGAGGTCCTTGACCAGCACGTCGAGACCACGCAGCGGGCCGTGGGCGTCCGGGTCGACATGGGCGCGGTCGTAGAGCCGCACCACGCCGAGCTCCTGCGGGGACAGGCTCGTCCGCACGCACACCTGGTGCAGACGTCGGGACACGGCATCGGTGCTGCTGTCGGTGCTGCCTGCGCTGCCGTCCCCGGGGTTCGTCATGGCGTCCCAGCCTACCGGGGAGCGGTAGATTGGTGACATGAGCGAAACCAGCCCAGCCACCGTGGCCTACCTCGGGCCCCGCGGTACCTTCACCGAGCAGGCCGTCCTCAACCTCCGGGACGCCGGACACCTGCCGGAGGACGTCGTCCACCGCACCGTCGACTCCCCGGCCGCGGCCCTGGACCTGGTGCGGTCGGGGGAGGTCGACCAGGCGGTCGTCGCCCTGGAGTCCAGCGTGGACGGGCCGGTGACCCAGACCTTCGACTCCCTGGCCAGCGGCGAACCCGTGCAGATCCTGCGTGAGCACGACGTCCCGGTGGTGTTCTCCATCCTGGTGCGCCCGGGCACACGCATCGAGGACATCACGACCTTCACCACCCACCCGGTCGCCCAGGCACAGGTCAGGGGCTGGGTCGGCGAGCACCTGCCGGACGTCACCTTCGTGCCGGCGGCGTCGAACGGTGCCGCGGCCCAGGCGGTCGCCGAGGGGAAGGCGGACGTCGCGGCGGCCCCTGCCCGCGCCGGGGAGATCCACGGGCTGGTTCCCCTGACCATGGAGACGGTAGAGACGGACAGTGCGACCACCGAGGCGACCGAGGTCGCCGACGTCGCCGGTGCGCGCACCCGTTTCGTCCTGGTGGGACGCCCGCAGCCCCCGACGCCGCAGACCGGCCACGACCGGACGGCGATCGTACTGCAGGTGCCGAACGTCCCGGCGTCCCTGGTCATGGCGCTGATGGAGTTGGCGACCCGTCGGGTCGACATGTCGCGGATCGAGTCCCGGCCCACCCGCGAGCGGGCCGGGACCTACAACTTCCACGTGGAACTGGTCGGACACGTCGAGGACGGGGCGGTCGCCGAGGCACTGGCCGGACTGCACCGCTACTGCGAGAAGATCCGCTTCCTCGGCTCCTGGCCGCAGGAGGGGTGGGTCGGAGGGGTGTCCGGACCGGCAGGGTCCGTGCCGCCGGACTACCTTGAGTCCCGGGAATGGGTCCGCTCCCTACGGCGCGGACAGGAGGGCCGACCACGACAGGGCGGCGACGCCGGAAGGAGACAGTGACCCGTGAGCCGACTGCTGCTGATCCGGCATGGTCAGACGACCTCGAACGTCCGTCAGGCACTGGACACCGCACTGCCGGGCGCGGCACTGACCGACCTGGGATGGTCGCAGGCCTTCACCGCCGGTGAGATGCTCGCCGGGGAGCAGGACGAGTCGGCCTCCCCGTTGTCGTTGGTGTCCTCGCAGGCGCTGCGCGCCCGGCAGACCGCGGCGGGGATCGCCACCGCAGGGCAGAACCTGGGCCTCCGGTTGGCGGAGACCGGTCCGGGCACGCCCTTCGCCCGGGCGCTGGGGGAGTGGGGCCCGGTGGAGGTCACCGGCGGTATCGACCGGGAGGACGTCGGCCCGCCACGGTCGGCGGCCTCGGACAGTGTCGCCGCCGCGGCGACCGGCACCGACCCGGTGTCGACCACCTTGCCGCTGGTGATGCCGGGTGCGGTGCCGGGGATCTCGGAGATCCCGGCCGGACGCTACGAGATGCGCGAGGACCACGAGGCACACTACGACTACCACCGGACCTTCGCCGAGTGGCTCGGCGGGGCGATGGACGTGCCGGTGCCGGGGGCGTCCACCGGACGCGAGGTGGTGGAGCGCTATCTCGACACACTGCTGCCGTTGGCGGCGTCGGTGCAGCGCGCCGGGTCGGACCTGGCCGTGGTCAGCCACGGTGCGGTGATCCGCCTGGTCGCCGCCTACCTGGGCCGGGTGGATCCGGAGTACGCGGTGCGAACCCTCATGCCGAACACCTCGCGGGTGGAACTGGAGATCCCGGACGTCTTCGGTGATGGTGCGTCCTTCCACACCGACGCCCTGGCCTCCGGCTGGAAGGTCGTGGACTGGGCCGGGCACGGCGAACCGGTGCGCGCGGCCCTCTGATCGGTGCTGGACCTGCGCTGGACCGGCGCGCCCGGCGTCCTACCCCCAGCCGAGCTCGTGCAGGCGCTCGTCGTCGATGCCGAAGTGGTGGCCGATCTCGTGCACCACGGTGACCGCCACCTCCTCCACCAGCTGCTCACGTGAGTGGCAGTAGTCGCACAGGGCATCCTTGTAGATGCTGATCTTGTCCGGCAGGAACGTCGGCCATTCCACGGACCGCTCCGTCAATGCCACGCCATGGTAGAGCCCCAGCAGGGTGGGGTCCTCCTCGTTGTGGTCCTCGACGACGATCGCCACATTGTCCAGGGAATCGAGCAGCTGGCGGGGGATCTGCCGCAGTCCGGCGTCGACGAGGTCCTCGAACTCCTCGTCAGAGATGTCGACCATCGGCTACCGGCTGTCGTCGTTGTTCTGGTCGCGCAGCGGACGGCGCGGCTCCGGGGGCTCCGGGGTCTCACCGTCGATGGTGAAGGACTCGCGGACGTCGCCCTGCAGATCGGCGAAGGAGTCGTCCTCCCGGGCCTTGGTCAGCGCACAGTTGACGGTGCGCGAGCCGGCGTTCCAGGACTCCTGCGGCAGTGTGGTCCAGAACGGGGTCAGGGTGGACTGGTAGAGGGCCTCGTCCTCCTCGCCCTCGGGGGCCTGGCCACCGTTCATGAAGTCGATGGCTGCACGGGTGCACACCTTGTCGAGGTGCTCGTTCTGCTTCTCGATCGTCGGCCATGCACCGTCGGTGAAGGTGTCGCCCAGGTTCTCGGTCGAGGTGACGACCCAGGAGTAGGGGGTGTCGCAGCCGACGTTGCGCACGCTCTCGCCCTCGGCACGCACACAGGTCTCCACCGGTGCCGCCGTCGACTGGTCCGTCTCCGCCGCACGTCCGGTCGCTTCGGCGTACTCGCCCTCGCCCTGCGGCACCGCCACACCGCACAGCATGGTGCGGTCACCCTCGGACCAGGCATCCTCGGGCGGGAGGATCGGGGCCACGGAGTAGCGGCCCTGCGGGTCCAGACGACCGTCCAGGTAACTCAGCGTCGGCCCGGCACACAGGTCGGACGTCAGCTGCGACTGCCGGTCCAGGTCGGGCTGCGGTGCGTCCGGCCCGAACTCACTGGTCGGGTACTGCGAGAGGTCCTCGCGGGTCGAGACCTCGAAGCGGTGCGGCTCGGCGCAGTCAACCACGGTGAAGTTCGTGGTGACGCCTTCGCTCTGCTCCCAGTTCACGCATTCACCGGTGTCGGCGTCGGTGAAGGCCACGAGCTCAGGCTCGGTCTCCTCTTCGGCGCCGGTCCCCGCCACCAACGACGCATTGTCCGGCGCGGTGTACTCGTAGACGGCCGCACCGAAGCCGCCGGCCAGCGCAGCGGTCAGCGCCACTGGGAGCGTCCGGCGACTCGGCCGACGGCGCTTCTTGCGAGACGTCTGGTCGTCAGGGCGCGCGTCGGTGTCGCTGGGCACTGGTCGGTCGTCAGAATTCGGGTCGGTGGTCGGCATAGGGGGCATTCTCTCACAGGGGACGGGGACTTCCGTCAGGCCATGGGGCCACGTAGCCCACCACTATAGCTAAGCTAAGGGTCATGATTGATCTGAAGTTCCTCCGGGAGAACCCCGACGTCGTCCGTGATTCCCAACGTACCCGTGGTGAGGACCCCTCCCTGGTGGACCAGCTCCTGGAGGCGGATCAGCGCCGCCGTGAGGCCATCTCCGCCGCTGACGTGGCACGATCCGACGCCAAGGCGTACTCCAAGTCGATGGGCGCGAAGATGAAGGACGCCACCGACGAGGAGCGTACCGAGCTGCGCGCCGAGGGGCAGGCCCGCTCGGCGAAGGTCAAGGAACTCGAGGCCGTGCAGAACGAGGCCGAGGGCGCCGTCAACGACCTGCAGATGAAGATCTCCAACGTGGTCACCGGTGCACCGGCCGGCGGCGAGGACGACTTCGTCGTCCTGGAACACATCGGTGAGCCCACCGAGTTCGACTTCGAGCCGAAGGACCACCTCGAGCTCGGCGAGTCCCTCGGTCTGATCGACATGGAGCGCGGGGCGAAGGTCTCCGGCGCCCGCTTCTACTTCCTCACAGGCGACGGAGCCCTGCTCCAGCTCGGCCTGCTGCAGCTCGCCGCCCAGAAGGCCCGCGACCACGGCTTCCAGCTGATGATCCCGCCGGTGCTGGTGCGTCCGGAGATCATGGCCGGCACCGGCTTCCTCGGTGCCCACGCCGACGAGATCTACCGCCTCGAGGCCGACGACATGTACCTGGTCGGCACCTCCGAGGTGGCCCTGGCCGGCTACCACAAGGACGAGATCATCGACCTGTCCGAGGGACCCGTCCGCTACGCCGGCTGGTCGTCCTGCTTCCGTCGCGAGGCCGGCTCCTACGGCAAGGACACCCGCGGCATCCTGCGCGTCCACCAGTTCGACAAGGTCGAGATGTTCGTCTACGCCAAGCCGGAGGAGTCCCAGCAGGTCCACCAGGAGCTGCTGGAGATGGAGAAGGACATGCTCTCGGCCGTCGAGGTGCCCTACCGGGTCATCGACGTCGCCGGTGGCGACCTCGGCTCCTCGGCCGCCCGCAAATTCGACACAGAGGCCTGGGTGCCCACCCAGGAGACCTACCGCGAGCTGACCTCCACCTCGGACTGCACCACTTTCCAGGCCCGACGGCTCAAGACCCGCTACCGTGACAGTGACGGCAAGGCGCAGACCGCCGCCACTCTCAACGGCACCCTGGCGACCACCCGGTGGCTGGTGGCCATCCTGGAGAACAACCAGCAGGCCGATGGTTCGGTGGTGGTGCCCGAGGCACTGCGCCCGTTCGTCGGCAAGGACGTCCTGACGCCCAAGACGAAGTAGAAAGAGATTCTCCATGGCTTTCAAGCTGCCCCGCGACCACTTCTGGCTTCCGAAGGGCTTCTCGGTCACCCCGAAGCTCCCCGACACCACGCCCCACCCGGAGTCCCGGGAGCCGTTCTACGGACGGATCATCATCCCCTTCGCGAAGCTGTGGATGCGTCGTATGCAGCACCTGGAGGTGGAGATCCAGCACCCCGAGCGCATCCCCGCCACCGGTGGTGCCGTGCTGGCGGTGAACCACACCGGCTACTGGGACTTCGTCTACGGCGCGATCCCCGCCGCCTACCAGGGTGGACGCCTGGTCCGCTTCATGGCGAAGAAGGAGATCTGGGACAACAAGATCGCCGGTGCGGCCATGAGCGGCTGCAAGCACATCCAGGTCGACCGCGCCGACGGCGCAGCCTCGGTCCGTGAGGCCACCGAGCGCGCCGCGAAGGGCGAGCTGATCGGTATCTTCCCGGAGGCGACGATCTCCCGCTCCTTCGAGATCAAGGAGGTCAAGGACGGTGCCGGCCGCATCGCGCAAGAGGCCGGCGTCCCGCTGATCCCTGTGGTGATCTGGGGTTCCCAGCGAGTCTGGACGAAGGGCCGTAAGCCTGTCTGGCGTCCGAAGAAGACCACCCTGGTGGTCTCCGTCGGCGAGCCGGTGGAGATCGACGAGGACTCCAAGGTCACCGCGAAGAACCTGCACGACGCCATGGTCACCCGGCTCGACGAGGTCCGCGCCCGCTACGACGAGCTCTACGGTCCCTTCCCCGAGGGCGAGTACTGGATGCCGAAGTCGCTCGGCGGCTCCGCCCCGACGCTGGAGGAGGCGACGGTGAAGGACCGGGAGGACGCCGCCGCCCGCCGCGCCGCACGGGAGCAGCGCGAGGCGGAGAAGGCAGCCAACCCCGAGGCCGTGAAGCAGAAGAAGCCGCTGTGGAAAAAGCTGCTCCGTCGCTAGTCGTCAGCGACCTCGACGGTACCCTGCTGACCTCGGCCGAGCGGGTCTCGCCCCGGACCCGTGAGGTGATCGGCCGAGTGGTGGACGCTGGCGTGCGGTTCATCCCCGCTTCCGGACGCCCCGCCCGCTGGATGCTCCCGGTGATCGAGCAGCTGGGACTGCGTCCGGTCTGCGTCTGCGCCAACGGCGCTGTGGTGTACGACTCGGCGACCGACCGTATCACCTATGCCGCCGAACTGGCACCGGAGGTGCTGGCGCAGGTCGCCGCACAGGTGCGGGACGCCACGGACGACGTCCTGTCCGCCAGGGGATTGCCGCCGGTGACCTTCGCCGTGGAACGCGCCGGTACCAGTGCCTTCGACCGGGTGGACGAACTGTTCGCCGTGGAGGAGGACTACCCGCACGCCTGGGAGTCGGACGAGCACTCCGTCGAGAACAGGAACTCCCTGTTCAGAAAGCCCGCGGTGAAGCTGTTGGTACGCCACGAGGATCTGCACTCCGCCGAGTTGTACTCCCTGGTCCAGCCGGTCGTGGACCCGGTCGATGCTCATGTGACGTGGTCCTTCAGCGGCGGACTGCTGGAGATCAACGTGCCCGGGGTGACCAAGCTGTCGGGGCTGGCCCATGCGCTGGGCGAGGTGGGTACGGCCGGTTCCCCGACGGTCCCGGAGATCGACCCGGCGCAGGTCGTGGCCTTCGGCGACATGCCGAACGACATCGCGATGCTGCGGTGGGCAGGTCTGGGTGTGGCGATGGGCAATGCGGTCGACGAGGTCGTCGCCATCGCCGACCACCGCACCGCCTCCCATGACGAGGACGGTATCGCCGAGGTCCTCGAACGCTGGTTCTGAGGTGCAGGGGTCGGGACCGGCCACGCAGGTAGCACTAGGTATTCCGTCGAACGTCCACTGCCTTGCCGGAGTTCGCTCTGGTGGACAATGCCACGAACCCCAGGAAGATCATCGAGGACACCGCAAACGCCGCGAACACGCTGAACCCCCAGCTCTCCAGGCCTGCAGCAAAAAGCTGACCACCCAACCACGGGCCGAAGACGGCGCCAAACCTGCCCATCCCCGTCGTCCAGCCGATTGCTGTGGCCCTCATTGACGTCGGGAAGACGTGCGCGACTGCCGCGTACACCATCGTCTGCGAGCTGAACAGGAAGAACCCGGCGACGAAGATGATCGTGTAGGTCACGATGACCGGCGCCTTGACACTCAGCAGCAGGAGCATCAGCGCGGTAACAAAGAACCAGATCATCGCCACCCGTACCGGCCCCAGGGAATCCGAGAGTCGACCAGCGGTCAACATCCCGAACACACCGCCGAGATTCACCACCAGGAGGAAGGAGAGGGATGATCCGAGCGCGAAACCCTCCGACATCATCAATGACGGCAGCCAGTTGCTGAGTCCGTAGACCAGTAGGAGACCGCCGAAGGATGCGCACCAGAAGAACAGCGTTGTTGCGATGTTCCGTCCGGTGAAGAGTTTGACGAGACTGGTGCCGACCGAACCGGTCGCCGAACTGGAGGATACTTCAGGCATAGCCACGCCTAGCTGCCGGCCAGTTTCCTCCGCCTCCCTGTGCCGTCCCTTAGCCTGGAGGAACGCCAGTGACTCTGGCATGTATTTTAGGATCAGGGGGACGAGGACGATGAGCGGAAGCACTCCTACCCAGTACATCGAGCGCCATCCCAGTGCAGGAAGCAGCCAGATCCCGAGCAAGCTCGCGAGGATCCCACCTACCTGGTGTGCCGACATCAGCAGTCCGATCGAAAAGTTCCTGCTTCCGCCGGGGGAGTACTCCGAGACCATCGAAATAGCCGTAGGCAGCAGTCCGCCCAATCCGACGCCTGCCAGAGTCCGACCAATCCCGAAAATCATGGCGTTCGGAGCTATGGCGCACACTGCGGAAAACACGGAGAACACGACGGTGCAGCTGATGATTCCCCAACGTCGGCCGATGACGTCCGTCAGCATGCCGACCGTCAAGGCGCCAATGAGCATTCCGAAGGTGGCGTAAGAACCGATGTCTCCGGCGAGCGAGGAACTCATGTCCAGATTCGTGTCTTCGGTCATCGGCGGAATCGTCGCACCGTACATGAATGTGTCGATGCCGTCGAAGCACACCGCCAACCAACACAGGACCATGACGACGACCGGCCCCCTTCGCGAAGGTGGAGTCTCCGTGGCAGTGGACTTCCTCAACCGTTGTTCCGAAACTACTTGGCCCATGTCTGGTTCCCTCGATCCTGTCTCGATGCTGAGTGGACGATTCCGGGAGCGGGTCCCGTACGCCTAAACCTGCGGTCGCTGACCGACTGATTCCGCTAGTCGGTTGCAACACGTTTGGTGTCCGCAAGTGAACCAGACCACATTCAGATCGTCAACAATCCTGTTATCAATATCGAGTAACCGAATTCTTCGTGCCATAGGACGGAAACCCCGAAGCGCCCCTCGGGCCATGACATATTGCCTGGTAAAAGCCACACATCTTGAGTGCTCGGCGCATTGGATAGGGGCTCGGTATGTCTCCCCCGAGATTCACCCCACAATGTCGATTGCTGACATTCTTAACCTCTGTTGCCCTGACGGTCCCCCCGGTTTCCCCGGTGCCCATTCGTCCCTGGGTGGGCCTACAGGTTCTCCCCGATCTCCCTGATGGCCGTTCCGACGCTGGTCAGGTGTGCTTGCATTGCTGCGGCGGCCGAATCGGGATCATGGGCGCACACCGCCTCGATAATCGCCAGGTGCTGCGGCAGTGACACTTGTGGGCGGCCCTGCTGATTCGCGAGGCGGAACTGGTACCGGACCGCCTGCCCTCGGAGCCGCTGTACGGTGTCAGCGGCCGTCTTCTGGCCACTTACCTCGATGATTAGTGCATGGAGGCGCTTGTTCGCCGCAGCGTATGCTTCGCGGTCCCCGCCGTCGACGGCTCGCGCCATGTCGCGGCCGATCTCCCGGAGGTGGGAAATATCCTGTTCCTCGATGCGTTCCGCGGCCTTCCGGGCGCACAGTGCCTCCAGTGCGGCACGAACCTCTGTGATCTCCACCGCCTCCTCCATGGTGACGGCACGGACCCGCGCGCCACGATTCTGTACGCGCTCGACCAGTCCCTCAACACTCAGTTCCGCGAGGGCGCCGCGCACGCTTCCCCGTGATGCCCCGAATTCCTCGGCCAGATCCGCCTCCACCAGTCGTTGGCCAGGTACAAATCTCCCGGTTACGATCGAATTCCGCAGTTCGGTCACCAGATCATCCGTGCGGGGAGGGCTCTGTGGCGTGTTCTCCACACTCACGTTAACCATGCCTCGACCTTTCGTACGGGGCCCTGTGACAGGCACCGGTTTCTCTGTCACGTCACTTTCTACCTGGCTAGCCTAGCAGTACCGCAAGGTCGCTCGACTGCGCGCCCGCTCGGATTGTCAACAATTTTGTTGACGTATATGATCGGGGTCACTGTCGAAGAAAGGACCGACAATGACCCCTCCTCTACCGCAGACCGCGGTCCCGACGACCCTCATGCGTGGCGGCACCTCTCGGGGGCCGTTCTTCCTGGAGAGTGATCTCCCACCGGTCGGGGAACTCCGCGACCGCGTTCTCCTCGCTGTCATGGGAAGCCCTCACCCGCTGCAGGTCGACGGGGTGGGTGGGGGAAATCCTCTCACCAGTAAGGCCGGCGTTGTCGCACTGTCGCCGGAACCAGATATCGACCTGGACTTCACCTTTGGCCAGTTGCGTCCGGAATCAGACACGGTGCAGTTCACCGCAAACTGCGGCAACTTGCTCGCTGCCGTACTTCCATTCGCCATCGAGCGCGGCCTGATCACTCCCGTGGGTGATCGGACCACCGCCACCATCCGAACAACGAACACCGGACTCCTTGCCAGCGTCACCGTGGTGACCCCACTGGTGGAGGGTACAGACCGACGATTCGTCGCCTACGACGGAGACACCCGGATCGCCGGGGTCGGCGCTACCTCAAGCCCGGTGGAGATCAGCTTTCTCGACACCGCCGGGTCCGTGGTCGGGCAGCTGCTACCCACTGGAAATCTGACCGACGATCTGGTCCTCCCCGACACTCGGACGGTGTCGGCCACTCTCATCGACAATGGTCAGCCGTTGGTTGTTCTGCGTGCCGATGAACTTGGGATCGCTGGCGTGGAGCCCCCTCATGAGCTGGAGAACGAGCACGCACTGAAGCGCGGTCTGGAGGCTCTGCGATTACAGGCCGGAGAGCTGATGGGACTCGGCGACGTCTCCTCGGTTTCCTATCCCAAGATGACTCTCGTCTCACCTCCCTCCGGTGACGGGGTCGGCGCGCTCTCGACCCGCAGTTTCATCCCGCACACAGTGCACCGGTCGATCGGAGTCCTCGCTGCAGTGACGGTGGCGACAGCCGCCTGCATGCCGGGAACCGTCGCGGCAACTGTGGCCGAAGCCGGTGAAGGCCGCGAGCGGACTCTCACCGTGGAGCATCCGAGCGGGGGTTTTCCTGTGCACCTCACCTTCGACGAACACGGCGATGTGGTCAGTTCAGGGATTACTCGTACCGCCAGAAACATCATGGTCGGTGCAGTGAACGTGAGCCCGTCTGTCTGGTCACCCGGCCGGACCAACCAGAAAGGACCAGCCAAATGATCATTGACTGCCACGGTCACTTCACGACAGCCCCCGCCCCGTTGGGTGAATGGCGCGAGCAGCAGAACGCCGCACTTACCGGCGGTACGGAGCCCGATCCGGCAGGTCCCGTCATCCGCGACGATGAACTCCGCGAGGCTGTCGAGCCGCACCAGCTGAAGCTCATGGACGAACGCGGCATCGACCTCACGGTGTTTTCGCCCAGGGCCTCCTTCATGGCACACCACATAGGGGATTTTTCGACTTCCTCGACGTGGGCGCGCATCTGCAACGATCTCATTGCCCGGGTCGCCGAACTCTTCCCGACGCGTTTCGCGCCGGCGGCGATGCTCCCGCAGTCCCCTGGAGTCGCTCCCGAGACCTGCATCCCGGAGTTGGAACGCTGCGTCGACGAGCACGACATCGTGGCGGTGAACATCAATCCGGATCCCTCAGGTGGGTACTGGACCTCACCCCCTCTCACCGATGAATCATGGTTTCCGCTGTACGAGAAGCTCGTGGAACATGACCTTCCCGCCATGGTCCACGTATCGACCTCAGTCAATCCCGCGTTCCACACGACGGGTGCGCACTATCTCAACGCCGACACCACTGCGGTGATGCAGTTGATCCAGGGTGACCTGTTCGCGAAATTCCCCGACCTCCGCCTGGTCATCCCCCACGGTGGTGGTGCTTCCCCCTACCACTGGGGTCGCTTCCGGGGCTTGGCGATGGCGATGGGCAAGCCGCCGTTGGAGGAACACATTCTCGGCAATGTCTTCTTCGACACCTGCGTCTATCACCAGCCCGGGTTCGACACACTCATGGACGTCATCCCCCACGAGAACATTCTCTTCGCGTCCGAGATGATCGGTGCCGTCCGGAACATCGACCCCACGACCGGGAACTACTTCGACGACACCCTGCGGTACCTCGACAAAACAGGATTAAGCGCCACCGACCGCGAGGTGATCACCGAGGGAAACATCCGTCGGACCTACCCACGTCTCGACCGACGTCTCACCCGCCTCGGACTGTGACACCACCACGGAAAACTACGGAAGGAAGAGCACCATGTTTGATCTCGGCATCGTCCACACCGACGTTCGTCGTCCCGCCGCTGAACACGTCGAGGCATTGGGGAGGTTCGGGGTTCCGACCATCCATGAAGCCATGGGACGCGTCGGACTCCTGCGCCCTTACATCCGGCCGATCTACCCCACCGCGAAGCTCTGCGGCCCAGCCGTCACAGTCCTGCTGCAACCCGGTGACAACTGGATGCTGCACGTAGCCGCGGAGCAGATCCGCCCTGGTGACGTCGTCGTCGCCGGGTGCACCACCGAGAGTGAGGACGGCTTCTTCGGCGAGCTGCTCGCCACGTCGATGCGTTCTCGTGGCTGCAGTGGGCTGGTGATTGACGGCGGCTGCCGGGACACCGAGGAACTGGAGGAGATGGATTTCCCGGTCTTCTCCCGTGCCATCAACTCCAAGGGCACCATCAAGGCCACCCTCGGCTCCGTCAATGTCCCGGTGGTGTGCGCCAACGCCCTTATCCATCCTGGGGACGTTGTCGTCGCTGACCACGACGGTGTCGTCGTCGTTCCCATCGACCGTGTTGCCGATGTCGCGGAGGCGGCGCAGAAGCGTGAGGACCTCGAAGCAAGCAAACGGACGAAGTTCCAGGACGGGACGCTCGGTCTGGACCTCTACAACATGCGTGGACCGTTGGCAGACGCCGGCCTGCGCTATGTCGACTGAAAGGGAGAAGGACCATGGCTGAATACGAGAACTTCGACGTCTCCCACCTGGGCGCAGTGGAGCTGTTCACCCCGGTGTTCGATGAAAGCCTGCAGTTTTTCACGGACCTGCTGTCCATGAAGGAGGTGGCGCGCATCGGCGACTCTGCTTACCTGCGGTGCTGGGACGAGTACGAGCTCTACACGATCAAACTCACCGCATCCGACACCAACGGTGTGGGACGCACCCTTTACCGGGCGTCCAGCCAGGAAGCCCTGGACCGTCGGGTCGCCGCCATCGAGTCGACCGGCCTCGGTCACGGCTGGCGGGAACCGGAGGTGGGCATCGGCGCGTCCTACGAATTCGAGGACCCGGACGGGCACCTCATGGCGCTCTACTACGAGACAGAATATTACGTCCCGGATGCAGACGACCGTCCTGCAATGAAGAACCAGGCATCGGCCTTCCCCGGTCACGGTGTCAACGCCCGGCGCCTGGATCACATCAACTACCTGTCCTCGGACGTCACTGCCTGCGGTGAGTTCTGGCGGGATGTCATGAAGGCACGGGAGTCAGAACGCGTCGCTCTAGACGACGGTGGATATGGCGCTTGGTGGTACCGATTCCAGCAGAAGTCCTACGATGTGGTCTACTCTGACGACTGGACCGGGGAGCGCGGGCGCTTCCACCACCTCGCCTTCTCCCCAGACACCCGGGAGGACATCCTCAAGGCGGCGGACATCTTCGTGGAGAACGGGGTGTTCATCGAGTACGGCCCGTACAAGCACCTGATCAACCAGACGTTTTTCCTGTACGTGTGGGAACCAGGCGGCAACCGCATCGAGTTCGCCAATGCGGGAGCACGTTTGATACTCGACCCGGACTGGCCGGTAGTCGAATGGTCGGAGGCTGAGCGTGCCAAGGGGCAGGCGTGGGGGATGAAGACCGTACCCACCTTCCACACCCACGGTACCCCGTACGTGAAGGACCAGGATGAGATCGACCGGGCGGCGATGGAGGGGCGGAAATACGTGCCCTCGGAGGACCTCTAGGAGGAACTCCGGTAACGGTGGTGGGTTGGTGACTGCTCGTGACCGGGGCCGGGCAAGTACGTTCTTCGAGTTGTTGAGACTCCTACAGGCGCGGGTCGTGCGAGGAGTCCGCGTACATCTCCGGGCAGCCCTGGGTGGCGGCCTCGGGGAAGTGCTCGAAGTGCCATCCCTCGTTGGCGTAGGTCCGGCACAGCCCGTAGGCGGCACCGTTGTCCTCGAGCCACTGAGCGGAGTCGACGGGGCCGATGTCCACCGCCGATCCGGAGACGTGCGACGAGGTCGTCGCCGGGGCAACCCACCGGGACGCCTCCTCGATGGAGCCGTACTCCTTCACCGCGTCATCGAGAAGCTCCTGCTGGTAGGCCTCGGAACGCCAGCCGCTGTTGACGTTGAGGGTCACGCCGTACTGTGCCTCGGCATCGGTGGTGGCCTGCTGCAGGGCCTCGAGCAGGCCCGGTTCGAGGTTGTCGATGCCGGCCAGCCCGGTGGAGTGCGCGGTGGTGTTGGACGGCAGGTCGCCTCCGTCGGTGTCGGTGGCCCAGGGGAGGCCGCGGTCGAAGGCGAGCACCGCGCACCCGGCGACGGCGATCAGGATGGCGACCAGCGCAACGATCAGCGCGGTGCGACGGTTGTAGGACCTGCGGTGGGAGGTCTTCGAGGGGGACGGCCAGTCAGAGGTGGGCTCGGAGTAGGTGGGCCGGTCGGTGGACTCCGCGAACCAGTGGGTGGCGGGGCGCGGACCGGTGTGCCGGGGAGCGGGTGTTGACGTGAGCATGCGTCAATACAAACGAACCGCCCGTTGCAGGGGCGTAAGCAAAAAACGATATGTTCACGATATGTCGGCGGGGAGAGCCGCATCGACCCGCAGGCCACCGTCCGGACGTGCTGTGAGCTGCAGCGTTCCACCGTGGGTGGCGACGATGCGCTGCACGATCGCCAGGCCCAGTCCGGCCCCTGCATGATCGCCGAGGTCGTCAGGACGCTCCGGGTCGGTGGACGGGGTGCCAGCGCGGTTCGTCCTGCCCTCGGCGCGACGGAAAGGCTCGGTGAGCTGCGACAGCGACGCCGGGTCCACGGCGGGGCCGGTGTTCTCCACACGCAGGACGATGCTCCCGTGCCCGTCGGCCTGCCTGCCGCCGCGGAAGGTCGACACCCAGACCTTCCCGTCCTGCGGGAGGTTGTGGACGATCGCGTTCTGGATCAGGTTCGTCGCCAGCTGCGACAGCAGCGCCTCGGAACCGGTGACCAGGTCGCGTCCCGGGGACAGCGACGTGGCGGTCTCGATCTCGATGCCGCGGCGTTCGGCAGCGGGGACCAGCAGCTCCTCGGCTTCGTCGACCATCAGCGACAGATCCACCGACGAGGTCTCGGTCAACCTCTGGCCCGCTCGACTGAGCAGCAGCAGACTCTGGGTCAGCTCGATCGCCCGGGTGTTCACCGACTCCAGTCGCTCGAGGTCACGGGCCGTCACAGAATCGACAGAGCGCTGCGGATCCGACTGTGCCACGTTCAGGATCGCCTGCGAGGTCGCCAGTGGCGTCCGCAGTTCATGGGAGGCGTTCGCCGCGAAGCGTTGCTGTTCGGCGACGTGCGCCTCGATCTGGTCCAGCATGTCGTCGAAGGAGTCGGCGAGTTCACGGAACTCGTCGTTCGGGCCGTCCAACCGCACCCTGTGGTCCAGTTGGCCGGAGCCGGCAATGCGGGATGCCTCGGTGAGTCGATCCAGCGGGGCGAGCATGCGACCTGCGAGGATCCAACCACCGACCAGACCGAAGACCAGAAGCGTGAGCAGCATCTGGATGATTCGGGGAGCGAAGGCCTCGATGAGTTCTGTTCGAGCCGGTGCATACCCCCGACTGTCGCCGACGGAGCGATCCGGCACATAGCGCAGCAGGAACAGCCATACGACGGCGAGCAGCAGGGTTCCGGCAAGCATGAGGAATCCGGCGTAGCTCAGCGTGAGCTTCAGCCGGACGCTCAGGCCCCGTCTCCGGACGGGACGGTCAGTCATCGGTGGCACCGTCCGGTTTGTCGCCCGGTGCGGAGATCCGGTAGCCGACACCCGGCACCGTCTCGATCAATCCCGGTTCCCCGAGTCTCTTCCGCAGAGCCGACACGGTGATGCGCACCGCATTGGTGAAGGGGTCGGCGTTCTCGTCCCATGCCTTCTCCAGCAGTTCCTCGGCGCTGACGACACCGCCATCTGCGGTGACCAGGATGTCGAGCACGGCGAACTGTTTGCGGGTGACCGCGACGTACCGGCCGTCCCGGTAGACCTCGCGGCGGAAGGGGTCCACCTTCAGCCCGGCGATCTCGTGCACCGGCGGCCGGTGCTGGTCGCGTCGCCGGTCCAGGGCGCGCAGTCGCATGACCAGCTCACGCATGTCGAAGGGTTTGGTGAGGTAGTCGTCCGCCCCCAGCTCGAAACCGGAGGCCTTGTCGTCCACCCGGTCGGCGGCGGTGAGCATCAGGATCGGCATGCCGGTGCCGGATTCCACGATCCGTGTGGCGATCTCGTCGCCGGACGGGCCGGGGACGTCCCGGTCGAGGACGGCGATGTCGTAGTCGTTGACGGAGAGCATCTCCAGGGCGGTGTCCCCGTCGCCGGCGATGTCGGCGGCGATGGCCTCCAGGCGCAGCGCGTCACGCACGGCCTCGGCCATGAACGGTTCGTCCTCGACGATCAGTACTCGCATGGGCACATGATACGGGGCGCCGCCGGGAAGGACAGGTCAGCGTGATTCAGCTGAGCTCAGCTCTTGACGACGATCTTGCCGGTGACGTGTCCGCGCTCCACCTCGCGGTGGGCCTCGGCCAGGGTCGAGGCCTTCAGGCCGAGCATCGTCTCGCCCACGGTGGGGATGATGCGGCCGTCGTCGACCATCTCGGCGATGCGGTCCAGGATCACGCCCTGTTCCTCGACGTCCTCGGTGTCGAAGATGACCCGGGTGAACATCGACTCCCAGTGCAGGGAGATCGACTTCTTCTTGAAGGCGATGATGTCGAAGTCCTCCGGGTCGTCGATCAGGCACAGCTGGGACTGAGGGTTCATCAGCTCGGCCAGTTCGCCGGAGTGTCCGGTGGTGTGGGTGGTGAAGACGTAGTCGATACCGTCCGGCTCCAGGTCCAGGACCTGCTCGGAGAGACTCCGGCGGTGGTCCACGACCTCGTGCGCCCCCATCTCCACGACCCAGTCGCGGGACTCCTCGCGCGAGGCGGTGGCGATCACCGTCAGGCCCGTCAGCGCTCGGGCCAGCTGGATCATCACGCTGGGTACGCCCCCGGCTCCGCCGAGGATCAGCAGTGAGCCGTTGGAGTAGATGTTCGCGCCCAGCCGCTCGAACAGTGCCTCCCAGGCGGTCAGGGCCGTCAGAGGCAGCGAGGCCGCCTCGGTCGCCGAACAGGTCGTGGGACGGTGGCCAACGATCCGCTCGTCCACGGCATGGAACTTCGCGTTGGTGCCGTCACGGAGCTGGCTGCCGGCGTAGAAGACCCGGTCGCCGACCTCGAAACGGGAAACGTCCTCGCCGACGGCACGGACGACACCGGCAGCGTCGTAGCCGAGGATGGGCTGGTCACCGCGGGTGATGGCGTCTGCAGCCCGACGGCGCATCTTCACATCGATCGGGTTGACCGACACGGCCTGGACCTCCACCAGGAGATCGCGGGGTCCGACGACGGGCAGCGGCACCGTCACATCGGTGAGGCACCGGGGGTCATCGACCGGAAACTCACCGGTGACGGCGACGGCGGGCATGGACGAGGGGAGGTCAACAGCGCGGGAATTCATGGTGCCCCATCGTACGTGTTCGAACGTGCCCGAACAGGAGCGGAAGAACGTGTCCGGACGGCTTGATAGAACCAGCGACATGAGCGACTACACCAGCGACCACAGCAACCACACCGGCGAACTCACCACCTCCGTTCCGGACGGTGTTCTCCAACCCCTGTCCCGGCACCGGGTGATGGCTGCCCTGGAAACCCTCGGATACGCCTACACCGTCGACCGTGATCGCCGGGTCAGCGGGGACTGGGGCACCGCGACCTTCGGTTTCGACATCAGCGGCCCTGATGAATGCTTCTTCTCGGTGCGGGGCTACTGGGACCGGTATCTGCCGGCGGAGCGCTATGCGGACATGCTGGAACACGCCAACAACTGGAACAACGGGCACTACATGCCGATGGCGGCAGTGGTCAGCGACCCCGACGGAGACCTGCACTTCGTCACCGATTACGCCGTCGACTACGGCTACGGGGCGACCGACGAGCAGATCTGCCGCCACATCGAGCGGGCACTGTCCCCGGCGGGCACCTTCTTCGAGGAGCTGGACGACCTGTTCCCCGACAGTGTGCACCTCTGACCGGCCGGAGCGTTTCACCGGCATGGCGCCGCGCAGTTGCCGGACGCGACCTGTACCCTGACTGACCATGAGCGAAAGTAGTGACTTCGACCTGATCGTCGTCGGCAGCGGTTTCTTCGGACTGACCGTCGCCGAGCGTGCCGCCAGCCAGCTGGACAAGAAGGTGCTCGTCGTCGAGCGCCGCAGCCACATCGGTGGCAACGCCTACTCGGAGGCCGAGCCGGAGACCGGCATCGAGATCCACAAGTACGGTGCGCACCTGTTCCACACCTCCAACAAGAAGGTCTGGGACTACGTCAACAAGTTCACCGACTTCACCGACTACCAGCACCGCGTGTTCGCCATGCACGACGGAACCGCCTACCAGTTCCCCATGGGCCTGGGCCTGATCAACCAGTTCTTCGGCAAGTACTACAGCCCGGACGAGGCCCGCGACCTGATCAAGGAGCAGACCGACGGTCTGAACCCGGACGACGCAGCCAACCTCGAGGAGAAGGGCATCTCCCTCATCGGTCGTCCGCTCTACGAGGCCTTCGTCCGCGACTACACCGCCAAGCAGTGGCAGACCGACCCGAAGGAGCTGCCGGCGTC